>JBBSEZ010000346.1:0-10881 GCA_038239195.1 Gemmatales bacterium
CCGGGCGCCCTGTCCTTTCACGGAGCAAAGAGAAACCATCGATGGCCCCTTTCGACTGGTCGGTTGCCGATTTCGCTGCCCTGTTCGCCGGCACCTTCGTGGCCGGCCTTCTGCTCGCCCTGCTGCTCCGCTGGGCCCTGCGCTCTCCGGGCGGGCGCCCCGCGGAGGGGCTGCTTCTTCACCCTTATGAGGTCGCCCACCTCGCCGGCGGGCCTGCCTGGGCGGTGAACGCCGCCACCGCCCGCCTGGTGCAGAGCGGACAGCTCACGCTCGGCCAGTCCACCGGGAAGTTGTTCCGCGAGAACGCGCCCCCGGCGGGCTCCCACCCGCTCGAACAGCGCCTGTTCGAGATCGCCCAGGGGCGCCTCACGGTTTACAACGCCACCGAGAACGTGACGGCGGAGACCGCGGCGCTGGGCAAGCACCTGCAAGAACTCGGCCTGGAATTGAACGAAAGCCAGGCCGCCCGCGCCCGCTGGGCGCCTGTGGTCCTGCTCGCCCTCGTCGCCTTGTTCGGCGCGATCAAGGTGGTCTTCGACTTGGGGCGCGGCCAGTCGCTCGATAACCTCCTCCTGATCGCGTGCGCCACCCCGATCGCCTTCGCCGTCCTTGCGGGGCTCACGCCCCCCCGCCGCAGCCGGCGCGGCGATCGCCTCCTCGGGCAACTCCGGGAACAGAACGCCGCCCTGGAGGCCCGCCTGCGCAAGGAGTCGGAGGAATTGCCGGGCCCCGAGCTCTCCCTGGCCGTCGGCCTGTTCGGCGTCAACGCGCTGGCCACCGGGCCCCTGGTCAAACTGCGCTATGCCGTGCAGCACCCGCCGACGAGCGAGGAGCCGGCGACCTTGCCACCCCCCACGGGAGGCACCGAATGAGTGCCCTCGTTCCCCCTCTTGGCGAAGGCATCGGTTGGCGGCCCGAGCTGGCGCTGGCCATCGACCGGCGCCCCGGCCTGGGCTTCGTCGAGCTGATCGCCGAGGACTTCGGCACGGCCCACCTGCCTCTCGCCGTGGAGCGGTTGCGCGAGCGCAGCGTGGCCGTCGTGCCGCACGGCATCTCCCTGTCGCTGGGCGGGGCGGAGCCGCCCAGCCCGGCTCGACTCGCAACCCTGGCGCGCCTGGCCGAGCGCGTCCATGCTCCCTGCGTGAGCGAGCACCTCTGCTTTGTCCGCGCCGGGGGGCTGGAGTCGGGCCACCTGTTGCCCCTGCCGCGCACCCGCGAGGCCCTCGCCGTCGTCGTCGCCAACGTCCGCGCCGCCCGGCAAGCGCTGCCCGTTCCGCTGGCCCTGGAAAACGTCGCCACGCTCTTCGAGTGGCCGGCGCCGGAAATGGACGAGGCCGACTTCCTCTGCGAGGTACTCGAACAGACCGACACGCTCCTGCTGCTCGACGTCGAAAACGTCTACGCCAACGCACGCAACCACGGCCACGATCCTCTCGCCTTCCTCGACAAATTGCCCCTGAACCGGATCGCCTACGTCCACGTGGCGGGCGGGCACGACCGCCACGGCACCTATCACGACACCCACACCTACCGCACGCCGAGGCCGGTGCTCGACCTGCTCGAGGAGCTGAGCGCCCGCACGAAGCTCCCCGGAGTGTTACTGGAGCGCGACGAAAACTTCCCGACCGAGGCGGAACTGCACGAAGAGCTCGACGACATTGCAGCGGCGGTGCGGCGCGGGGCTTGTCGCCGGGAGGCCGGCCATGTCCGCACCTGACGGGCGCGCCCGCCTGGCCGAGCAGCAGGCCGCCCTCGTGCGCGCCCTGACGGGGCGGGGCGATCCCCCTGCCCACTTCGACGCCGAGCGCCTGCGCCTGGCGGCGAGCTCGCTGGCCAGCAAACGGCGCCAGGAAGCGGCGCGCGCCTGGCCGGCGTTGGCGCGCTGCCTGGGCGAGCGCTTCCGCGAGCGCTTCGACGACTTCGCGGCCCAAACGCCGCTGCCGGCCCAGGGCGGCCCTCTGGCCGACGGGCGCGCGTTCGTGCAAACGCTGGCGGCGGGGGAGTGGACCGACGACGTTCGGCTCGAAGTGCTGGCGGTCGATCTGCGGCGCGGCGCGAGGCTGAGGATCGCCTGGCTGCGGCAAGCGCGGCGGCTGATGATCGGGGGCCGCTTGCCGTGGCTGGGGACGTGGGCCTGGGCGGTGCCACTGGGGCGAGGCCAAAGGCCCGGGAGCGCGGATCGCTAAGCCGCAAGCGGCGGGCCTGGCGCAATTCCGCTCGCGGCTTGGCGATGCCCTCCCGGAAGATTTGCCTCGCCCTCGCTGGCGCGCGCCAGTTGGGGCTTTCCCCAAGGGGCCTCCTTGGCGATAATCAGCACACAGGGGGAGCACCAGGTCCAGCGTCGGCACCGGGGGGGCGAAAGATGAGCCAGGCCAGGACCAGCTACGAGAGCTCCCTGCTGCTTACCCTCGGGGAGATCACCCAGCTCGTCGTCCACAGTCACGACCCCGCCGAGACGCTGGCCAACATCGTTCGCCTCATCCAGAATCGCTTCCAGACCGCGGTCTGTTCCGTCTACTTCCTCGAACCGGAGACCGGCGAGCTGGTCCTCGGCGCCACGGTCGGGCTCAAGCCCGACGCCATCGGCCAGGTGCGCATGCGGCTCGACCAGGGCCTGACGGGGCTGGTCGCCGAGAAGCTCGAGCCGGTCATGGTGGCCGACGCCTTTCATCACCCGCGCTTCAAGTATTTCCCCGAGGCCGGCGAGGACCCCTATCGCTCCTTCCTCGGCGTCCCGCTCGTCGAGGGCGGGGCGCTGCAAGGCGTCCTCGTCGTGCAGACGGTCGAGTCGCGCACCTTCTCGCCCAGCGAGGTGCGCACGCTCGTCACCGTGGCCGCCCAGCTTGCTTCGCTGATCGGCGACGCCAACCTGCTCGGCCGAGTGTCCGCCGTCGCCCACGACGTCCTCGCCGCGGGTGGCGAGGGCCCCTGCCCCCCGACGACCAGCCTGCAAGGCGTGCCGCTCAGCCCCGGCGTCGGCCTGGGGCAGGCCTACGTCGTCGATGGCTTCGACGAATGGCGCAGCACCATTGGCCTGCGCAGCGCCGACCTGCCCGCGCAGCGCCGCCGGCTTGCCGAGGCCACCGAACGCGCCCGCGCCGAGATCAACCACCTGAGCCGGCGCATTTCCGAGCTCGTCGGGGAGGACCACGGCGCCATCTTGCAGGCGCAGCTCATGATCATGCAGGACCGCACCATCGAACAGGACCTCGATGCTTGCCTGCGCGCCGGGGCCAGTGCCGAGGGGGCCCTGTTCGCCACGCTCGACAAGTACGTCGCTGCCTTTCAGAAGGTCTCGACCCCCTTCTTCCAGGAGCGCGTCTACGACATCAAGGACGTCTTTCATCGGCTGCTGTGGCAGTTGCGGCCACGCGCCACCCCCGGGAGCACGAGCGGGCTGGCGCGCGACCCCGGAGACCGGGTGGTGCTGGTGGCGCGCGAGGCATCGGTGATGGAATTGTTCGCCGTCGATCTCGACCATCTGGCGGGCGTCGTGGTGAAGCAAGGCGGGGCGCAGAGCCATGCCGCCATCCTGGCGCGCAGCCTGGGCATTCCGATGGTGGGCCAGGTGAGCGATTTCGAGAGCGTGGCCCACCCCGGCCGGCGCTTGCTGGTCGATGGCACCCGAGGGGTGGTGGCGCTCGACCCGCCGGCCGACTGCGTGGTCCCCGCCAACCCCACCGCCGAGGCCGCCCTGGTGCCGGAGGCGCCCGCCGTCCCGGCCGCGGCCGGCCTGCCCCGCGTCGAGGTCAACATCAACCTGCTCTACGAGGCGCGCCCGGCAGTGCGCCTGGGGGTGAGCGGGGTCGGGCTCTACCGCAGCGAGTTCATGTTCCTGGCCCGGCGCACGCTGCCGACGGAGCAGGAGCAGGTCGAGATCTACCGCAAGCTGCTCCAGATGCTCGAGGGCAGGCCGGTGTGCATCCGCACCTTCGACCTGCGCCCCGACAAACTGGCGTCGGTCTCGCGCCTGGGCTCGGCAGCGGTGCGGCCCTTCGACTGGCGGATGGTGCTGGAGTCGCCGCCGCTCCAGCAGTTGTTCCGCGAGCAGGTGCGGGCGATCCTGCGGGCGGCCCTCGTCGGCCCCGTGCGCATCCTGGTGCCGCTGGTGACGCGCAGCGAGGTGCTCGACTTTGCCCTGGAGACGGTGGCCCGCTCCCGCGACGACCTGACGCGCGAGGGCCTGGAGCACGTCGCCGACGTGCCGCTGGGCGCGATGATCGAGGTGGCGGCCGCGGTCCCCCTGGTGACCGCGTGGGCGGGGCAGGTCGATTTCTTCGCGCTGGACACCAACGACCTGACGGCGTCGGCCCTCGGCCTGGACCGCGACGACCCGGTGGCCTCGGGGCAAATCGACACGCTGCACCCGGGCCTGTTGCACCTCGTCCACGCCGTCGTCGGCGACGCCCAGCGGGCGAACAAGCCCGTGTCGGTGTGCGGCGAGATCGCGGCCGACCCGCTGGGGGCCGTGGCCCTGGCGGCGCTGGGGGTCGATTCGATCAGCGTCCCCGTCAACCAGTTCACCGCCACGCGCCAGGTGATGGAGGGGCTGTCGGTGCCGGCGCTGGCGGAGCTCAAGGGGCCGCTGCTGGGACAGCGCACTTCGCGGGAGGTGCGGGCGCTCCTCCAGGGGGCGCGGGGCGGAGGGCGCCAGGAGAGAAGGTGAGCGATGCCGTTACTCGATCATTTTCACGTGCCTCCGGGCGACGATCTGAGCTGGGACAGCTTCCACAGCACCTGGCCGATCTGCATGACGCAGCTCCTGAACGGGGGCCAGTTGCCTCCGCGCTATCGCGCAGCGCCGCACGTCCATTTTGGAGTCACCGTCGAAACAGACGTGGTCACCTTTGAAAAAGACGATCCGCCCGTTGCCGGGCCAGGCGAAGAGAACGGCGCGGTTGCCACGGCCGTCTGGGCGCCACCTCGACCAACCCTCGATGTGTCCGTCGAGTTCATCGACCTCGATGTGTTCGAGGTGAAGGTCTACCAAAGCCAGGGTACTCGCGCCTTCGTGGCCGCCATCGAGTTGGTCAGCCCCGCCAACAAGGACCGCCCCGCCCACCGCCTCGCGTTTGCCACGAAATGTGCCGCCTATCTCCAGCAGGGCATCTCGGTAATCGTGGTGGACGTTGTCACCGAACGGCGCGACAGTTTGCACGGAGAGTTGATGCGACGGATGCAGCTCGGGGATGAGGCCAGCGGCATCGTTTCGTCCGAGCTGTATGCGGTGGCCTACCGCACCAGGGGCATCGGCACGCGGATGCGCCTGGAGGCGTGGCCGGCGGCGCTGGCGCTGGGGGCGACGCTGCCGGTGCTGCCGCTGTGGCTCAGCCACGAACTGGCGGTGCCGCTCGATCTGGAGGCGAGCTACGTGGCGGCATGCAAATCGTTGCGGATTAGCTGGTAGTCGCGGCGAGGCCTTCCCGGACAAGGCATGGGCACCGCTTACGCGGGGGAGGAGAGCGGAGACGACCGGAGGGAGCATGACCGAGCAGGAGTGGTTTGCCTGCACCGACCCGGCGCCGATGCTGACGTTCTTGGGGAGCAAGGCCAGCGACCGCAAGGTGAGGCTCTACCTCGTGGCTTGCTGTCGGCGCATCTGGG
Organism: Gemmatales bacterium; assembly: GCA_038239195.1. Classification (GTDB taxonomy): domain Bacteria; phylum Planctomycetota; class Planctomycetia; order Gemmatales; family Gemmataceae; genus JBBSEZ01. The sequence continues at coordinate 5,605 of JBBSEZ010000346.1, forward strand.
GCCTGTTCCCCAACGCGGATTGCCGCGAGGCCGTGCTCGTGGCCGAGCGCTTCGCGGACGGCGAAGCCTCGGACCGCGAGCGCCGGGCCGCCCGCAATCGCATTGCCTTCCCACCCGGGAGATGAACCTGTGAAAGCATGACCCACCTCGATGAGCTTGACCAACTTGTTCGAGGCGGTCAGCCAGGCCAGGGCCACGCCACGGGCCCTGGCCCGGTCGCGTTGCTCCAGGACGATCTGCCCCTTGGGGCGATCGACAACCGAGTCGGGGATGCCCGCCTCCTGGCAGCGCTTGCGGTCGGCGCCCCATTCCTTGGGCAGGTACGTGTGCGACGCGATCGAGCCAGTGGGCACTCTCGACGACGTCCGCCGTCTCTTCCCCTGACCGCGAGCTCGCTCAGTCGGCCATCCGAGCTCCCACCGTCGCCAGTTCCGTCAACCGATCCACGGGCTGTCCCGCCGTCCAGCAGATGGCGCGCAGCACCAGCACGCGAAAGAGCGGGTCGTCGAACGTCCACGTGTAATGCCCGAGGACGTTCGCGCAGACGCGGCCTTTGCCCTGTTGCCGCGCCCACAGGAGGGGGCGGGCCTTCCCCTCTTCCACGCCGGTCGCCAGCACCTCCACGCGCTTCGGGTCGCCGACCAGCTCCCAGTAGCTCTCATCGACGAACTTGACCTTGCGGAAGCCGCGCGTGATCGGATGTTTGCCCTCGCCAAAGTCGAGCTCCAGCGGGCCGTGGCGGAAGCGCGAGCGCCCGCCGCGCCAGGCCAGGCCGATGCGCTCCGCCAGCGCCTCCACGTCGCGATGGCCGTCTATCGCGTAGTGCAGGTAGACCAGCCCGCCCCCGCGCGCCAGGAAGGCGTCGAGCTCTTTGGCCCGCGCCGCCGACCAGCCCGGGTTGTTGGAGTAGAAGACGACGGCATCGGCGCCGCGCAGTTGCAGCGGCGATGGCCAGCCGCTGGCCAGCTCGACGCGCACGTTCTCCGCCAGCGCGAGGAGGTTGTACCAGCGCCGCTGCCACAGCGGGTAATCGTGCTCCCCCGGCCCGTGGTCCTTGGGGCCCGACACCAGCACGATCCACAGGCGCTTGCCCCCCTTCGCCGGCGGCGCCACGCCCTTCAGCACCGCCTGTACCTCGGCCCGGGAGCGCGGCGGAGGGGCGCCGGGCCGTTCGAGAGCGGCCGGCGCGGGCGGCTCGGCGAGCAGGAACGTCAGCAGGTCGCGCATCTTCTCCGGGCCGAGCGCCTTGTCCAGCCCCTCCGGCATGATCGAACTCGCCGTCGGCTCCATCGACTCGATGGCGCTGCTCGCCACCGTGCGCTCCTTGCCCGTCGAGTCACCGAGGACCACCTTCCCGCCCGCGGCCGAGCGCACCACGCCGACGAAGGTTTGCCCGGTCGTCAGCTCGATGACGTGCGTGAGATAGTCGGGATTGATGGCGGCGCTCGGCTCGCGGACGTCCCTCAAAACGGAGTGGTAATCGCGGTACGTGACGTTGGAGAGGTCGGGCCCGATGCGCCCGCCCTCGCCGCGCACCAGATGGCATTTGGCGCACGCCGCCTCTTCGCTGAAGAACACGCGCCGGCCGCGCAGCCAGTTCCCACCCTCCAGCTCCGGGACCGCGCGCACCACTGTTGGCGCCGGCTGGAGGGTTGCCCACGGCAGCAGGAAGCGCCGCAGCAGGAGCGGCCGGGCGCGGGCGTCCTCGTTGGTGCGGAACGTCGCGCCCAGTGTTGTTTCTGCGTCGCCCGTCACCAGCACCAGCTCGACGAGCACCGGCTCGCCCTCCTTTGGGGAGACCGCCACCTCGACCTGATGCTTGCCTTTGACGCGCTCCGACGGGACGGCCTTGCCGGTGCCGACCTTCACCGCGAACGGCGCGGAGGCCCGGAAGGTGAGCGTCACGCGCTCGGCCGGCCAGACGTGATCGAGGCGCGAGCCTGGCTGCATGGCGGGGCGCAGCATCTGCCACAGGTCGAGTTTGGTGCGCAGCGTGAGCCTTCCGGGTTGGCGCATGGCTTGCCAGAGGGCGTCGTGCTCGGCGCTCCCGCTCGAGAACGCGCGCGACGCGCTCAGATCGAGGTGAGGCAGCCAGCCCTTGTGTTCCGAGTTGCCCTCGCCCGCTTGCCACGACGCCTCCACCCCGCTCAGGTCGTAGTCGAGATCGACTTCCGCCACCTGCCCCAGTTCGCCCTTGCCGGGCTTCTGCGGCCGGCCCATCCCCGGCAGCGTCAGCGCGTAGTGGGCGGCCATCGGGTGCGCTGCCGTGCTCAATACCAGCGTGCGCCGGTCGCCGGTCACGCTCGCCCCCAGCACCGGGAGCCGCCGGCGCGGCGCCGCCAACTGCTGCTCCACGACGGCGTAGCCTGGCCGCAACGACTCGAAGCGATCGCCCGCCCTCACGTGGGGGCCGTATTCGAGGAATGCCTGCCGGGCGAGGTCGCGGAGATGTGCCGGATCGAGAGGACGGTCGAAGGCGATGCGGACCTCGCGCGGCCCGGCAGGCCAGATCGCCACGGGCTGGGCCAGGCTTTTCCCCACGTAGGAGATCTTGTACAGTCGCCCCTTGCCTTTGGGCCCGCTGCCCCAGTCCGGCACGCCGCTGTGGACGGCCACCACGAGGTCGCCCTTCGGCGAGACGCAGGCATCGACGGTCAGCATGTTGAGCGCCGCGAGCAGGTGGTTGCGTGCCACGTAGCCCGCCGGCGTGTGCGCGAGTTGCGTGCGGTAGAGCTTGCCGCGCGAGTAGCCGCTCACCAGGGCGTCGGAGGCCCACTCCTTCGGCCCGAACGCGGGCCCGCCGTTGACGGGCTCGTTGAAGTTCAGCCCGCACGTCGATTGGTGCTGCGGCCCGTAGTCGAACGTGCTCGGCTCGTCGATGACGTTGGGGAGGTGTTTGGGGTGGCGGGGCGGGAAGCCGTAATGTCGGCCGGGCTGGACATGCAGCAATTCGTCGAACGGATTGCCGTTGGGCAGCCAGGTGGCGCCTTCCTGGTCGGTGGCGAACAGGTCGCCCCGCCGGTTGAACGCCAGCGCCACGGGGAAGCGAATGCCCGTGCTGAGTACCTCGCGCTTCTTGAAGTCGGGGGAGACCTTCAGGATGGTGCCGCGCTCGCCCTTGAGGTCGAAGCCCGCCTTGCCCTTAGGCCCCAGCAGGTAGGCGTTCGCGAAGTCCGGCGTGCCCAGGCCGAAGTAGACGTGCCCGTCCTTGCCGATGGCCACGCCCAGCGCATCGACGTTGTGCGACGATTCCTTCCACCCTTGCGCGACGACGATCTCCCGGTCGGCCTTGCCGGTGCCCTTGCTGTCGACCAGCAGCACCACCTTGCCCTTGGCCGCCACGAAGACTCCCTGCCCGAGCTTGTAGCCGGGCGGCGTCAGGGCCATCCCGATCGGCGCCCTCAACGAGCCCTTGTTTTCCCAGAAGAGCTCGACGCGGTCTTCGAGGCCCGTGCCGGCGCGGTTGGAGAGCAGATAGACGTTGCCGTTGTAGCCCAGGGCGACCAGCTTGCCGTCGGCGCGGTACTTGACGTTGTTGACGTTGGGGAGATCGACCGGGAGCTGGCGCACCGTGAAGCCCGGCAGCAGCACCTGCACCGGGGGCGGGCTCGCCACCGTGCGCGGCGGGTGGGACAAGGGCCCCGACAGCGCCGCCGTCAGCCCGGTGTGCTTCCGCGCGAGGTACGCGCGGACGAGCGCGCGCTCGGGGGCGGAGAGGAGGCGATCGAACAAAAGCAGCTCCGTCACGTCGCCATCGAGGAAGCCCTGAACGAACGGCGGGTCGGCCGTGTTGGAGTAGAAGCGGGCCCCCACGGTGATCTCGTCGAGGCGCAGCGCGCCCGCCACCCGGTCGCGCTTGGCGGCCGCGCGCCCGTCGAGGAATAGCTGCACGCCGCCCGCACCGGGGCCAACGACGACCTCGAACGTCTTGAATGTGCCGAACGGGTGAGACTGATCGAGGAGATTGACAGCGCCTCCGAAGCCCTTGCCCTCGACGTTCGCGCGATCGAGCCGGGCCGAGCCCGAGCCCGTCAGGTCCACGGTCAGGCCCGTGGTGTAATCGTTCTTGCCGGTCGCGTTGCCGGCGAAGAGGGCGCGGAAGTCGCCGGCGTTGGAGCGCGGCGCCGCCACGACAAAAAGGGTGAGCGCATCGGCAGAGCGCCCGAGCCCGGCCAGGGCAAGGTGGGCGGCCTTGCCGTCAAAGCGGACCGCGGCGCGGTCGCCCTGGTGCTGCCAGCGCGGCTGCGCGTCTTGCCGGCGCTGGACGAGGTGCAGCCCGTTGCCGGAGCCGTCGTACCACACCGCCAGCCGCCCGCCGCTCGAGAGGGCGGGCAGGCCGTGCGCAGCCCGCGCCGCGCCCTGCCGGCCGGCGTCGAGCCAAAGGACCAGGCCCTTCCCTTTGGGGAGGTTCCGGTCGGCCCACGGTTCGGCGGCGCACGCTTGCGGCGCCATCAGGCCCCATGCGAGAAGCGCCACGGCGACCGTGCTGCGGTGGTTCATGAGGTGTCGTGCCTTGTCGGGAGGATAGGGGCTGTCCCACGAAGAGGAGCGTACTCGGTGACAAGGGAGCGCACAAGGGGCCTCATTCCTCTTGCCAAACGGGGACCGGCGATGTAATCGTGGGGGAGTTGGTTGTTTTCCCTCCTCACTTTCCGAAAGGGCCCGATTCGTGGAGCCAAGCGTTGCGGTGGTGGGCGCGACCGGTGCGGTCGGCGAGATCATGCGGCAGGTGTTGAGCGAGCGCTCCTTCCCCTTCCGCGCCATCAAGTTCCTGGCCTCGGAACGCAGCGCGGGGAAACCGATCGTCTTCAAAGGCAAAACCTACGTGATCGAGCCCATCCGGCCCGAGGCGTTCGCCGGCGTCCAGATCGTCTTGTCTAGCACTCCCGCGACGGTCAGCCGCGAGTCGAGCCCGATGGCGGCCAAGGCCGGGGCCATCGTCATCGACAACTCCAGCGCCTGGCGCATGGACCCCGACGTGCCGCTCGTCGTGCCCGAGGTCAACGCCGACGCCCTGCGCTGCATCCCCAAGGGCATCGTCGCCAACCCCAACTGTTCGACCATCCAGATGGTTGTCGCCCTCAAGCCGCTGCACGATCTCGCCCGCATCAAGCGCGTCGTCGTCGCCACCTACCAGGCGTCGTCGGGCAAGGGCGCGACCGGCCTAGTCGAGCTCGTCGCCCTGATCGGCGCCATGGGGCGCATGGAGCCGATCCCGGCCGCCATGGCGCATGCTGCGCAGCTCGCCGGCTTCGTCCTGCCGCACGACTGGAAGGC
>JBBSEZ010000347.1:0-10875 GCA_038239195.1 Gemmatales bacterium
CACGCGGTCTCTGGCTCCGCGTGGGCCTCGAAGACTCGGCCCACCCTACGAGGCCTCACAGCAGCGCCGTGCGCTCGTCGTGGCCATACATGCGGTTGAAGTTCTGCACCGCGACGCCGGACGCTCCCCGCACGAGGTTGTCCTCGCAACCCAGTACGACGATCCGGTTGCGCACCACGCGCACCGTCAGGTCGAGGAAGTTGGTGCCCGTGCAGTCCTTCGTGGCCGGGAGGTGCTCGACGACGCGCACGAAGGGGGCTCTCGCGTAATAGGACCGAAAGACGTCGAGCAGTTCCGCCTCCGTGAAGGGACGGCGCGGCGTGGCGTAGATCGTCGCGAAGATGCCGCGGTCCATCGGGATGAGGTGCGGGGTGAAGATGACCTCGATCGGCTCGCCGGCGACGTCGGAAAGCGCCTGCTCGATCTCCGGCGTGTGGCGATGCTTGCCGACCGAGTAGGCCGAGACGCTCTCGTTGCACTCCGGGAAGTGCGTCGTCAGCTTGGGCGTTCGCCCCGCGCCGGAAACGCCACTTTTGCTGTCGATGATGATGCCGCGCGGCTCGACGTAGCGCCCGGCAACCAGCGGCGCCAGGCCGAGGATGGCCGGCTGGGGGTAGCAGCCGGGGTTGGCGACCAGCTGCGCCGTCTCGATCTCTTCGCCGTAGAGCTCTGGCAAGCCGTAGACCGCCTGGGCAAGGTGGGCCAGGTCTTCGTGGCTCTCGCCGTACCACTGCGCATAGACGTTCGGGTCGCGCAGCCGGTAGTCGGCGCTCAGGTCGATGACGCGCATCCCGCGCTCGAGGAGGCGGGGCAGGGTGGTCATGCTGGCCCCGTGCGGCAAACAGCCGAAGGCGCACGCGACGCCGCGCGCCATGAGCCGGTCGGCGTCGAACGGCTCGCAGCGGAGGTCGATGCGAGCCGTCAGGCTGGGGTGTAGTTCGCTCAACCGTGGCGTGCCCTCCTGGCGTGACGTGGCGGCCACGATCTCCACGGCCGGGTGGCGCAGCAGGAGCTTGATGAGCTCCAGCGCCGTGTAGCCCGATGCGCCCAGGATGGCAACTTTGGTCATCACCATTAGCCCGTAGTCCGTAGTCCGTAGTCCGTAGCAAAGACTGCGGATGGTCAGTCCCTGCTCTCTAATGTACAGTGATCCGCTGGTGCCGACTACGGACTACGAACTACGGGCTAATGGTGATGCTCCCGACCATCCTCGCTGCGGCAGAATCGATCCGCCAGGGCAAGCTTTTGCCCCTCGCGCTTCTCGACGCCTGCCTGGAGCGCATCGACCAGCACGAGGCGCGGGTACGTGCCTGGGTGTTCGTGGACCGCGAGGCGGCGAGGGCGCAGGCGGAGCGCTGTGCCGAGGAAATTCGCAAGGGGCAGTGGCGTGGGCCGCTGCACGGCGTCCCGCTCGGCGTCAAGGACATCTTCGACGTCTTCGACTGGCCGACCGCGGGGGGATCGACGTTGTGGAAAGCAAGCGTGGCGCGGCACGACGCCACGGTGGTGCGGAAACTGCGCGAGGCCGGGGCGGTGCTGCTCGGCAAGACGGTGACGACGCAGTACGCCAGCTTCGACCCGTCCCCGACGCGCAACCCGTGGGGCCTGTCGCGCACGCCGGGCGGGTCGAGCAGTGGCTCCGCCGCCGCCCTTGCCTCCGGCGCGTGCCTGGGCGCGCTCGCCTCGCAGACGGGCGGGTCGATCACGCGCCCTGCTTCCTACTGCGGCGTGCCGAGCTGCAAGCCGACCTTTGGCCGATGCAGCACCCACGGCGTCCTGTCGCTGGCGCCGTCGATGGACCACGTTGGGACGATGGCGCGCAGCGTGCGCGACGTGGCCGTCCTCCTCCAGACCATCGCCGGGCCCGACCCGCTCGATCCGACGGCAAGCAGCCGGCCGGTGCCGAACTGGACGGCCACGCTCGACGGCCCGCAGCGCCCGCCCGTCCTGGGCCGGTTGCGCGGCCTTTTCGAGGAACTGGCCAGCGCGGAGGTGCGCGAAGCGATGGACCGCACCGCTGCCGTGCTCGTCCAGAAAGGCGCGACGATTCAGGACGTCGCGCTCCCGGCCGGCTTCGCGGAGGTGTTGCCGCGCCACCGCGTCGTCATGGCCGTCGAGGCGGCAGCCTATCATCAGGGGCGCCTGCGCCGGCATCCCGAAGATTACGGGCCCTGCATCACCGGCTTGCTCGAGGAAGGGCTCGCTTGCCCCGCCCCGGAATACGCGCGCTGCAAGGAGCACCAGAAGGAGCTGCGCCGGGAAATGCTCGCTTGCCTGAAAGGGGTGACCGCCCTCCTGACACCGGCGACGACGATGGCCGCGCCGGACGCGGCGACGACCGGCGACCCCGCCTTCAACTCGCCATGGAGCTACACCGGCTTTCCGACGGTGTCGCTGCCAGTGGCGAGCTCGCAGGAGGGCCTGCCGCTGGCAATCCAGCTCGTCGGCAGGCCGTGGGGGGAGGGCGAGGCGCTCGGCGCGGCGGCGTGGTGCGAGGACGTGCTGGGTTACGCGATCGGGCTGCCGCGATGAGCGCGGAGGTCAAATCATGTAATACCACCCCTTCTCCATCTCGCTGTCGAACCGGCGCGGGCAGGTGGCGCAGCGGTCGTCGCCCAGCAGTTCGTAGGCCCGGCGCACAGCCTTGAGGGTGGACGACGGCGACGGCCCCTCGCTGGGCTCGGCGGGGGCATCTTCCAGAAAGACGTGCTCCCGCGGCAGCCAGTGGTGGAAGCCGAGTCGTTCCAGCGCCGCCGAGAAGTCCGCGCGCACCCCGCAGAGCAACACCGTGACCTTGCGCTGCTGCATCGTTTCGAGGAAGTGCTGTAGCCGCTCCATGCAGACCATGTCGGGGTTGCGCGTCCGCTTGAGCCGCAGCACGATCACGCGGGCGCCTTCGTCCGCGCGCGTCGTCAGCGTGGCGAGGTGCTGATCGAGCTCCTGCGAGGCACCGAAGAACAATTCGCCCTCGAGGCTGAACAGGACCAGCTTGCCGCAAGGCGGGTCGTCGGGTTGCCGCTCGCGAAGGACGCGCTCGCGGCTGACGACCAACTCGCTGGCGAGCAACCGGGCGGCGCGTGGGACGAAGAACAGGAACGACAGGAAGACGCCGATGAGGATCGAGAACTCGATGCTGATGAACACGGCGGCGAACGCGGTGCCCAGCGCGGTGCGCGCGTCGAACTTCGTGGCGCGCAGGCAGTAGGCGAGGCGCGGCCAGTCCACCAGGCGCCAGGCGGTAACGAGCAACAGGCCGGCCAGGGCAGGGCGGGGGACGTACCGGGCAAGGTCGGCGAACAGCACCACGGCGAGGGCCACCACCAGGGCGGCCAGGACGCCCGAGACGCGGCTGAAGGCGCCGGCCTGGTAGTTGATGGCGGAGCGCGTCAGGGAGCCCGAGCCGGGCATGCACTGAAAGAGGCCGCCCCCGAGATTGGCCAGCCCTTCGCCGAGGCACTGGCGGTTGTAGTCGAGCGGCTGGCGGGTACGCGCCGCGATCGACTTGGCGATGGCGATCGCCTCCAGCAGGCCCAGGAGCGCGATGGCCAGGGCGCTGCCGGCCAACTCGCGGACCCACTGGAACGGCACCTGGGGGAAATGGAACGAGGGCAAGTCATCGGGGACCACCAGGGGCGGCTTCTCCTGCCAGTCGAGCAGCCAGGCCATCAGCGACGCCAGCACGAGCGCCAGCAGCATGTCGGGCAGGGGGGCGCCGAGGCGTTTGCCCAGGGCGCGCAGGCCGATCACCACGAGCACGGTCCCCAGGGCGATGAGGATCGCGGTCGGCTGCAAGGGGCCTCCCTCCGCGAGGGTGTGCCACAAGCGGACCAGGAGATGCTGACGTCCGTTGCCGACGCTGTGCAGGCCGAGCAGGCTGGGGACCTGGCTCAGGGCGACGAGGAACGCGGCCCCAAGCATGAAGCCCAGCACCACGGACTCGGACACGAAGCGCGTCAAGTCGCCCAGGCGCAGGAAGTAGATGGCGACCTGGAAGGCGCCGACGAGAAGGGAGAGCAGGAAAACGGCCTCGATCGGCCGAAACCCCGGAACGGCGCCGATGCTCGCCGCGGCACTGAAAACGACGAGCGAGATGGCGTTCGTCGGGCCGTTGATGAGGTGCGAGGAAGAGCCGAAGATCGAGCCGAGCGCCGTCATCACGATGGCGGTGTACAGCCCATAGCGCGGGTCGATCCCTGCGATCAGCGCGTAGGCCATCGCCTGCGGCAGGGCCACCGCCGCGACGGTCAGCCCCGCGATGGTGTCGCGCCGCAGTTCGGTCCAGCCGTACCGCCATCCTCGTTCGGACATCGCAGCGCCTCGAGGACGTGGTTCACTGGGGAAGGGGTCGTCGCAGGAGCGCCTGGACCACCTCGACGGTGCGGCCGATGGCGGCATCGAGGAAGGCACGCCCCTTCTCCGCCGTGGCGCGTTCCGGGTAGCCCACGGCGCCGTGGTCGGTGCGCTGGTGCATGTCCTCGGCCAGGTAGAGGCCGCGCAGTACCGGGTCGTCGCGCGGCGGGTCATCCTTGATCTGGTCGCCGTGTACCAGGTCGGGCCGCAACGCCAGCATCATGGCCGTCTCGTACTCGCAGGCGTGGCCCATGACCTTGCGCGGGCCGATGGCCAGTGCGGCGAGCTCCTTGTCCGCCAGGTCCCAGTAGGAGCCGGCCGCGAGGACGTGCGTCGGGTAGCGCGGCTGCAAGCGCCGCAGGGCCACGTGCATCGTGTCGATGTTGCCGCCGTGCCCGTTCAACAGCAGCAGCCGTTGATGGCCATCCTGGAGCAGCGGCACGAGAAGGTCGCACAGCATGGCGACGTGCGTATCGACCTCGGCGGAGAGCGTGGCCCCGAAGCGCAGATGATGGGCGCTGGCGCCGAGCCAGAGCGTTGGCAGCAGGAGCACGTTCTCGCGCAGGCGCGTCTCGACCCCCTCGGCGACGCCGGTCACCAGGACGGTGTCGGTGATGGTGGGCAGGTGATGACTGTGCTGTTCGCAGGCGGCGATGGGCGCCACGACGATCGTGCTGTCGCGCGGCACGCGCCGGAGCTGCGGAAACGTCATCTCGTGGAACTTCACGGTCGGTCCTCCACGGGTGTGGGTGGCCGGGCCACCCACGCGATAGCGGGCGCGCGCAAGTTTGGGCCGCGCGATAGTTCCAATCTACGAAGTGGGCCGTTGCCGGCCGCGCCGAGCCCGACGGTTCTGCGGTCTGCGACGAGAGGAGAAGGGGCTCGCGGAGGATTTCCGCGAGACGACTCTTTTTTGCTGGCGAAACTTGCGTCGGTCCGTTACGTTAGATTGTTGGGAAAGTTGGTGCCCACGAGGCGCCTGGAGGGCTGAATTCATGTCCGTCGGATGCCGACGCCTACTGTTTTTGGGGCTGGCCCTGCTGGCCGCGTTGCCGTTGGCGAGCGCTCCAAGGGCGCTTGCCGACCCCATCGCCGATGCCAAGGCCCGCATGGAGATCGAGTCGCAGCGCGTTGAACGGCGCTTCGCCGCCGACCGCCTCGCCGCGTACAAGTTGGTGCGCACCGCCACGCCCGACTACCTCCTGGCGGCCGAGAAGATCTACGCCCTGCGGTCGATGCTCGAGGCCGATACCGCCCTCCGGATGGGCCGCCGCATCGACATGCTCAACACGCTCAAGTTCGACCTCGACAACATGAAGAAGGTCGCCGCCGAGCACCGCAAGGCCGCCGGGCCGCGCGATAGCGACCTGGCCCGCTTCGCCGAACGCGACGCCCGGGCGACGGTTCGGCGCGACTATCGCTCGTCCGACCTCGATCGCAAGGAGCGCGTGCGCGAGGGCGAGTCGATCATCGGCTCGCGAAGCAAGGCGCTGGCCGACTCGCGCGACCGGAAGGCGAAGACGAGCTCCGGCTGGCTGGGGGCGATGGCCTCGGTCGATAAGTCGAACACCCTGCCGCGCGGCAACATCGAGTTCCCGCGCAACTGGCGCGAGCTGTCGATGAAGCGCATGAAGCCTTCGACGATGACGGCCAAGGAGCGGGCCATCATGAAGTCCCTCAGCAGGGTCATCAGCGTCGATTACTCGAGCAATAGTTTCTCCGAAGTGATCGACTCGCTCGAGAAGCTGACGGGGCAGAGCCTCGTCGTCGATAAGCTCGGTCTGGACGAGGCGGCCTTGACCTACGAGAGCATGGTCTCCTGCAAGCTCAAGGCCACGACGCGCACGGTGCTGAAGAAGATCCTGGGCGACCTGAACCTCGCCTACGTGGTCAAGGACCAGACGATCTTCATCACGTCCAAGGCGCGAGCCAAGCAGATGACGACCACGCGCGTCTACTACGTCGGCGACCTCGCCCCCGTCGTGGACCAGCGCCTCGGGCCGATCGGGTCGCAGCTCGCCATGCTCGCGGCGGTCCAGAACTTGACGAACTTGATTACCCGGACCATCGAGCCGCAGAGCTGGCAGATCAACAACCCCGACGCGGTCGGCACGATCGACTTCAACCCCCTCCTGCAGGCCCTGGTTGTGACGCAGAGCGCCGAGATGCATTTCGCACTCGGGGGCCTGCGCTGAGCGGCCAGCGGTTGTTTGCGCGAAGCCTCGAGCGGCGCCTGTTGCCGTTCGAGGCTTTGCGTGTTTGACGGCCCCTTTTCCCGGAGGAGCGCGAACGTGAGTTTCTACTTCCCCAGCGCCGACGAGCTCGGTCGGCACGCAATCTTCCCCGGCGTGACGATCCAGACCGCGGCGGCGGAGAAGATGCTGGTGTCCGTTGTCGATCTGGCCCCGCACGCCATCGTCGAGGAGCACGCCCACCCGCACGAGCAGGTCGGCATCCTCTTGCAGGGGCGGGCCCTCTTCTTCATCGGCGACGAGCAGAAGGAGGTGCGCGCGGGGGACCTCTGGCGCATCCCCGGCGGGGTGCGCCACAAGGTGATTGCGCTCGACGAGCCGGTGCGGGCGCTGGACGTCTTCTGCCCGGTGCGCGAAGAGTATCGCTAAGGCGAGCGGCAGGAAAAAGGCATGCTTGTAGGACGGCTCTCCCGAGCCGTCCGGACGGCTCAGGAGCCTATTATCCCCCGAAGCGGGGGACGCCTGCGGCAAGGAGACGGCCTTGGCTTTACTGATCGGGCGTTCACATTCGTGGCCCGTCTCCTTGGAAGAGCCGTCCTACAGCAAACCAACTCCTGTCGCTCGCCTAACTCGTCACGCGGCAACTTTCTTGCCCGCCGCCGGAGCGCCGCGCAGGGCGCGCACGTGTTCGCCCAGGCGATGGAGGCCCTCTTCGAGTCGGCCGTCCTCGAGGGCATAGCTCAGCCGAACGTGGTGCGTCCCGAGGGGGCCGAACAGGTCGCCGGGCACGACGCATACCTTGTGCCGCTGCGACAGGCCTTCGGCAAAGGCCCGCCCGGTGACGCCGAGCTCCTTGACCGGCAGCCAGACGAAGAGCCCGCCCGCCGGCCAGTCGGGGGCCAACTCGAACGCGCGCAGTCGGTCCACGGTGTAGCGCCGCCGCGCCTCGAACTGGGCGAGGATGGGGGCGAAGGGAGCGTCCCCGGCGCGCAGGGCGCCGAGGGCGATCTGCTGAGAAAGGGTGGGGACGAAGGGGCAGCGCAGCGCGGCCGTGGCGAGGCAGGGCCGCAGGAGATGGCGGTGGGTCGCCAGCCAGCCCACGCGCGCTGAGGCGAGGGCGTGGCCCTTGCTGACGCTCCCCACGGTGAGGGTGCGCTCCCGGGCGCTGGGCAGCGAGCCCATGCTGACGGGGGCCACCTCGTAGCGGAACCGCCCGAACACCTCGTCGCTGAGAACGAGCACGTCGTGGCGATTGGCCCACCAGGCGATCTGTTCGAGGTCCTCGGGCGCCACGATCCCACCCGTCGGGTTGGCGGGCGAACAGAGCACGAGCAAGCGCGCCCCGCGGAGGGCCCGGGCGAGATGATCGAGCCGGAGGCGAGTGCGCCCTTCCTCCATCCACGTCGGCAGCCAGCGGACGGAGGCGCCGCGGGCGCGCACCGCCAGAGGATAGAGAGGAGAGATAGGGCCCGGCAGGACGACGCGGTCGCCGCGGTTGACGAAGGCGTCGAGGGCGATCTGCACGGCCCCGAGGGCCCCGGCCGTGATGAGCACCTCCTCGCCGGGGCGGAACGCGAGGTTCTGGGGCAGCAGGTGCTCGGCGACGGCGATGCGCAACTCGGCCAGCCCCGCGACGGGGGGCCAGCCGCGCCGATCGGCCGGCAACTTGGTGCTTCCCGAGGGCGAGACGTCGAAGTGCGGCGAGCCCTGGGCCAAGTCGATCGCGTCGGGCGCGTGCGCTTCCAACGCTTCCGCCGCCCGTTCGAGGTCGGCGAACGGCGCCCCGAGGAGCCGGTCGGCATAGTAGCGCAAGAACTCGGCCCCGCCTTCGAGGCGCCGCTGCGCGCCGGGCAGAAAGCGCGCAACGCCGCTGCGAACGAGCAGCTTGAGGAAGAGCGCACGGCCGTTCATGGCAGGTTCCCTCGCGAACTGGGGGCACCTCATCGTCCGCCCGATGCGCGCCGCGGTGAGGGGAGGATGATACCCCAAGGCCCCGTCGCTCTCAACGCCAAAGGGCCCTGCTCAATGACAGTCCGCGACGAGCGGGCTGGCGAGCTCGCGCACGAAGAACAGCCGGCCGGGCAGGGTCGGCATGAAGCTCGACGGGATCCACGGCGTCGGCTCGTGGTGAAGCGTCATGCGCAGCGACAGGCCCTGCCACTGCATGCCGCGGCCGAGGGCGCCATCGGCCCCGCCGATGATGCGGTCGGCGGCGAGGAAAAGGGCCGGGCCGATGGTGTTGGCGAAGGCGGGGACCAGGGTGGTACGGCTGCGGAAGCTGGTGATGGCGTTTTGCTCCACGGTCAGCGGGTGGAGGCGGGCCCCGAGGCGATGCCGCTGGGCCTTCCAGTCTGCCTCGCTGGCGAACTCGCCGGCGAAGTGAGGCTCCCAGAAGGCGATGTGGCAGACCCGGCCAATGCCGAACACCGTCACCAGTTTCGCCCCGCCCTTCTTCAACTCGCCGATCTGCTCGGCGTAGGTGGGCAGTTCGGCCTTCTGCGCGAAGTGGCGCTGCGCAACGGGCACGGTGCTGGCGCCCAGCGGGCCGTAGAACGCCTGCTCCATCGCGTGCTGGAACGAGCCGGGCGCATCGCCGGCGAGGGTGTTCCCCTGGGAGTCCGACCACTCGTCCATGTTGAAGCCGTGAACGTGGTCGCACGAAGTGCCCCACTCGGTCAGGAAGTAGACCGCCCAGCGGTACATGCCCATCGGGCCCACCGGGAGGATGAAGACCAGGGGGCGGCCCGCCTGCCGGGCCAGTTGCACCTCGCGGGCGATCTCGTGGCCCATGAAGGTGTCGAAGTCCTCGAACGAGGCGCAGGCGATCGGCTCGAACTGCGGGTGCCACCACGGCTGGCGCGCCACCACCGCCTCGGGGGACAGCGCGCCGAGTTGATCGATCCGGGCGAGGTCCCAGCCGGCAGGAAGGAAGCCCTCCATCATCGAGCCGGGCAAAGTCGTCATCAGGTCCATGCGGCACTCTCCGAGGTTGCGAGTTCGGCCATTCATCCAGCGAACATGAAAAGAGCGCATCGCGTGCCGCAGGTCAACTGAATTTTTCCCAGAGGGCCTACTTCGATGGCCGTCCGCCGCCCGCGCGCGGGAAAACCTTGGGAGGCGCCCTTGTACTCTCGGCGGGAGGCGGTAAAAAAGGATGGTCCCGGGCGAATGGCCCCGAACGTCTAACCGCGAGCTCCCTCTTTTTGATTCGTGGAGGTCTTATGTTCTCTCGCCGGCTTCTGGCTGGTCTGCTTATCCTGGGCGCAGGCGCCAGCCTGAGCGTCCCGGCCCTCGCGCAGAAGGACAAGGATAAGGAGAAGCCCAAGCCCAAGGAAGTGACGCCTCCGAAGGAGACCGGCAAGGTCACGCTGGCGTGGAACTTCGGCACCGCCGCCGCCCCCGCCAAAGAGTTCTTCCAGACGATGACCACGACGACCGAACAGACCATGACGGTCATGAACAACAAGGTCACGCAGAAGCAGAAGCAGACCTTCATCTTCAGTTGGAAGCCGCTGGCGCTCGTCGGCGACAAGTGGACGATCGAGCAGAAGATCCTCGGCGTGGCGATGGACATCGACATTGGCGGGAGCAAGATCCAGTACGACTCGCAGAAGGAAAACCCCAACAACCCGCTGGCGGAGTTCTTCAAGGCCCTCGAGAACGCCACCTTCACGATCACCCTGAACGCCAAGACGCTCAAGGTAGAGGGCATCAAGGGCCGCGAGGAGTTTCTCAAGAAGCTGGTGACCGCCAACCCCCAGATGAAGCCGTTGCTGGACACCATCCTGAGCGAGGACGCGCTCAAGGAGATGGCCGAGCCGACCTTCGCCGTCATCCCCACCGACGCCGTGACACCGGGCAAGTCGTGGCCCAAGACCACGACGCTCGACATGGGGCCCATCGGGAAGTACAAGAACGTCTACAAGTACACCTACAAGGGCCGCGAGGGCAAGGACGAGAAGGGCACGCTGCACCGGATCGACGTCGAGACGACGTTGACCTACACCCCGCCGGCCGACGGGACGGACGCGCGCGGCCTCCCCTTCAAGATCAAGAGCGCCGACCTCAAGAGCGAGAACGCCACCGGGTCGGTCCTCTTCGACAACGCGCTTGGCCGGGTCCAGAGCTCCAAAATGAGCCTCGACTTGCGCGGCGATCTGAGCATCGAGATTGGCGGGCAAACGACCAAGGTCACGCTGGCCCAGAAACAGACGTCCGAGGTCACCACCAGCAGCGAGAGCCCGATCCAGAAGCGCTGAATCGCCCTCGCGGGCGAAAAAGACTGGCGGGGGGGGGGCGCCCCCCGCTGGGGGGGGGGCGCCCCCCCCCCGCC
>JBBSEZ010000348.1:0-10849 GCA_038239195.1 Gemmatales bacterium
AACCCATTCGCCCTCAGCCGCTTGCCCGCTCCAGCAACCCGCGCACCTCCTCCGGCGTCAGCGGCAACGCCTTCACCTCCTCCTCGCTCAGCGCCGGCCTCCGCGCGGCGCGATACGCCTCGGGGACGCCGTGCCCGGCGAGGACGACGTCCTCCACCAGCCGACCCTTCTCGATTGGCCTCCCATCCTCGCTCCAATACGTCACCACCTGCCGGCGCGTGCAGAACAAGGACGGCAGAGGCGGTTCGAGTCGCGGGGCCACGACCTCCTCGCCGACCTTGTTCCCCTTCGCGTCGATGACCTTGCGGCGGACGACGCGGTTGTGCGGCCTCTTGCGGGCCCAGCGCTGCCAGGCGGCGTGCTGGTGCTGCGCCCGCTCGAAGAGCCCGGCAAGCTCCTTGAGCAGCAAGAACGTCTCGTAGTCGCAGGCGTGCCAGCCCCAGCGCGAACGGTGTGCCATTTGCGGTCCTCCCTCTCGGGTTAGAAAAAAGACAACGAGGGCCCCTCAACGGTTGCCGTGCAACAGTCGAAAGCCCCTCAACAGCAGTCGGGAACGTCCTCGAAGTGGGCCCGTGGCGAGCGCGGTGAGCTGGCCGCCGAGGTCGGGCTCGTGGAAGGCGCGGAACGGAA
This sequence comes from Gemmatales bacterium, assembly GCA_038239195.1. GTDB lineage: Bacteria > Planctomycetota > Planctomycetia > Gemmatales > Gemmataceae > JBBSEZ01. The sequence goes on from JBBSEZ010000348.1 coordinate 631, forward strand.
CGCCGGCCTTGCGCAAGCGGTCGCGACAGCGGCCGAGGCGCGGTTCGTCTCGGGCACCACAGACGATGACGAAGGGATGTTCGGAACCCGAAGGGAGGAAGGCCCGAGCGGCCTCGAGGGAGGCGTGGCAGGCTTGCACGACCTGCTGCGGAGCGGGCAGGTCTTCGCGGACGACGACGTAGACGTAGGGCCGGTCTTCAACCTACAAGAACGACATGGGAGGCCTCCCTTCGGTGTGATGTTCAGTGCGTCCGGCGGGAATCGAACCCGCATAACACTTGGCTTTAGAGACCAGGGCTCTACCGTTGAGCTACGGACGCGCCCATCTGCATTCTACGCCACGCTTCTCCGCAGACAAGCACTCGGCCGTGCTGGAGTGCGCGGTCGGGCGCGCCAAGGTTGGCGCGCCCCTCCAACGTCCGCATCACCTCGCCGCGTTTCCGATGCAATACAGCGACGCGCGCCCTCGCAAGTAAATCCGCCCATTCGCCACCGCCGGCGATGCCGCGACGACGTCGGGCAACTTGTTGACCGCCAGCCGCTCGAACTTCGGCCCCGCCTTGACCACCGTCACCGTCCCGTCGCGCGCGGTGCAGTACACCTTGCCGTCGCCGTACACCGGCGAGCCGCGGTAGTTCGCGGCGTGCAGCCGCTCCCGCGGGTAGAGCGGCTTGCCCGTCTTGGCGTCGAGCGCCAGGAAGAGCCCACCCTCGCCGCACAGGTAGACGATGCCGCCGTGGACCAGCGGGCAGGGCACGTCGGGCGTGTTCTGGGGCAGGCGCCACTGCTCGAAGCGGCTGCCGGGCATCACCAGGCCCGTGGCCCCGGGCATCAGCGCCACCACCCCGTGGTTCTTGGCAGACGGCACGATGATGAGGTCGGGCGTCGCCACGGGCGAGGCGACGAAGCGCAGGTCCCCCCGATACCGGTCCTTCGGGTTGAGCCCGCCCACGCGCCAGATCTCGGCGCCGTCCGTCAGGCGGTGCGCCACGGCATAATCGTTGCCGTGCGTGATGAGGTAGGCGTCCGCCCCCTTCTGCCACAGGCACGGCGAGGCGTAGGAGTGTTTGCACTCCGCCCGGGCGTCGCTCTTGCGATCGACCTTCCACACTTGCTTGCCGGTGGCCTTGTCCACGGCGGCCACGGTGCCCCCGTCCGTGTGGAGCAGTTGCAGGTAGAGGCGGCCCTTGTGCAGGACCGGCGTGCTGTGCATCCCGAAGGCAATGTTGAACTTGTCGTAGCGATCCTGGGCGTTGAACTTCCACACCTCGGCCCCGCTGAAATCGTGACAGGCCACCTCCCCGCTGCCGACGAACGTCCAGACGTGTTTCCCGTCCGTCGAGGGGGTGGCCCCCGCGTTGTCGCCCTCGTCGCCGCGATACTTGCCGTGCGCCTTGCCCAGCTTGCGCTTCCAGAGCTCCTTGCCCTCGGTGCTGATGCACAGCAGCACGGTGTCCTTGCCGTCCTCGCTGGTGACGAAAATGCGCTCGCCCCAGACGATGGGCGTCGAACTGCCCAGGCCCGGCATGGGGAACTTCCACAGCACGTTCTTGCCCTCGCCCCAGGCGGTGGGCAGGTTGGCCTCTTTGCTGACGCCGTCGTGGTTGGGGCCGCGCCACTGCGGCCAGTTGTCGGCGCGGGCCGGGCCGAACACGGCGAGGACGAGCGGCGCGAGCAGGAGGGTGAACCAGGCACGTTTCATGGGGGAGCAACCTCGGTGGAGGGCGGATGGTCGGTGGGTGGGACGGCGCGGGCGGGGGCAAGTTCTGTGTAGCATGAAGGGCGGCGGGCGCCAAGAGGGCAGGGGCGTTTACGGCTCGACGAGCAGGACAACGACTCGCCCGTTCCGCTCACTCCGGCTTCATTGTTCTGCGCGGCCGACGGAGGCTTCCCGGCCCGTCCCGGAGCGGCCCCTCAACGCGCGAGGCCCCCCCAGTCCAATCACCGGGGCAGGCCTCGCAAGCGCATTCGGGAATCGCCACGATCGCTCAGGGCACCTTCTTGCCGTCCATCGCGCCGGGCGGGGGGGCGCCCACGGCGGCACCGGGCGGCGGAGCGCCGGGGGGCGCGGGTGCCGCCGTCGTGCCAGCCTTCGTCTTCAGGTCCCTGGCGATGGCGATCGGGTCCTTGGTGCCCTCGTACTGCGAATAGTCCATGTACAGGAACGCGGCGCCGGCCAGCTGGGCCAGCAGCGAGACCGTCAGCAGGCCCACGTAGGCGTCGGAGCGAGGCTTCGCGGCACCGGGGGCGGAACTTTGACGAGACTTGGCTGCCATCGGTCGTTCTCCTTGTTGTTCAGTTCCCGCCCTGGACGCGCGCCGCCACCGTGTCGCCCTCGCGCAGCGGGCCCGTCATCCGGCCGGCGAACTGGCCAACCGCCTCCTTGTGCGAAACGGACACGATCCGGATCTGCCCCAGATACTTCGGCAGGGGCTTCAGCCGGAACACCTCAAGCGTGTGCCCCTTGGCGATGCCCGAGTCGCTGCCGATCGTGATCGTCACCAGCCCGCTCGTGTCGGTCCGCTTGATGAGGCCCTCCACGTTGTCGGGCGGCGGGTTGGTGCCCCGCGTGGCCACCCCTCCCCCTGCTCCGGGGGCCGCCCGCAGCCGGACGTTCTCCTTGGCCAGGTCCTGCACCGCGCGATCCAGCTCCACGGCCCGATCGATTGCGGTCCGCCGCTCGATCTCCGCCTGCACCGCCTTGTCGCGCAGGTCGTTGCTCTCCTTGATCAGCTTCGTGTTCGTCTCCGTCTCGGTCTTCAACAGCTTGCGCATTTGATCGACGTCTTTCTGGCGCACGTCGATGGTGGCGCGGGCCAACGCGGTCCCGGTCGCGGCCTTGGTCGCCTTGAGGCGCTCCACCAGGACCAGCTTCCGCTGGCTCTCGACCTCGGTCTCCAGCGACTTGTTCCGGTCGCGAGCAATCTTCAGCGCCTTGATCACTTCCGGGACGACGTTGCGAACCTTGTCCTCGTCCCAGTCCATGCCGCCCTTCTTGTCGTCCTTGCGCAGGACGTCGGGAATGTCTTTCTTGACCTCGTTGGCCAGCTCCGTGCTGAGGTTCTGGAGCGTCTTGCCGCGGTTGTCGGCTTGCTCCTTGTAGAGGTTGCGGCTCTCGGTGACGACCTTGTTGGTGGCCTCCAGCTCGCCAAAGCCTTTGGCCCAGCGCGTGCGCGTGCTGTAATCGACCACAGCCAGGGCGCCCACGCCCACGCTGAACAAGAGGTTGAAGATGACCAGGATCTTCCCGACGGCTGTCATGATCCATTCCCCCTTCACGGCGGCCACTCTCGGCGAGCCGGCGCGATAACTTCGCCCGTCCTCCCCGAGCCCCGAACAGGCCGCGTGTCGCTCTCCTCGCTCCTCAGCCCCTTTTCGCGCCCACGAAAACCGTCCCCCGACGATCCTGGCGTGAGCGGGGTGGTGTTATGCGCCGAACTCCTGCCGCTGTCAACCGCAGTTTTCGGCCCCGGCCCCCTCAGTCTGCGAACGTCACCCCATGCTTCGTGCGCAAATAGTCGTTGAGCTCCTTCAACCGTTCGTCCAGCACGTCCTGGCGCTTGATCAACAACTCCGCGTCGTACTCCACGACGGTCTGGTACGGCTGGAGCATCCGGAACTCTTCCTCGACGTCCAGCCGCTTGATCCGCTCATCGACCGTCATCTGTCGCAGCCCCTTCTCGTCGGGAGGCATGCCCAGGATCTTGTTCGTCAGTTCCACGTCCTTCTTGAGCTTGCTCTCGAACTCGTCGCGCGTGTTGACCAGTTCGCGCATGTTCTCGGCCAGCTTGTCCTCGTAAAAGGTGAGCTTCTGGTACTTTTTCCCGTCCAGTTCGGCGTCGGCGAGCTTGGGCCGGTCGAACTTTTCCTTGTCCTCCTCCGGCATGAGCTTGTCGGAGAACACCACCGTCTGCGCGGGGCTCGCCTCCGACGCCTCCACGCGCTGGTGCTTGAGGCGCTCCTGATACCAGGGCCGATCGGCGATCGTCCGCCCTTCCTTGTCCAACATCGCCTTGCGGGCCACGCTCCAGCTGCGCTCCGCTGGATACTTGGTACTGGCCGTCTCCTTGATCTGCTGGCTTGGCTCGTACAGCAGGCCGGCCGGCGTTTTGGGGGCCTCGGGCTTGTCCTTGTGGACCGCCGGCGGATCGTCGGTGTAGTTGACGCCGTTGGTGTACAACACCACCGCCCACGTGAAGCCAATGATGCTGAAGGCCACGTTGAACATCACCAGAAACTTGCCGAGGAGCGTGAACATGATGCCTCATCCGGTCTGGTGGCGATGATCTCGAAGAGGGCCAAAGCCCGACAAAACCCCAATCCGAGCCTCTCAGGGCGCGCCCCGGAAATCGTCCTTCTCCAGCTCTCGAATCCTTCTCTCGCGCTTGAGGATTTTCTCCAGCGAGGCGCGGTTGTTCTTGTCCACGTCGCGCAGGCGGATGCGCCACTCGTAAAGGTCTTCCGCCCGCTTCTGCAACAGGGCGAACGACTTGGCCGTCTCCGCCTGGTTCCCGGCCAGTTCCATCTCGTACTCGTCCACGTCGATGGTACGCTTGGCCACCACGACGTTGTGCAGCCGCAACAGCTCCTTCTCGCGAGCTAGCAGGGCGACGTCCACGTCGAGCTGGTCGGAGCGCTGTTTGATTTCCTCGAGGAGTTGTTGGTGATCGCCCACGAACTCGGCGCGATCCTCGATGGCGTGGCGAACGACTTCGGGGTAGATCTGCTGGAGGGCCCGAGCCCGTTCGCCCACCGCATCGACGGCCGAGCGCAGCCCCACCACCACCTGGGCGCGGCGCAGGTGCTTGGCATACACCGTCGTCTTGGCGATCGCATCCAGATATTCCGTCGGGGGCTGTTTTCGGCCGGCGTCCTTGGCGCGGGCCTCGGCGAGCAACGCCTTGTCCTTGGCGTCGCCCCCGCCCTCGTTCAGTTCGTCTTCCGCCCGAAGGATCGCCAGCCGCACCAGTAGCCGGGCGATGGCCCGCCGCTGGCCCACCGTGTAGACCTTGCTCGGGCCGACCGGCTCGGCCGCGTCGAAGGGCTGCGCGAAGCGATCCGCCAACCACTTCTGCTGGGCCTCGTACGCCTTGGCGAAGGCCTGGTCGAAGAGCGGGCGGTAGCCTTTCTCGAACTCGTCGCGGGCGGCCTTGGTGCGGACCGCGTCGTCCCCCGCCTCGCGCACCGCCTCCAGCGACTTGGCGAGCTTGACGACCTCGGCGTCGGGGATCGCCTTGAGAAAGTTCAGGTCGAACGGGTTGCTGGGCTGGCACACCTGCTCGCGGAACTTCTTCGTGGCCTCCGCCTTGGCCTCCTCGCTCTTGAGGGTCGGGTCGCTCTTCGCGAGAGCGGCGAGTGCCCCCGCGATCGCCCGGTCGTGGAGCATCGGGTCGCGCGGCCCGCGCCGGCCGCGCAATTCGCGCAGCTCGCGGTGGTCCTGAACGTCTTGCAGGTCTTGCAGCACGGCGCCTCGTAGGGCCTGCCGGAAGGCCACCTCGAACTCGGGCCGCATGGAGACCACGTCGCGATCGACCTCGCTCAACGCCTGCCGGAAGGACTCGTCGTAGAGCGCGCGGAGCAACGCGAACGACCGGGCGCTGGCCAGGTGGGTGCGCGTCGAATGGAGCCATTCGCGCTCGAGGGAGTCGTCGGTCAGCGGGAGGAGGACGCGGGCCTGGTAAGCCATCTGTTCGCGCTTGTCGGCGAGGGCGTCGGCCCCGCCGCGATACTTGTTGCGCACGGCCTCGACCTCGGCGCTCTGGGTCGCGACGCCGTTCCCCGTCTGCTCGAACAGGTCTTTTTTCAGCTTGTCGTCGATCAACTCGTGAACGGGCCGGCCCTGGGGTGTGCGCTGGCCCTCGTCGAGTGGCAGGCCGTTGAGGACGAGGTCGCAGACGAACACGGCGTAGGCGCCCGATTGGCGCTTGGCGTAAGCCAGGGTGCCGCAGTAGATGAGGGCGGCAGCGCCGAAGATGTTGAGGAAGGCCAGGATCTTGCCGAGCAACGACATCAAAGGGCCCCCCGAACGGGTTCTTCATCGAGAAAGGCGGCGCGAAGGCGGCCGGGACGACTTCGTTTCCTGTAGGACGGCTCTCCCGAGCCGTCCTCGAAGTCTGGACGGCTCTCCCGAGCCGTCCTACAGGTCTGCTGTGTTCCAAAGCGTGCAGAACGTCCCCATCCATCTTGTCGGATGTGTCGAGCGCATGCCAGAGGAAATGGCCCAGATTGTCGCGCCGATCGCGAGAAAACGCAGACGCGGACCGCTTTACCCAGACCGCCCGAGCTCTCCGCGGGGCTGATACAGCCAGCGGGACGGGCGCAATCGGTTCGGACGGCAAGTTCGGGGTTTTCCGAAAATTCGCAAGCCGAGAGCGGGGTTGCAAGTTAGAATTGAGGGTGGCGGAGAGTGCCGGGGGCGAGGCGGAGGACCGGAAACACTTGCGGAGACCTCGGCAATGGGCCTCGAGACGATCAAGGGGGCGATGCAGTCCGTCGGCAACTACGACCTGCTCGAGAAGATCGCCGAAGGTGGCATGGGCGCCATCTACCGCGGCCGGCATCGGGTAAGCGGGCAGGTGGTCGCGATCAAGATCATGCCACCGCACATGGCCACCAACGCCGTGCTCCTGAAGCGCTTCGAGCAGGAGTTCCGGGCTGCCAGCCGGCTCGACCACCCCAACATCGTGCGGGCGCTCGATTACGGCGAGGCGAACAATTCTCCCTACCTGGTGATGGAGTTCGTCGAGGGCGAGTCGCTCGGCCAGAAGGTCGAGCGCGAGGGCCGCATGCCCGAGGCCGACGCCATCCGCATCCTCGCCCAGGTGGCGCAGGGGCTGCACCGGGCGCACAAGCAGAACCTCATTCATCGGGACGTCAAGCCGGACAACATCCTGATCCGCACGGACGGGTCGGCCAAGCTGGCCGACCTGGGGCTGGTCAAGGAAACCGAAACCGACCTGAATTTGACCAAGACGGGCCGCGGGCTGGGCACGCCCCACTTCATGGCGCCGGAGCAGTTCCGCAACGCCAAGGGCGCCGACGTCCGCTGCGACATCTACAGCCTCGGCGCGACGCTCTACGTGCTGGTGACGGGCGAATTGCCGTTCAAATCCAACGGCCCGCTCGACGCCTGGATGAAGAAGATTCAGAACGACCTCGTCCCGCCCAAGCAGCTCGTGCCGACGCTGTCGGACCGGGTGAACTGGGCCATCCTGCGGGCGATGAGCGCCGACGCCGAGCAGAGGCCGCGTTCCTGCCGCGAGTTCATCGAGGACCTGACCGGGCACAGCACGCGCCGGGTGTCGGGCACTCCCAGGGCGGCGGGCCCGCAAGATCTGTGGTATCTGATCTACAAGGACGAGAACGGCACGACGCACACGGTAAAGGGCACCATGTCGGCCATCCGCCGCTCGCTGCGCGACGGGCTGCTGGGCGACGCGGACAACGTCCGCGCCAGCCGGGCCAAGGCGGGGCCGTTCGAGCCCCTGCGCGACCATCCCGAGTTCCGCGACCTGCTGGTGACGGCGGCGCCTCTGGCGCTGCCGGCCGACGCCGCGGGCGCCGACGAGCCGACAAGTTCTCGCGACAAGGGGCCAGGGGCCTCGCCCCTCGCGGTGCCCGTGGTGCCGTCGGCGCTGGCGGGCACTTCCTCGGGGCCACGGGCGGCGCCGCACATCGCGATGGGAAATGACAAACCGGCCTTCAGCACCGGGCCCGGGTGGATGGCCTGGGCGATCCTGGTGGTGCTCGCCGTGGGGAGCGCGCTGGCGGCGTATTTGTTCGTGCCGGAGCGGTGGTGGCGGTGGTGAGAGGAAGCGAGAACGCGAACGAGGCGAGCCGAGCAAGGAGCTCGGCTCGTTGCATGCGCCGTCCTCGTTGGGGCGATTGGAAGCGGCCTTGAATCGACACGCGTTGAAACGAAACGCCGGGCGGGCAGGTTGGCAGCGCCGGCTGGGAGGAGGGGGCTACCCGATTGCCGGAGGAACGGCCGCAAGGGCAGGAGGGCCGCATGACCGAGGCGGAGTGGATGAAAGGCGAGAAAGCGGTTTTGATGCTCCCCGGGCTCAAACGCGACCTGAATGAGCGCAAGTTGCGGCTTTTCGCGTGTGCCTGCTGCCGGGCGCTTCAGGGCAACATCATGCCCGAAAAGATCCACGAGGTGATCGACGTCGCCGAGAGGTATGCGGACGGGCTGTTGCGGGGGGATGAGAGGAAGACTGCCTGGCGGTGGGCAGAGAACGGTGCCACGGAGGCGGGCGAATTGACGTGGGAAGTCGGTGGGGGCTGGGGAGAAGACTTGCGCGTTCACACCTTTGCCACACGAATGGCCGCGGTCGCGTTAACGCCCCCCGGCGAGACCGCCAAGGCGCTTCATGCCGCGTTGCTCTGGGAATGGCCACACCCCGTTTCCTGCGCCACGCTGGCCCGCGACGTTTTCGGCAACCCCTTCCGGCCCCTCGCGGCGCGCCCGTTCCCCGGGCACGTCGTCGAATTGGCCCGGGAGTGCTACAGCGCCTTCCCCGAGGTCAGCAACCGCTTCCTCATCCTGGCGGACGCGCTGGCCGACCTGGAAGAGGACGGGGCCGCGGGACACTGCCGGGAGGGAGGGCACGTCAAAGGTTGTCACGTGATTGACTGGGTACTCGCGCGGAAGTAAGGGCCGTTTCTCTGTGAGCGGGCCCTCCGCGACACTGGGGAGGAGGTGGAGAGCGCCTGGGCAAACCCGGCCGCGTGGGCGACAATAATCACACGCCTTTCACCACCGTGCAGGGAGACCGTTCCCATGCTCTCCGCCCCCGCCTCGCGCCTCGGGCCCCTTGGTCTCGCCTTCCTGCTCGCCGCTCTGCCGGCCAGCGCCGCGCCGGCGCCCCCCGCGGGCGGCGAGCCCCAGGTCGGTAAGTATTTCCTCGACGACACCGACTTCGTGCTGACGGTCAACGTCAAGGAGGTCGCCCGGTCGCCGCTGATCGTCAAGCACTACAAGAAGAAGCTCGAAGCCTGGCTCGGGAAGAGCTTGCCGCGCTCGCTCACCCGGGGCCTCGGCATCGACCCGCTCAAGGACGTCGATACGGTGACGATGCTCTCCGGGCGCAGCTGCTACGCCGGCGACGCCAGGCGGGACGGCCCGGTCTTCCTCCTCCAGGGCCGCTTCGACCGGGCGAAAATCGTCGCCGGGCTGAACGAGCTCGACGGCGCCGCGTGGGCGTACAAGGAGCCGGGCGGGAGCATTTACCAGATGCACACCCCCTCGCGGCGGGGCTCGGGGCTGTTCGTCGCCGTGCTCGACGCCCACACCCTCATCCTCTCGCCGCGCAAGCAGCACGTCCTGGATGGGCTGGCCAAGGCCGCGGGCAAGAAGACGACCCGGTTCGCGCACAAGGGGGTGGCGGCCCGCCTGAAGCGGCTGCGGCCCGACGTCGCCGTGCAAGCCTTCGGGATGGGCAGCATGGTGCTCGGCTCGACGATCATCACCACCATCGACGAAAACGGCCGGAGGCCCACCAGGACGACCCACCGTACGCTCCTCGAAAGCGGGGCGCGCGAGCTGGAGCTCGGCATCGCCGTCAAGGACGACGTCCAGGCGCACTTCCTGCTGACGGCGAGGGACGGCGGCCAGCTCAAAGTGCTGTCCAAAACCTTCCAGAAGGAGCTGGACGCACTGAAGGAGGCGGCCAGGGCGCAGGCCGCAGGGCAACCGAAGTTCGCGCCCGCCGCCCAGCTCCTCGCGGGCGTTTCGCTGAAGGCGGCGGACGGGGCCGTCATCCTCGAAGGCAAGGCGACGGCCGAGATGATTCAGGCGTTTATCGAGCTCAGCGCGGCAGCGCGCATGTTCCGCTGAGGCGCACCCAGGAATGGGCCCGCCCGGCAGTCGCGATCAGGCCGAGGAGGTGTCGTGAAGCGCCCGAAGTACGACAAGGTGCTCCTGACTGGCTCCGACGAGGAGTTGAACGAGTACATCGAGAGCTCCGGCAAGTGCTTGGTGGTGGACTGGCGGTCGGACGAGGGCAGCCTGACGGACGCCCTCGCCGAGTTACTCCCGGCTGGATGGCTGTCGGGCGAGTGGAATGATGACGGGGATGGTGGTAATCGGCATGCAAAAGGGGCCCACCCGGAGGCCCCGGATCGGCAAGTAAAATGGACCCACCCCAGCCGCCTCGGTTGTAATAGGCCCTTCGCCTGAAGGGCCCCTCGCAACGGAGGCAAGGATGCTGACGGTGGA
>JBBSEZ010000349.1:0-10785 GCA_038239195.1 Gemmatales bacterium
GGTGGCGTGCGGGGCGGCCGGGGGCCGTTCCTACGGGGGGGGGCTCGGCCCCCGCCGCGCCCCCCCACCCGGCGGGGCGGGGCCCACGCCCTCCCGAAGCGCTCACAGCCTCTGAGCGAAAGGTCGATTGTAACAGAATCGCGGTCGGGCTCCAGCCGTTGACTTCCTCCCTTTCCGGCGGGCAGCCGGAGCGTAAACTAAAAACGCACCTGCGCGACAAGTGCGGAAACGTTTCGCCGGCGAAACGGGAGGTGATGCGTGCAACCGCCGATGAGCCCACGCGCCGTGGCGGCAGGCTTCGTCCGCAAGGGGATGGCCTGTCACTCGCAGGGCGACTTGAAAGGGGCACTGGCCCATTATACGGCTGCCATTGATACGTGCCCGACCCTGGCCGAGGCCTTTGGCAACCGCGGTTCGCTTCGGCAGACGCTGGGCGACTACCGCGGGGCGCTCGACGACCACGACCAGGCGCTGAGGCTCAATCCACAACTGGCCGACGTCTACAACAATAGGGGCGTCACCCGGCATTCCCTGGGCGACCACAAGGACGCGCTGGCCGACTTCCAGATGTGCCTTTTGCTCAAGCCCGGACACGCGGGGGCCTACGTGAACCGTGCCGCTGTCCGGTGCGACCAGGGAGATCTGCTGGGCGCCATCGCCGACGCCGACCAGGCCCTGCGGATCGACGGACAGCAGGAATACGCCTACGTCCACCGCGGCGGGGCCCGACTCGCCCTGAAGGACTTCGCGGGCGCGGTCGCCGACTGCAACGCCGCGCTACGCGTGAGCCCGCGGAACGCGGTGGCCCTTTTGCTCCGCGCCCACGCCCGGTATCACCTGCGCGAGGTCGAGGCAGGTGCCGCGGACTACGACATGGCCTTCGCGATCGATCCCGACTGGTGTTTTCGGACGCTGATGCTTCAGCATGCGCGGACGGCCCGCAACGCGCCGGCCTCCGTGTTGGCGGACTGCGATCGACACTTGCAGGAGAGCCCCAACGATTTCTTGGCCCGGCAGAGGCGCGGGATCGTTCTCCTCTTTCTGGGTCGAGACGAGGAAGCCCTGAGCGATCTGGAGGAAGCGATGCGGGCCCGGCCGCAGGCGCAGGGCCGAATTCAACAGCACATCGCCGAAATCCGGCGCTTCCGCGACTGCCAGGAGGCACCCCCGCCACCCACCGGGCCCATGTCCTGGCTCGATTTCTAGCAAGCGCTCGATGCCCGCGCTCAGGGGCGAGCCACCCTCTGTCGCGAGGCCACCTCCATCGCGCGCACGCCCCGTGCCGTGCTCGACGAACGAACCTCCTCGCCTTGCGGTCAAGGCCCCCCTCTCCGCCGCGCCCGCGTGGATGGCAACCTGCCCTCCCTCCGCGTATAACCCTCTGGGATGACCGACCTGGGCCCTGACTCCGATCCCACCTTGCCCCTCGCCGTCCTCGCCAGCGGCGGGCTCGACAGCGCCGTGCTGCTCGCCGAGTCGCTGCGCCGCCACCCCGCCGTCCATCCCCTCTACGTTCGCTTCGGCCTCGTCTGGGAGGCCGTCGAGTTAGACTACCTGCTCCGCTTCCTCGCCACGCTCCCCGCCGGCCCCCTCCGCCCTCTCGTCGTCCTCGATCTCCCCGTGTGCGACCTCTACGGCGAGCACTGGGGGCTGACCGGGCGGGAGGTGCCCGGCCCCGACACGCCGGACGAGTCGGTCTACCTGCCGGGCCGCAACGTGCTCTTGCTCGCGAAGGCCCTTGTGTGGTGTCATTTGAGCGGCGTGCCCGCGGTCGCCCTCGCCCCACTCGAAGGCAACCCGTTCCCCGACGCCACGCCGGCGTTCTTCGCGTCCTACGCGGCGCTGGTGAGTCAGGCCCTCCGCGGGAACGTGCGCGTGTGCCACCCCTACCGCGGGCTGTCCAAGGTGGACGTGATTGGCCGCGGCGCGGGGCTGGCGCTGGAGTGGACGCTCTCGTGCCTTCGCCCGGTGGGCGGGCTCCACTGCGGGGCCTGCAACAAGTGCGGCGAGCGTCGCAAGGCGTTTGCCGCGGCCGGCATTCGCGACCCCACTCCGTACCACCGGAGGGAGCATGTTTAGCGTCACGCGCGAGCTGACCTTCTGTTATGGGCATCGCTTGCTCGACTACAACGGCAAGTGCCGCCACCTGCACGGGCACAACGGCCGGGCCGTCATCACCCTGGCCGCCCCGGGGCTCGACGCGCTGGGCATGGTCGTGGACTTCAGCAAGCTCAAGCGCGTCGTGGGCGGGTGGATCGACGAGTCCCTCGATCACAAGATGCTCCTGCACAAGGACGACCCCGTGCTGCCCTTCCTCCGGCAGCAAGGTGAGCCGGTCCACGTCCTCGACGTCAACCCGACGGCGGAGAACATTGCCCGGCTCATCTTCGACTACACCGCCGCGCAGGGCTTTCCGGTGGTCGAGGTGAAGCTGTGGGAGACGGACTCCTGCTTCGCCAGTTACGCCCCGTCACCAAGCTGACGGCTCACGTCCGGGTGTGGCCAAAGTTCCGGGGCGCCGATCGCTAAGCCGCAAGCGGCGAGCTCCCAGGGCTCACCGCTTGCGGCTTAGCGAGGTGCTCCCGGAATCGTGGCCTCGCCCCACGTCCCCCGCTCGCTGGATTCCCGCCTTTTCGCGCTTGACACTCCGCTCGCACGGTTCGTATGATAATTGAAGTGGCCAACAGGCCACATCCTATCTAGCGGTTGTGAAGTGAGATGCACGAACTCTTATCGCCAATCCCTTTCCACTCATTGCAAACGTACCCTGTCGGGCGATGAACGCGGCTGAGGAGGAGAGAGAGGGGCGAAGGCCTGCGGTTGAGCCGAGCGCCAGGACTGGCACTTTATTTCCTGTCTGCTCCTTCTGAAACGTACGCTTCCTTGTCCAACGGGCGTCGGCGCAGTCGTGAGCCGAACCAGCGGTTGAAGGACGAGGGAGCGAGGCCCCAAGGATGTTGAAATAGTTCGCGCGTCGCGCCTCGTAAGAGAGCGCGCTCGCGCCAGCGATCTTCCGGAAGTGGTGCACGATCCCGAGCCCCCCTGGGACGTGCCCGCTTCCGGATTTTTTTTCGCCGAGAAGGAGAGAGCGGCACTAGAATAGCGGCAGCTTACACTAGCCGAGCTCGCGCCTGGTCTGCGCTTGCCGTCTTCACCCCCTGACCAACGATGCCGGGTGCCGAAAGCCGTGCGCTGCCCACAGGCGCCGCATGGGGGACAGGTGCGGGATGCGACGAACGCTCGATCGAGGGACGGTAATCGGCCTCGGCCTGGTGGCCGGCCTGCTGATCGCCAACGCCGGGCCCACCAACCTCAAATACGCGGCAACTCAACGAGGATGCCGGTTGGGGCGCCCACACGCGGGAAGTGATGGACCTGACCGGCGACGTGTTGCTCGCGCTGATCGATGCCGAGACGGGGCAACGCGGCTTTCTCACCACCGGCCAGGACGAGTTCCTGGTGCCCTACGTCGCCGCGCGCCCGTCTGGATGGGCGCCTGGAAGAGCTCGGGGACAAGGCCCGGGACAACGCCTGGCAGCAGGATCGGATCGAGGAACTGGCGCAGAGGACCACCGTCGTGCTTATCCTGCTCGCGCAGGGGATCGACCTGCGGCGCAAGAAGGCGAGCGCGGCGCAGTTGCTCGACCTGGCCCACCAGGGCAAGAAGGAGATGGACGCCGTCCGAGACCTGGTGGTGGACATGCAGCGAGAAGAGCAGCGGTTGCTCCAGGAGCGAGAACGCGCTTCTCACCGAGCCTACCGCGTCGCCGTGACGACGGGCTTGCTCACCGCGGCCCTGGGGGTGGTCCTGGTGGGGGCGTTTGGCTGGCTCCTGAACCGGGCGCTGGCGGCCCGGCAGAGGGCGGCGATGGCCCTTCACGAACAGCGAGAATGGTTTCGCACCACGTTGGCGAGCATCGGGGATGCCGCGATCGCCACCACCCCCTCCGGCGGGGCCACGTTCCTCAACCCGGTGGCGCGGGCCCTCACCGGCTGGGGGGAAGAGGCGCTGGGCCAGCCGCTCGAGACCGTGTTCCAGATCGTCAACGAGCGAACTCGCCAGACCGTCGCGAGCCCCGCCGCGCGGGCGCTTGCGGAGGACACGATCGTCGGCCTGGCCAATCGCACGCTCCTCATCTCAAATGTTGGCAAGGAATGCCCGATCGACGACAGCGCCGCCCCGATCCGGGACAAGGAGGGCCGGGTCGCCGGGGTCGTGCTGGTGTTCCGGGACGTGACCGAGCGGCAGCAGGCCCGGGAAGCGCTCGAGAAACAGGCAAGGCTGGCCCTGATGCGCGCCGATACCAGCATGACGCTCGCCCGTAGCGAGGACTTGCAGACCGTCTTGCAGCAATGCGCCGAGGTGCTGGTGGAGCGCCTCGGCGTGGCCTTCCTTGAATTGCTGCAAATGCCGGAAGGCAGCCACATTTCCGCGTCCGCCAGCGACGACGATCTCGCCCGGCGCACCTACCGCGAGTACCGCAACGGCGTACCGGTCCCGGCGCGCCAACTGCCGATGCAAGTGGCCGTGGCCGAGGGCGTCGAAGTTCGGGGGGCCGAGCTGACGCTGGTGTTCGGCGACTCGACCGAGCGACAAATCTACGGCAATGCGGTGCCGTTGCGCAACGCCGATGGCAGCGTGCGCGGGGCCATCGCCGCCTTCATGGACGTCACCGCTCTCAAACAGGCGGAAAAGGCACTCCAGCAGGCGGGCGCGGGCCGCCGCAAGGACGAGTTTTTGGCGACGCTGGCGCACGAGTTGCGTAACCCTTTGGCCCCGATCCGCAACGCGCTGCAACTGATCCGGCTGGCGAGGAACGCGCCGGAGACGATGGAGCAGGCCCGCACCATGATGGAGCGGCAGTTGCAGCAGATGGTGCGGCTCATCGACGACCTGATGGACGTTTCGCGCAACAAGCTGGTCCCGCGCAAGGAGCGCGTCGATCTGGCGGCGGCGCACAGCGCCGTGGAAAGCAGCCGGCCGCTGATCGCGTCGAGCGGCCACGAACTCACCGTGACGTTGCCGCTGCCGCCGGTCTACCTGGGCGCCGACCTGGCGCGGCTTTCGCAGGTTTTCGCCAACTTGCTGAACAACGCCGCCAAGTACACGGAGCGGGGCGGGCGCATCTCGCGGACCGCCGAGCGAGAAGGGGCTGGCAAATTCGTGGCCGTGACGGTGCGGGACAACGGGGTGGGCATCCCGACAGACATGCTCCTGCGGGTGTTCGAGATGTTCACGCAGGTCGATCAGTCGCTGGAGCGGTCGCAGGGGGGCCTCGGGATCGGGCTGAGCCTGGTGCGCGCTTTGGTCGAGATGCACGGCGGGACCGTCGAGGCCCACAGCGACGGCCCTGGCCAGGGCAGCGCGTTCGTGGTCCGCCTGCCCGTCCTGGCGGGGGGAAGCGCCTCCGGCCCCGCCGCCAGCCGGCGAAGAGAAAGCCCGGACTTTCCGGTGCCGCATCCTGGTGGTGGACGACAACCGCGACTCGGCCACGAACCTGGGCCTGATGCTGGAGATGCGGGGCAACGAGGTGCGCACCGCGTACGACGGGCTCGAGGCGGAGAACGTGGCGGGGGCGTTCAAGCCCGACGTGGTGCTGCTGGACATCGGCCTGTCGAAGCTCAACGGGTATGACGCCGCGCGCAAGATCCGCGAACAACCGTGGGGCACGGGGATGTTTCTGATCGCGGTGACCGGGTGGGGACAGGACGAGGATCGGCGCCGTTCGGTCGAGGCGGGGCTGAACCTTCACGCGGTCAAGCCGGTGGGCCCCGCGGCGCTGGAAAACCTGCTCGCGGGGTTGTTTCCGGCGCCGGAGTAAGGCCCGCGAGCCGAGCGGGGCGGTTGCGAGAGGGCGATCGTGAAGTCGCACACCGAGTATCTGACCTTCAACCTGCCGGCGCGGATGGCCTTCGTGAACGTCACGCCGGAGGTGGAGGCCGCCGTCGTCAAAAGCGGCGTGCAGGAGGGGCTTTGTCTGGTGAACACGATACGGGGTAGCGTACTTCCTCGCCCTCGTGCGGGATGACCTCCACGAAGACCGGCACGCTCTGGGGATACTTCTTCCCGGTCGGCTCGAAGTGAACGTCGATCCGCTTCACCAGCCGGCCCAGGGCGTCCGCCTTGTGCCGCAGGGTGGCCTCGCTGCTGGACCGCCTGCCCGCCGTCTGGATGGTCCCCTGGATTTCGGCCAGCCGGCGGGCCAGCCCCTCGGCCACGGAGGACTGGTCGGCCAACTGCTCCTCCAGCGCCGTCAGTTCCGCCTCCACGGCGGCAAGCTCGGCCTGCTTCTTGACGACGGCACGGGGCGTGCCCTGGAAGCGCTCGATCACGCCCATGATCCGGGTGTGTTCGGCCTCCAGGCCCTCGTGGCGGGCCTGGACCTCCGACCCGCTCGCCTGGTACGCCTGGCGATAAAGGCGCACCAGGCCCCCTTCCTCTTCGGGGCGGACGGCCTCCCCTTCCACCGGGTTGAAGGCGTCCACCAAGCCGCCGACCTCCTGCATGGTGTCGTCGTCGCCGTGCTTGACGGCGTACTCGACCATGCGCCGGGCGGCGGCGAGGTAGGCGGTGATGCCACGGTCGTAATCGGCCTGCAACGTCGCCAGCAGCCCAAGGTCGCCGGCCTCGTGCGCCGCCGCCAGCGTCTCCAGTGTCTTGCCGGCGTCCGCCAACCACTGGCCCACCACCGACTCCACAAGCTCGTGGTGGACCGTGTTGCGGCGGCAGGCGACCCCCGACACCCCCATCCTGCGCCGGTCGCCCGTCTGGCAAAGGAACTGGCAGTAGTTGTTCCGCTTCTGGCCCCGCATCCTGACCCCGCAGCCGGCGCAGTGGACCAGCCCGGCCAGCCAGATTTCCGCCGTCTTGGGGGAGCGGCGCTTCACCGGGGCCTCCAGCTTGCGCTGCACGGCCTCCCAATGCTCAAGGGGGATGACGGGATCGAACACGGGCTTGTCGGGGTAGACCCATGCGGCCTTGTCCCGCTCACGCCGGCCCCGGATCGTCTTGACCGGCTTGGTGTCCTGCCCGTCGAATTCGAGGAATTCGCCCTGGCCGTACTTGTTCCACGCCGGCAGGCCGATGTAGGCCGTGTTGCCCAGGACGGAATCCACGGCGGACCCAAGCCAGATGCCGCCGTAGGTGGGCTTGACCCGCCGCTCGTTCAGCGCCTTGGCGATCTGGTAGGTGCTGATGGACTGCTCGGCGTAGGTCTTGAAGATGTAGCGGACCACTTCGAGCCGGTCGTCGGGGCCGGGGGCCAGGCGCAGGATGTCGCTGCCCTCGGCCACCGGCAGGTTGCCCTTGCCGTTGTAGTCCTCGGCCTGCCCGCCAGGGTATATCTTCTTGCGGAGGAAGTGCCCGAACCAGCGGCAGCGCCAGCGCTCCTCGCCGTCCCGGTAGCAAACCACGTCGAGGCCGTAAGGGACGTAGCCCCCGTGGTAGCAGCCGGCCTTCGCCTTCGTCTTCTTGCCCCGGATGACGTGCCAAGCCTTAGACTGCTGCTCGTGCTGCGAGGACTTGGCCCCGAACCCTCCCTTGAAGAACGCCAGCCCGTCGTCGCCGGTGAGCAGGTCGTTGCCGACAGTCCAGACATGGCAGCCGGCCTGACGGAACTCGTGGATCATGCTGGCGTAATGCCACTCGTCCTTGCCGCCGATGCGGTACTGGTGGTCCACGACGACCCACTTGACCAGCCCGGCCCGGACGGCTTCGAGAAGCTGCTGGTACTTGGGCCGGTCCTGGGGCCGGTGGCGTGGCGTGTAGCCCTCGGCGTCCTCAAAACGGAACCCCTCCCGCACGTCCAGCTTCCAGCCGGCCAGCCACCCCTGGATGTTCTGCCGCTGGCTCGTGGCGTCCTGCTTCAAGTCGCCTTCGTCCAGGGACAGCCGGATGTACCACGAGCCAGGGAGGCCGGACAGGTCCGCAGGGGACGGCGGGCGGTTGACGAGAGCGTGCATGATCGGTCCTCCTGGGAGATTGTTTACTAAGTTGACGCCTCTTGTCGGCCTGCGTTCAGAATGTTTCAGCGCCCGGCGTAGCTCTTTCTCGACTTCCTCTTCCCAGGTGTCGCCTTCGGCAACGAGCTTGCATTTGGCCCAGCCGAGCAGCCGCAGGGCTACTTGCCCGCTCCCCGTCCTACTTGCCCACTTACATGCGGGGGGCGAACGTGTACGGGAACGACGACAACGCCCAGCCCTCGGCCTCCAGCCGGCCCGCCAGGGACGTGCGGAACCGCTTGCGGCGGGCGGCGAGCGTCTGCTTCGCCGCCGAGTCCGCCGGCAGCATCGCACCGACCCGCACCGTCACCGAGCCGTCCTCGTGCCACTTGAGGCGGTCGTCCTGGGCATGGGCGAGGACCAGGCGGACGACCTCCTCGGCCAGCGGCTCGAACTCAAGAAGGACATGAAGGAGCGGAAGGAGAAGGGTCTGTCGCCGCTGGAGCAGGCCATCCTGCTCTACCAGGGCAAAATCCTCGACGAGCGGCATCGTTACAAAGCCTGGGACGAGTTGGGCCTCGAAGGCGACCCGCCCTACGAAGTCTTCTCACCGGACAAGCACGGCACGCTGGGGGCCTGGATGCGGGCGAAGTCCCGCAACATGGTCCACCGCCACATCCCGGCGGACCAGAAGGCGGCGGTCTTCCTCAAGGCCGTGGACGCCTTCCCCGAACTGAAGGACGCCCTGGACGGGATCGAGAAGGCGAACCGCAAGCGCAAGTCCGAGGGCAAGCCTTTGGACGCCAGCGACCAGAGGGGTAACACCGCCAAGCAGGTCGGGGAATTGGCCGGGGTCGGCCCCACCACCATGAAGGGAGTCACGAAGCTCAAGAAGGAGGCCCCCGACAAGTTCGAGGAGGTCGCCGCCGGCAAGAAGACGGTCAAGAAGGCGCTCAAGGAGGTCAAGAAGGCCAAGCCCAAGGCGGACAAGCCCGTGCCGAAGTTGAAGCTCGCTGTCCCGCCGTTCGAGGCCGGTGAGCCGCACGAACCGGAGCCGGTGAAGGCAGCCGAAGGGGGCGAGGACAAGGTGGAGGCGTGGAAGCGCCAGATCGCTGACAACCCCACGGAGTTCTTGCGGAGGACGGCATCCATGCTCCAGACCTTCAGCGCTAAGAAGTGGTTTCATAACCGTCAAATCCGGCCACCCGGCTCGTTCTTTGCTGGGGAAACCGTGACCCCTTGGCGGTTATGAAACCACTTCTAAGCAGCCCGATCCGGGGGATATGGTCGAGCATTGGGAGCCAGCGCTCAAAACCATCGAGGCGACCGTCAAGAAAACCCGCAAGGAAATGCACATCTTCTGACGGCCAGAGCGCCGGGCGCTGGTTCGGTGTCCGGCCCAGCACAGGACTTGGCTGAGGCTGTGTTGTCTCTGGCGTTGCGAACCTCGGCCCGGCCACTGCCCTGTACGGTTGATAGGGCGGTGGCTGACCGCCGGGGCTGACACTTCAGTGCGATTTATTCTGAAACGGCGGGGGCGGCGGGGGCCGCAGGTTCTTTATCTCAAACCCTGCCGGGGGCGTGGACTTCGGCAGGCATATTGCTCTTTCAGCCGACGTTGCGCCCTGGCGAGCCGACCGCACATGCTTTCGATGCTGGCCGGTCTGCCGTGCCTCCGCTGTGCGGCATCATCGGTGCGACTCCGGCATGGGATCGGTCGTAACCGCACAGAGTCCGTGTTCTGGCCGGTCTGCCGTGACCCTGCCGTGTACCAGTGACCGGGTATCCGGCCAGAACAGGCCCGAAGGGGATAGGTGATGGGCAGGCGCAGCCTGCCCCCGGCGCAGCCGGTTTATCGGTGGCAGATCGGTAAGTGGTCGGTTGCGAGCGCACAGAATCTATATGCTGGCCGGTTTGCTTTGTCTCTGCTGTGCGGGGCCGGCGCATATTGCCGCTAGACTCCGAGTTCCTATCGGCGGGCCACTCGTGTTTAGGCTCGCTTCGCTCGCCTCCAACCTCGCTCCGCTCGGTTGGTGGCCTGTTTTCCTGCTCTTGCTGTTGGGGAGAAGCTGCAACCAGAGGCGACTAATACGAGTTGATTAGGGGTAGCCCCGGCTTTGTTTAACGTCGAAAGCCCGTCTGGCGGTCTTGCCACAACCGAAAACGACGAGAATATAATGATCGTATTATTCGGAGCGAGGGACCGCTATGCAACTTCCGTGCATAGCTTCACCAGCGCCACTCGTGGGGATTACCCGCCGTCTTCTGCCTGTTAGCGGATTGCGCATCCATCGGCATTAGCGGCACATGAGACGACATGGACAATATGTTGGTCGGCTATCGTTCCCGCTCATGTTCGAGATGATTGCCGTCAACAGTATTATAGTTTGCTGGCACTTCAAAAATATCCCTGTTTGCAGACTTTTTCTTTTCTGACACTCAAACAAGACCACCTGGGCAACTGTGGTACGGGCAAGTACCGCTAGACCGCTAATAGCATCACACTCTTCACTCGAAAGTCAAAGGCACAGAGGGCAGCGGATGCAGCAGTAGCCAGGGCGAGGTTATTATCGCCTTGAAGGCGGATTATTACTCGACAGCCGAGTTCGCAACTTAACTCGTTGCTGAGACGGCATCAACCCCTCTTGGGTGGGAACGTGGTGGTAATCGTCTCTGGCTGAAGGCCCGGCCCTTCCTTCATCCAGCGGGCTGTGTCCTTCGATTTGGCCATTTGAGACTGGGCGGAGAGTTTATTCTGATCGTTTGTCCACTTGGCGCTCGGCGAGGCACGGGCCCCTGAACGAGCAAGGCTCGTCCCCCTACGGTAACTCTGCCAAGAGACCA
>JBBSEZ010000350.1:0-10776 GCA_038239195.1 Gemmatales bacterium
CCACGCGCGCCTCTCCGCGTGGGCCTCGAAGACTCGGCCCACCCTACGAGGCCGCCAACCCCGGCTGATGGGACAGACACCAGGGCCCTGAATGAACGTCCTCGAACTGACCGGCATCGGCAAGTCCTTCCCCGGCGTCGTCGCCCTGCGCGCCATCGACCTGGCCCTGCGCGCCGGCACCATCCACGCCCTCATCGGCGAGAACGGCGCCGGCAAGAGCACCCTCATCAATGTCCTCAGCGGCACCCTCGCCCCCGACGCCGGCGCCCTCCTCCTCGACGGCCGGGCGGTCCTCATCCCTTCCGCCTCCCAAGCGCACGCCCTCGGCATCGTCACCGTGCATCAGGAAGTCGATCTCTTCCCCGACCTGAGCGTTCTCGAAAACGTCGGCCTTCAGCAAGGGCTCCCCGCCAACCGGCTCGGGCTGGTGGACTGGGCCACCCAGCGCCGGCGCACGCAGCTCGCGCTGCGGGCCGTCGGCGATCCCGTCCCCGCCGACGTGCTCGCCGGCCGGCTCACGCCGGCGCAGCGGCAGCTCGTGGAGATCGGCGCCGCCGTGTCGCAGTCGGCGCGCGTGCTCGTGCTCGACGAGCCGACGAGCAGCCTTTCCGACGCCGAGGCGCAAATCCTCTTCGCTCACCTGCGCCGTTTCCGCGCCGCCGGCGCCGCCATCCTCTACGTCAGCCATCGCTTCGAGGACGTCTTCGCCCTCGCCGACGAGGTAACGGTCCTGCGCGACGGGCAGCGCACGTGGACCGGGCCCCTCGCCGAGACCTCTCCCGCCGCCCTCATCCGCCACATGGTCGGCCGCGACCTCGCCGCCCCCCCGCCCCGCGCCGACCGGCCCCTCGGCCCCGTCCGCCTTGCGTGCGCAGAACTGAGCGCTGCCGACGGGTCGTTCGCCGGCGTGACGCTGAGCGTTCGCGGGGGCGAGGTGCTGGGGCTCTACGGCCTGGTCGGCGCCGGCCGCAGCGAGTGGGCGCAGGGCGTCTTCGGTCTCCGCCCTTTGGCGAGGGGAGAAGTGCAGATCGACGGGCGGCCCGTCCGTCCCTCGAGCCCCGGCCAGATGGCGCGGCGGGGGCTGGCCTACGTCCCCGAGGACCGGCTGCGCCAGGGGCTGTGCCGCAACCTCGGCGTGCGCGCCAACGCCGTCCTCGCCGCCCTGCGCCGGCTCGCCCCCTTCGGCTGGATGATGCGCTCGCGCGAGGCCCAACAGGCGCGGGCCATCGTCGATCAACTCGCCGTCCGCCTTCACTCGCTCGAACAGCCAATCGGCACCCTCTCGGGTGGCAACCAGCAAAAGGTGGTCCTCGGCCGCTGGCTGAGCTGCGAGCCCGCCGTGCTCGTCCTCGACGAGCCGACGCGCGGCGTGGACGTGGGGGCGCGCGAGGAGATCTATGCCCTCGTCCGCCGCCTGGCCGAGGAGGGGCGCGCCATCGTTTTCATCAGCTCCGACCTTCCCGAGGTCGTCGCCCACGCCGACCGCGTAGGCGTGTTCTGCTCCGGCCGGCTCGTCGCCATTCTGGGCCCCGGAAGTACCACCGCCGAGGAAATCGCCGCCGCCGCCATGCCGACCGAGCGCGGTGCCCCCGAACGCGGCCCGGCCCCACGTCAATTCCACGCTCCGCGCGCCCTGCGCGAGCTGGCCCTGGCGCTGGTCGTGATCGTCTTCTTTGCCACTCTGCACGGGCTCACCGGCACCTTCCTCGGCCCGAGCGGCGTGCGCAGCCTGCTGACCGACGCGGCGCTTCTGAGCTTCTGTGCCGTCGGCGCTGCCCTGGTGCTGATGGCGGGCGGGCTCGACATCTCGCTCGGCGCGCTGATGGCGCTCAGCGCCGCCGTGGCGGGCAAGCTGTGGGCGCAGGGCGCGCCGCTCCCCGCCGTGGTGCTGGCCGCGCTGGGCGTGGGCGCTGCCGGCGGGGCCCTCAACGCCGCGCTGTCGATGCTGGGGCGCGTCCACCCCATCGTGGTGACGCTGGGCACGATGAGCGTCTACCGCGGGCTGACGCTGTGGTGGCTCGGCGAGAACGTCCACGTGGACAACGAGCGCCGCTCGTGGGCCGTCGCCAGCGTCCTCGGCCTGCCGCTGGCGGCGTGGCTGGGGCTCGGCCTGTTGGTGGTCGCGTGGTGGGCCCTGCGCCATACGCTCGCCGGGCGGGCCCTCTACGCCTTCGGCAGCAACCCCGCCGCGGCGCATCGAGTCGGCATCGAACGGGGCCCGGTATGGCTCAAAGCATTTGCCATCCAGGGAGCGCTCGTCGGCCTGGCGGGCTTGCTGTTCCTGGCGCGCTCGGGCGGGCTGCAACCGACGAGCTACGAGGAGAAGACGCTGGACGCCATCGCGGCGGCGGTCGTGGGTGGGGTGGCGATCACGGGCGGGCGCGGCTCCGTGTGGGGCGTGGCCCTGGGCTGTCTGTTCCTCGTCTCGCTCACGCCGGCCTGCACGGCGCTCCAGCTCGCGCCGACCTGGCGGCAGGCCCTCGTGGGCAGCGTCATGGTCGTGGCCGTCTCCATCGACACCTTCTGGCGGGGGCGCGGCTCATGAAGTTTTGGGGCCCCTGGCTGGTGCGGCAAACGCCCTGGCTCCTGGCCGCGGCGATCCTGGTGCTGATGGTGGCGACCGTGCCCGCCTTCCAGCAGCCGGGCTACTGGCGCGCCCTCGCCCGTCAGTACTTCGCCCCCGCCGCCCTTGCCCTGGCGCTGACGCCCATCGTGCTGACGGGCGGCATCGACCTGTCGGTCGGCTCCGTCACCGTGCTGGCCAGCGTCGTCGCCGGCGCGCTGTGGCGCGATTTCGGCTGGCCGATCGAGTGGTCGCTCCTGGGCGGCGTGATGGTGGGCCTGCTGGCCGGGCTCGGCAACGGGGCCCTGGTCAGCGCGGGCGTCTTGCCCCTGGTGGCGACCCTGGCCACGCGCGAGCTCTACCGCGGCCTGGCCTGGGTCATCAGCGGCGACGACGCGGTGCGCAACTTCCCGCTCGCGTGGCGCCTCGGATGGGCCCGCCCCATCGCCGGGCTGCCGCTGCCGCTCCTCGTACTGCTGGGCCTGTTCGTGCCGACCTACCTGGTCGTACATCACACCTGGGTCGGGCGGGTGCTGTATGCGATGGGCGACAACGAGACGGCGGCGAAGTTCGCCGGGGCGCCCCTGCGCTCGGTCAAGCTGGGGCTGTTCGCCTGGGCGGGGCTGGTGGCGGGGCTGTGTGGCTCGGCGCTGGTGCTGCACTACGGCACGGCCAAGGCGGACGCCGAGCCGGCCCTGGAGCTCCTGGCGATTACCTGCGTCGTGCTCGGGGGCGCACGCATCACGGGCGGAGCGGGCAACGTCGCCGGCACCCTGCTGGGCTGTTTGACGGTGGTGGTCCTGCTGGGGGGGATGAGCAGCGTCGGCTCGACCTGGCGCAACACGGCCAGCGGCGCGGTGTTGATCGTGGTGGCCGTGGCCAACGAGGCCAGCGCCCGCTGGGGCCGGCCCGGGCGTAAACAACGAGAAGAGGAGCTGAAATGAAGAAGAAGATCGGCCATGCGCTGACGGTGCTGGCGCTGTCGAGCCTGCTGAGCTGTGGGCCGAAGGGCCCGCGGCCGTTCACGGTCGGCTTCATGCCCAAGTTGATGGGCATCCCCTACTTCTCCGCCTGCATCAAGGGGGCGCAGGAGGCCGGGGAGGAGCTGGGCATCAAGGTGGTCTGCGACGGGCCCGCCGAGGCCAAAGGCAACCTCCAGATCGACCTGCTCAACAACTGGATTCATTCGGGCAGTTACGACTGCCTGGCCGTGGCCTGCTCCGAGCGCGACCAGGTCTCGCCGACGCTCCAGTCGGCCCGCGAGGCGAACCTGTCGGTGGTGACCTACGACGCCGACGCCCAGCCGGAGGCGCGGCAGTTCTTCGTCAACATGGCGACCTACGATGCCGTCGCCGAGGCAATGGTCGATGCCCTGGCCGAGGAGCTGGTGAAGGAGCAAGGGCCCAACCCGCAGGGCAAGATCGGCATCCTCACGAGCAGCTTGCAGGCGCCCAACCAGAGCGAGTGGGCGAAGCGCATCAAGGCCTACGTGAAGAAGAAGTACCCGCGCCTGGAGGTGTTGCCCGAGGAGGTCCACGAGGAGGACCGCAACTTGGGCGTGACCAAGGCGCGGGCGCTGATCCAGACGCACAAGGACGAGTTGAAGGGGATCATCGGCCTGACGTCGGTGGCGGTGCCCGCCGCCGCCGAGGCGGTGCGCCAGGAGGAGATGAAGGGCAAAATCAAGGTGACAGGCGTCTCGACGCCGAAGGACATGCGCGACTACGTGAAGGACGGCACGGTGAGCTCGTTCATTTTGTGGAGCCCGGTGGACCTGGGCTACCTGACCGTCCACGTCTGCTACCTGCTGCACAAGGGCCAGATGCCGGAGAACGGGACGATCAACGCGGGGCGGCTGGGCAAAATCCAGGTGACCAACCGCGAGGTGCTGCTGGGCAAGCCGCTGCGCTTCACGAAGGAGAACATCGACAAGTACGATTTTTGAGACTGTGGGGAACGCCCTCCGTGGCGTTCCGGTGCGGAGGAACGGCACGGAGGCCGTTCCCTACAGCGCGGCGACCCGCTCCAGCACCACCTCGATGGGGCGCTCCGGCGCCAGCGTCAAGCGCGGCTTGGGCCTCACCGGCGGCCCCGGCACCAGCCGCATCGCGAAGCGCCGCGCCAGCGTGGCCAGCACCAGCGTCGCCTCCATCATGGCGAACGTGTTGCCGATGCAGATGCGCGGCCCGCCGCCGAAGGGGAAATACGCCCCTTTCGGGAGCCTCTTCATCAGCCCGTCGGCCCAGCGGCCGGGGAAGAACTTCTCCGGCTCCTCCCAAAAGCGCGGGTCGCGGTGGATCACCCACTGCGGCATGAGGACGGTCCCGCCGGCGGGCAGGACGTACCCGCCGATCTCGCACGCCGCGACCGCCTGCCGCCCGATCACGTAGGCGGGCGGGTAGAGCCGCATCGCCTCCTGTACCACCATCTCGGTGTATCTCAAATGGGGCAAGTCGCTCGCCGCCGGCGCCCTCCCACCCAGCACGGCGCGCAGCTCGGCCTGGAGCTGGCCCATGACCTCGGGGTGCTGGGCGAGCAGATACCAGCCCCAGCTCAGCGTCAGGGCGGTGGTGTCGTGCCCGGCGAGGAAGAGGGTCATGGCTTCGTCGCGCAGCTGCTTGTCGGTCATGCCCGCCCCGCCCTCGTCGCGGGCGTGCAGCAGCATCGACAGGAGGTCGGCCGTCTTCCCGTCGGCGCGGCGCTGGCCGATGATGCCGTAGAGAATGGCGTCGAGCCGCTTCACCGCGCGCCGGGCGCGCAGGTTGGCCGGCGTCGGCACGCTCTCGGGCAGGCGCAGCACGCTGAACAGTCGGCTGTTGAAGCTGTCCATGACGGCGGTGAGCGCCTGGTGGACGAGGGGCCCCTGTCCCGAGGCGTCGGCGCCGAAGAGCGTCTCGGCGGCGATCTCGAGCGCCAGTTGCCGCATGTCGGCGTAGACGTCGCGCGTGGCGCCGTCCTGCCAGACGTCGGCGAGGCGCTCGGTGCGCTCGACCATCGAGGAGGCGTAGGACGCGACGCGCTCGCGCAAAAAGGCGGGCTGCACGAGCCGGCGCTGGCGCAGCCAGAAGTCGCCGTCGCTGGTGAGCAGGCCGTCGCCGAGGAGGAGGCGGTTCATCTTGAGGGCGTAGTGCTTGACGAAGTTGCGGCTCTGAAGCACCTGCTCGACCAGGTCGGGATGGTTGACCAGGTAGACCGTCTTGAGGCCGAAGCGCAGGCTCACGAAGTCGCCGTAGTCGCGCGCGCAGCGGGCATAGAGCCCGAGCGAGTCGCGCCTGAGCTCGGCGAGGTGGCCGGTGAGAAAGTGCCCCTTCGGCCCGGGCGGGCGGCGAGAAGCGCTGGCCATCAGTGACCTCCAAAACACGAGGGCTTTCGGTTAGCGACGCTTCGCAGAAGCGTCCTTGTCCGCACGCTTCTGCGAAGCGTCGCTAAACGAGCTCCCGCAACAGGTGCGAGCAGTCGGCGTAGGGCGTGTGGTCGGGCGGGCCCTGGGCGTGCAGGTAGGTGCTCTGTTGCAGCGGCGAGCGCAGAGCGAGGATGCTGCTCGACACCGTGCCGCGCTCCGCGTCGCGGAAGCACACCGGCGCGCCAGGCGGCCCCGCGCTGGCGCACAGTTGCCTCAGGGCGTCGATACACGTGACGGCCGCGTGCGCGCGCACTTGCAACAGCCAGCCCAGGGCGTGGCCCACGCGATCGTCGCTGGCGTCGTTCACGTCGCGGTTGGCGAGCACGTGAACGCCTGGGGGCAAGGGGCGCACGCGCAGCCAATCGCCGGCGTGGATCACCAGGGCATCGGCCGCGTCGGCGCACAGGAAGTTGCAGCCCGCGTAGCCGTCTTGCCCCAGCTCCCGCACGGCAAGGGCGACGGCCTCGGGGGCGCTGCGGCAGCCGAGCAACTCGCGCGCCAGCAGGCCCCGGCTGCGCGGCCGGTCGGGCTGGGTCGATTTGCGGCGGTTGGTGACGGCGACCAACACGCCCGCGGCGTTGACGCCCAGCCAGGTGCCGCCGGCCAGCGGGTCGGTCCCCGCCGCGAAAGGCACCGGGCCCTCGTGGCGGCGCGGCGGCTCGCCCCCGCGCTGGTAGGCCTCCTCGCGGTTGGCGCCGACCACGACCGCGGCGTCGTCCGCCACCCGGAACAGCAAGGCCAAAAGACACATGGCGGGCCCTTCTCCTCACGGTTTCTTCTTCGCCTGCTCCCACAGCGGGCCGTAAACGTCCTTGTCGAAGGGCGGGCAGCCCGTCGCGAACTGGCCCAGCTCGTTGTGCTTGGCGCGCATCAGCGCCGTGCAGTAGGAGAACGTCCGGCAGGTGCGCTTGCGATCCAGCTTGCCCGTCTGCAAAAGTTGACGGGCGAAGTCCGGCATCGGCAGCGCCGCCCGCCCCACCCCGACGAAGGCACAGCGCCCGTCGCGCACGTTGGCGGCGCCGGCGTGGAAGAGGTACTCTTGCAAATAGCTATAGCCGCTGCCGACCACCGGCGCCCCGGGAAGCGCGGACTGGAGTTGATCGGTGAGGCGAAAATGGCGCTCGACGCCGATCAGCGGATGTTCGGGCGTCTGGTAGCCGTCGGGCGGCGGATACTCGAACGGCCGCACCACGTGCGACGAGGCGTAGGGATTGCCCAAGCTGACGTTGAGGAGCGCCACGCCGAGGTGGACCATCTCCCGCGCCCAGCGGATCGGCTCGGTCAGGTCGGGCTCGAGCGGATCGTCGGTCCTGGTGCCCCAGCACGTCTGTAGCGGCGACGGGTAGGGGGCCGGCTCGCCCACCCCGTCGGGGCCTGCGCGGTAGGGGACGCTGTCGAAAACGTTGAGCCGGGTGGCGATCGTGAGTCCCGGCACCTCGGCGCGCACGCGCTCGATGACCGTGCGCGCCAGGCGCGTGCGGTTCTCGTAGCTCCCGCCGAACGAGCCGGGTCGCGTGCGGGCGCCCAGCAACTCGTTCAGGAGATAGCGGTGGCACTGTTTGAGGTCGATGAACTGGAAGCCGACGCGGGCCACGATCTTCGCCGCCGCGACGTAATGGTCGATCAGGCGGTGGAGGTAGTCGTCGTCGAGAAGGGGATAGGCAGCATCGACGCGCGTGAGGGCGTCGAGGGCGGGGCAGTGGCAGGCGAGGAGGGGGCGCCGATGGCTGTAGCGGCCGGAGTGCGTCAACTGTAGCCCGAGGACGAGGTCGCCGTCCTCGCCCCAGGCGCTCCGGTGGGCAGCGCGGCACTCGCGCGCCATCCGTTCGAGGGAGGGGGCCGTCGCGTCGCTGACGAGCAACTGGCGCGGGGTGGCACGGCCCTCTTCCAGCACGGCGGCGGCCTCGCCCCAGATGAGCTTGGCCCCGCCGTCGCCGAAGCGGCGATAGCGCCGGTAGGTCAACTCGTCGGGGTGGCCATCGAGGGTGCCGTCGCAGCCCTCCATCGGCTGCACGCACAGGGCGTTGCCGGCGCGGAGGGGGCCGACCTGTACGCGACGAAAGAGAGGGCTGAAATCGTCGGTGAAGCGCAGGTCGAGCCCGAGGCGCCGGCACTCGGCGTCGAGTTCTTCGAGCGAGTGGAACTTGAAGTAGCGGGCCACGATCGAGCCTGCCGTCGGGCGAGGAGGGGCGGAAACGACACCGGGCGAGGGGCACGCCCCTCGCCCGGTTTGTCTTAGTGAGCCCGACCCCTGTCGTCCCCGTCAGCGCTTGCCGGCCTGCCGGGCGATCGCGTCGGCCCGGGCGATGAGCGTGAGCAGCTCGGCCCGATGCCCGCCCGGATCGACGCCGCGTGCCCCTCGGGCAATCTCCAGGGCGCTGTCGTAGCTAGAACTGCCGCGCAGGGGCGAGCGGCGCAGGACCATCCCGAACGAGGCGACGCCGGCGGCGAAGCGGAAGTCGGGCGGGGCGAAGGCGAACGGGACCGCCGGGCCGGCGAGGGGCTGTTCGAGCAACTTGCTCGTGTCGAGGTCCGGCTCCTTGTAGCGCAAGCGGACCACCAACCATTCGTCGCGATGGGCCGCGTTTACCTTGGCAGGCACCTGATAGCGCAGCCGCTCCGCTGCCGGGCCAGGGCCTTGCCCGGCGGGGACGATCTCGTAGAGGGCGGTGACGGTATGGCCGGCGCCCATGTCGCCGGCGTCCTTGCGGTCGTCGTTGAAGTCCTTCGCCTTGAGGCGGCGATTCTCGTAGCCGACCAGGCGATAGCCGGCGACGCGGGCCGGGTTGAACTCGACTTGCAGCTTGACGTCCTTGGCGACGACGACGAGGGCGGCGCCCTGCTCGACGAACACTTTTCTCGCCTCCGCCAGGGTGTCCACGTAGGCGTAGTGCCCGTTGCCGTGCGAGGCGAGCTTTTCGAGCGTGGCGTCCTTGAGATTGCCCATGCCGAAGCCGAGGATGGTCAGGAACACGCCGGTCTTGCGCTTGTTCTCGATGAGGCGGACGAGCTCCTTCTCGTCGGTGACGCCGACGTTGAAGTCGCCGTCGGTGCCGAGGAGGACGCGGTTGACGCCACCCCTGATGAAGCTCTCCTGGGCCACCTTGTAGGCGAGGACGATGCCCTCCCCGCCATTGGTCGAGCCGCCCGCGTCGAGCCGGTCGATGGCCGCCAGGATGGTCCGCTTGTCGCTCCCCTTCGTGGAGGGCAGGACCAATCCCGCCGACCCGGCGTAGGCGACGAGGGCGACGCGGTCGCGATCCGTCAGTTGCTCGACGAGGAGCCGCAAGCTCGTCTTGAGCAGCGGCAGGCGGTTGGCCGGGCGCATCGAGCCGGACGTATCGACCAGGAAGACGAGGTTGCGCGGCGGCAACTTGGTAGGGTCGAGGGTCTTGGCGGCCAGGGCGATGCGGACGAGCTTGTGCCTTGGCTGCCAGGGGCACCCGGCGACGCCGAGGGTGAAAGCGACGGGGTGCTGGCCGTTGGGCCGGGCGTAGGCATAGGGGAAGTAGTTGACCATCTCCTCGATGCGCACCGCGTCGGGCGGCGGGAGGCGGCCCTCCTGAACGAGGAAGCGGCGCACGTTGCTGTACGAGGCGGTATCGACGCTTACGGAGAAGGTCGAGAGCGGGTGGCGAACGACGGGGCGGAAGCCGGTCTCGACGATGCGGGAGTAGGCCTCGCCGGGGGGGCTGTCCCCCAGGCCGAGGAGGCCGACCCCGCGGACGTTCTGCGGCGCCTCACCGGGCGCGCCTTCCATGCCGATGGGGGCGCTGGGATCGACCTTGCCGTCCACGCGCACTTCCTCGATGCGATCGGTGAAGTAGTTGAGCTCGACCCTGTCGTCGAGGCCGAGGTCGGTGTTGGTCAGGTCCTTTTCGGGCGGGCTTTCCATCACCCACCCGCTCTGCGTGCGCGGCAGGGGGATTGAGGAGGAGGGGCCAGTGCTCCCCCCGAGCGGAAGGTGGGGGACCGCCAGGCCGAGCACCAGCAAGGCGGCGACGGCGCTAGCCAGCGCCCGGTGGTGGCGGCGCCACCAGGCCGGCCGCGCCCGTTCGAGGCGCTGGGCCCGCGCCAGGCAGCCCTCCATCGCCTCGGTCGGAATCGGCTCGGCGCGAACCTGCTCGACAGCGGCGCGCAGTCCCTCGCTCAATTCTTCTTCGGGGTTGTTCTTCATCGTTTATCTCCGTGAACGGGCGCCAGCAGCAGCGCCTCCAGGCGGGCGCGGGCCTTGTGGAGAGCGACCGCGACGGCGCCGGTTGTGGTGCCGAGCGTGTCGGCAATGTGTTCGTAAGAGAGGTCGTCGAAGTAGCGCAAACAGAAGACGGCACCTTCGCGCGGCGGGAGCTGGGCAAGCGCTTGCCGGAGCCGGTCGGCGAGCTCGTGTTCCAGCGCGATCTCCTCGGGGCCATCGCCCGCGCGCGTCAGGGCGAGGTCATCGAGGGGGACCGTCGTGCGGCGCCGGCGCAGGCGGTCGAGGGCGCGGCAGGCGGCCAGTCGGCGCAGGAGTGCGCCCCAGGACGCCACCGGGCCTGCCTGGCGCAGCTGATGCGCTTGCAGGAACACCTCCTGGACCGCGTCATCGGCGTCGGCGGCATGGCCGAGGATGCGCCAGGCGGTGGCGAACACCATCGGGCCATGCTGGCGCACGATCTCGTTCCAGTCGGTCACCGCAGCGGCCTCCGCGAGCGTCGGTGCAAGGCGCGTCTGCCTGTTTGTCGAGCGAGCAGGAGAAATGTTACCGCGCCGCCCTGGAAAATGCCGGCGAGCTCCGCCCGTCGCGCCGGCCCGCGGTGGGCGGCGCGGCGGC
>JBBSEZ010000351.1:0-10698 GCA_038239195.1 Gemmatales bacterium
GGCTTACGCCGCGCCGCTCGCCATCCGATTGGGCCCCCATCTCCGCGTCATGGCTTCCAGACGATTTCCATCCAGCCGTTCATCATCTCGTCCCACGTCTGGAGGCCCCAGCGCACCTCCTTCGCGGGATCGGGGTTGCGCGGATTGTCGGCCGAGTTGTCCCAGCGGGCGGTCCAGGTCATTTTCGTGCCCTTGGGGACGTCGAGCGGCCTGGTGAAGCGGTAGATGCTCTGCCAGCCGAAGTCGTAGTCGGGGACGAAGAGCAGCGTTTCCGTGCGCCCGCCGGGGTAGGTCGCGACGTAGCGGGCGCTGGTCCCGCGCAGGTGCATGTGCGGCATGAAGCCCAGCAGCAGGGCGTCCTTGGGGAACACGTAACTGTGCTCCGCGCTGCAGTCGGCCTTCCCCGGCGGGATGCGGAACGTCATGTTGGCGAAGATGTTGGTCTCGACCGCGCGCTCGGGCTTCTTCTTGGCGAAGATCACCCCCATCGTGGAGCGGTCGGTGCGCTCCTTGCCGTCGGGCGTGTAGTGGACCTCGAAGACGAACTTGGAGCCGGCCGGCACCAGCTTGGCCGTCCCCTTGGGGTAGAGGGTGGGGAGGTCGCCGGGCGCCCACCCGACCAGCATCGAGGCCGTGCCGTCCTTCTCGAAGAGTTGCTTCCCCGGTACCTCGATGTAGACCAGGATGTGATGGACGACGGCGCGGTTGCCCGGCCGGGCCTCGGCCGCCTGCACCCATTTGTCTTCCTTGAAGCCGGGATCGACGGTGAAGCGCTTGTAGGGCAGAACGCCCGTCGCGGGCACCTTGAACTCCTCCGCCATGCGAAAGACCGTGTCGGGCGTGCCGATCGTCCACCCTTTCGAGAACTTCCTGGGCGGGGGCAGGTCCTTGTCGTCCCCCTTGGGAGATCCCTGCCTGGTCCAGGCCAGCAGGGTAGCGGACTCTTCGCGCGTGAGGCGGCGGTCGTTGACGAACTTGCCGTGGGGCGCGTCGGCGTGCCAGGGCGGCATGCGCTGCTCGCGGACGACTTCGCGGATGGTCGCCGCCCACGAGCGGGCGTCTTCGTAGGTCAGCAGCGACATCGGCCCGACCTCGCCGGGCCGGTGACACTCCTGACAGCGCTTCTGGAGGATGGGCGAGACGTGCTTGGCGTAGGTGACCTTCTCTTCGACGCGCGGTTTCTCGGCCCGGCCGATGAAGCACCCCGACACCTCGGTCTTCGGCGTCGCGACCGCCTTTCCCGCCAGGAGCTGATCGAGCGCTTCCTTCAGGTCGCGCCGCGTCGGCCGGGCTCGCCGGTAGCCGATGCCGTACTGGTCATCGATCCGGCCGTGGTAGCGGATTGCGCGCTTGCCGTCGAGCAAGAACGCCTCCGGCGTGCGTTTCGCCCCGAAGGCGTCGGCGATGCGCTGGTCGAAGTCCTTGAGGACGGGGAAGGGCACGTTCCTCTCCTGAGCGTGGGCCGACGTGCGGAGGAACGAGTCCTGGTCGTTGGAGTTGATGGCCAGAAACTGCACGCCCTTGCCGGCGTATTGCTTGTGCAGTTCGATCAGCGTCGGGACGTAGAGGTTCGCCAGCGGGCACTCCGTGCCGACGAACACGACGACAAACGCCTTCTTGCCCTTGTAGCCGTCGGGCGAGCGCGGCCGGCGGTGAACGTCCTTGAGCCGGAAGTTCGGGACCGTCGCGCCCACGGCGGGGGGGACCAAGGCTGTTTTGGGCTCGGCGGCGGGGGGCGCACCGAGCGCGGCGACGACCGCGAGAGTGAGCGGAGCAAACATGGCTTTCTCCTTGACCTCGTCGGGCGCCAGGAAGAGGCGCGAACTGTTTGGCGAGGGGGGCGTAAGCCCCCTGTTGGGGCGCTTTCAACAGGGGGCTTACGCCCCCGCTCGCCTCGTTCTGTTGCGGTCCCTCGGGTATTCCCCCTCGATAGTGATACTTCTATCATTTACTCCGGGGCCGAGCAAGGGTTTCAGAAAATACTCAACAGAAGGGAACGAAGGAACGCAACTACGGTCCGGGGTGGGGGCCGGTGTCCAACACGACCCTCGTGCCGAAGAGGAGGTCGTGCAGGCTTTGGCACCGCCGGTGGAAGAAGGCGAAACCGGCGTCCAACACCGCGGCAAGCAGGAGGAGGGCCCCCAGCAACTGCCCCAACCCCGGTGCCCCCAGAGCACCGCAGACCTGCAGGACCGTCCCGGCCCATATTGGCAGCAACTGCACGGCCATCCGGGCGGCCAGGGCCGCTTTCCCGAGTGCCAGGCCGTGGCGGTCCACGATGCGAAGCTGGAAGAGTTTCTTGCCCGGGGTTGTGCCCCAGAAAGATTGTAGAAGGGAGCCGAGCAGCGGGGCCAGGCCGCCAAGGAAGGCGACGGCCAGAGGCAGGCCCGGCCCGGGCTCGAAAGAGTTGCTCGCGCTGGCGGCCGTCAGCGGCGCGGAGAGGACCTCCCGCACGGTGTTGGCCAGTCCCAGATCGACGAGCCACGCGAGGCCCCGCAGCGCACGGCCTGCCGCGGGAAGGGCCACCGGCCTCGATCGTGCCAGGTCGGCCATCAACGTGCCGTAATCGGGGTAACGCTCGGCGGGCGTCTTGGCCAGCAGTTTCGCCAGGACGGCCCGCCAGGCTCCAGGAACGCTGTCGGGCCAGGGGTGGGGGAAGTCAACGGGTGCCTCTCGATGCGCCCGGAGGCGCTCGAGAACACCACTGCCCGAATGGGCATAAGGCAGGCGGCCGAAGGTCACTTCAAACAACGTCACCCCCAGCGAGTACATGTCGCTGCGCACGTCCAGGGGGGCGCCCGCCGCCGCTTCCGGCGCGAGATAGTTCGGTGTGCCGGCGACACGGTCAGGCTGCTCGGCGATTTCGGATAGCCGCCGCGCCAACCCGAAATCCGACAGCTTCACCGTTCCGGCGTCCGCAAGGAGGATGTTGCTGGGCTTGACGTCTCCGTGCAAAACGTCAAAGTCGGCGGCGTGCTGCAGGGCACTCACGACTTGCTGGGCGCAGGCGATCACTTCCGCGAACGGCAGGGGGCCTTCTTCCAACCGCTGGGCCAACGTCGGGCCGTTGACCAGCTCCATCGCGAAGAATGGCGACTTCCCCTCCCGGCCGACGTAGTAGATGTGGACCACGTTGGGGTGGTTGACACGGGCTTGCGCGATCGCCTCCTGGAGCAACCGTTGGACGTGACGGGTGTCGGCTGCGGCGGCCGGTGCGGCGCGGATCACTTTCAGGGCAACGTAACGCTGCAACGACTCATCGAGGGCCCGGTAGACGGTCCCCATGCCCCCATGACCCAGCGTGCCGACGATCCGATAGTGCCCCAGCACCTCGCCGGCCCGGGCGGCCTCTGCGGCGCCTGGAAGTTGAGTACACGCAGGTGCCTCGCCTCCGTGGATCACCGGCAGGCCCACGGTGTCTCCCGCCGCGCACTGGAGCACGGAGGCGGCGAACCTGCGGCCGCACGCCGGACAGGCCCCTCCGGATTCCCGGTTCATCGGCACTTCTACGCCGCAAACACAAAGATAGGGAATGATTTGCGACACACGGCCGGCGGACGGGAAGTGACTTGTTGTGGGACCAGCGCCGGGCCTGGGATCGGTCATGGGATGGTGTTCTTTCTGAGTGCCGTCTCCGGCAACCGGGAGGGCCCGGCGAGACAACGGCACCACTCAGGCGAACAGAACACGATTCGCTTCCGTCCGATCCACGAGCCCGCCCGGCACGACAACCTGGCCCCGACAGTTCCCGGGGCCAGGCTGCTGCCCGACTTTACTTCGCGCCCTTCTTGTAGTTGCCGTTCATGAAGAGCGCGCCGAAGCCGATCGCCCCCGAGCCGCGCCAGTTCTTCACGACCAGCAGGTCGCCCTCCGCTTCGTAGTCGAAGCCGAACACGTCGCCATCCACCCTCTTGTCGCCTTCGGTCACCTTGTTGATGCGACCGTACAGGTGGTTGCCCTTGCTGGTTACCGCGTAATCGGTCTCGTACTTGACCTTGAGCCCCGGGCTATCGACAGACAGCTTGATACTGTCGGAGCTGATGGTGAGGACGACGGAATTCTTGCCGTCGGTTCGCTTGTACTCCCCCACGGGCGGCTTCTTGCTGGCGGCCTTTTCATCGGCCTGGATCGCCGTCCCGAACAGGACCAGCGCCATCAGGGCGCCCATCGTCACACGTCGCATGTTGTTTCTCCTCTACGTTGCTGACCACCCACCGATCTCCCTACCCAACCTTTGGGGAGGGATGAAACCACGCTACCCACGAGGGTAGTTCATCGTGATCTCGCTACCATTCTGCTCGAACGGTTCACCTGGCATCGAATCCGCCCCACACGTCAGCGCGTGGGGCGCGAGGATGGGTTAATCACTTATCTTTCAGGTCGCCCGAAAGTCGGAACAACTCCTTGGCCCCTTCGATGGTGAACCCCCTGGGCGGCAAACGGAACCGCCCCTCGTCCGCCATCGCTTTGCGAACCTCGGCGTGGAAGGTCGCCAACTTGCGCTCGCGCTCCTTCTCATTCAAGCTCCGGTCCGCGCGAATCTTCTGTTCGCGACCGAAGCGCTCGACGGAGCGATCGAGCATGGCGGCGAACTTCTTCTCGTCGTAAGCGATCGAATCGAACATCTCCCAGACGAAGGCGGAGCCGGTGTTGCCGTACTCGACCTTCAGGTCGGGGCCGATGACCGAACAGGCGGTGATGCCATCGACCTTCTCGCCGCCCATCCGCTTGTAGGTGGTGCTCCAGTGTTTCATCCCCGGCCAGTCCAGGGGGAACTTCTTGGTGCCGTAGGGGATCGTGACCTTCAGCGGCACGAACGACTTGGCCACCTTGTCCTGCACGGTTCTGTCGGAGAGGGCGACCGCCCTCATCAAACGACCGCCCGGTCAGCAAGGGGCGGTGGCCGGGCCGACGTTCTTCTTGAGGAAGAAGAACACGAAGATCGGCTTCTGCTCCTTCTTCGCAAGGGCGGCCGCCTTGGCCGGGTCGGTCTGCCAGGCGATTTTGTCCCAGGGTTGGCCCTTCGCTTCCAGGGCGATGATCCGCTTGACCTTTTCGGCCGCCTTCTTCTGGTCCCACGTGGGTCGCTTCGCCGGTTCCTGGGCCACAGCGTTGCCCAGGAAGAGGACGGCGAAAGCCGGCAGGACCAGGGGCCCTCTCATTCTCATCCGCGCTCCTTTGGTTCGCCCGATGCAACCCCCCTCCCAGACGCCGGGGAGCAACTGGTAGTGATACTTCTATCATTACTGGCCGGGACCGAACGGGGTTTCAACAAAAAGCAGGGCGAGCGCCGGGGCGCAGTCAGCGAGGAGCGCGGGGCCCTCTCCTTCTCTTTCGTTCCCTTCTGTTCAAATTCTTCGGTGGGCTAGCGGTTGGCGCCGGGGAGGATCATCCGGTGGGTGCCTTCGATGAGTTTGAGCTCGTGGAAATTGAATAGCAGCCCCAGGGGGACGTTCAGGAGCTTCACGTAACTGAGGAGCTGGGCCTTGTGGATGGGCAGGACTTTCTGAATCCCCTTCAGTTCGAACAGCAAGCAGCCCTCCGCGAGAACGTCGAAGCGGAGCTCCTCCTTGAACACCAGCTCCTTGTACTCGACCTGCACCTCGCGCTGCGAGACACAGGGGATGCCGCGCAGGTGGAGCTCGTGCTTCAGGCACCTCACGTAGATGCTTTCGAGCAGCCCCGCCCCCATGATCCGATGCACCTCGATGGCCGCCCCGATGACCTCGCGGCTCAAGGCGTCCGCCTTTTGAAACAGCGGGTGCATTTTCCCACATCCTACCTCGAATCGCTTCCCCCCTTCTGTTCTAGTGCTCGGAGAGACCTTCCGGTATCATTCACGGTGGGGGTGAGATGGTCGAGCTTCGCAAACGCCGACGGGGCACGAAGGCCCAGACGCGGGAACGGCTGATCGCCGGGGCCTTGGAGCTCTTGCACACCGGCGGAGAATCGGCCGTCTCGACGGTCAGCGTGACGCGGGCGGCGGGGGTCGTCCAGTCGGCGTTCTACCAGCACTTTGCCAACGTCGAAGCGTGTCTGGCCGAGGCCGCCGAGAGGGTGGCCCGGCACATCCGCGAGGCCGTGGCCGACGCGCGACGCGCGATGTATCAGGCTGGCCCGGGGACGGGGAAAGACCTCGAGCACTTCTACCGGAGCGTCTTCGCGCTGGTGGAGTCGCAGCGCCCGACCGTGGAGCTCTTCCTCCGCCACCGGACCGACGCGCTGGCGCTGGGCGGCGTGATGCACCGGCTGGCCGCGGACCTTCGTTGCGACCTGGCGCGCGACCTGGCGGACCAGGTTGCGCGGAACGGCTTGCCTCCCCTGCCGCCCGGTTGGGTGGAGGCCGTGGCCGAGAACCTCATGGGCGCGAGTTGGTCGGCCATCGAAGCAACGCTCAACGGTCGCGGCCCCGGCGTCGAGGGGTCGGCCCGCCTGCTGGCGGCGTTCTCGACCGGCGCGTGCCTGGCGGTCCTCGAAGCGGTGCAAACGAGCGCCCCAAACGCGAGGTAGTTTTGCGCCGGGCCTTCGCGTTTCCGCTTGCCTGCGCGCGGTCTCGCGTGCTATCAACGGGGAACGGGCAGAGAGAGAGTCGAGAGAACCTGGTCGCGCACCCCAAATGAGCCCAGCTCGTCTGGCGGATGGATTCTATGCTCGTGTTGCACGCCGGGGCCGACAACGGCCAGTTGATCCTGTGGGGCGAAGTGCCCGCTGACGCTCCCCCGGTTCGCCCCGGTCGCAAGCCCAGGGCCCTCCCGGCACAACCCTATCCCTACGACGCCGGGGCCGCGCGCCTCGCCTGGGCCCTCGCCGGCGCCATGCCCGGCCAGAGCATTCCCGGCAACGCCGGCGAGCCCGCCCAGCTCTGGCTGCCCACCGTCAAGGGCCAACCCGTCCCCTCCAGCCCGCTGATCGCCGACGTGCCCCCGTCCCCCAACGGCGCGGCCCCCACGCTCGCCCCCTGGACCGTCACCGCGCTGCGCCTGCCCGCCCAGTCGGCCATCGACCTCCTTTGCGCTTCCATTGGCCGCGAGACGCTGGGCGGCGGCGTCCTCGTCGGCCCCACCCTCGGCTACTGGGCCACCGCCCTGCGCTTCACCGCTGCTCTGCTGGCGCGCGAACAACTGGTCCCCGGCGTGGAACAGACGCGCACCGGCTGGCGCGCCGCCTGGCGGCCCGTCCTCGCCGGCGCCGAGGGCCAGCGCCTTGGCCGCCTCGCCCGCGCCATGCCGGCCTCGTGTCGGGCCCTCGCCCTGAACGGCCAGGCCACGTCCGGCAGCCCCCCCGAGCAGGCCGCCATCGAATTGCTCACCGGCTTCGTCTCCGCCTGTGCCGATGCGCTGGTGCGCAACGCCGTCGCTGAGGCCCCTTCCTCCCGGCGCACCACGGCCACCTTCCCCAGCCTCCACGACCAGTGGGCCTACGCCCTCCGCTCCCCCGACGGCGCCCTCGTTGGGCCCGAAAGCGAGCTGACCCAGCTCGCCGAACAGGTTCGCTCCTGGCAGCGGCCCATCCTCGTCTCCAGCGCAGCCCCTTTTCAGCTCTGCTTCCGCCTCGAAGAGCCCCCCGAGGACCGCCCCGATGGCTTCTGGCAGGTGCGCTATCTCCTCCAGGCCCGCGACGACCCCAGCCTGCTGGTCCCCGTCGCCGCCGCCTGGGCACCACGCGGCCGAACGGCCCTTGCCTTCAAGGCCCACAACTTCCAGCCGCGCGAGTATCTGCTCACCGCCCTGGGTCAGTCCGCCGCCCTCTGCCCGCCCGTCGAGGCGAGCCTGAAGTCGGCCACCCCGGGGGGCTTCACCACCGACGCCGCCGGGGCCCACGCCTTCCTGAGCGAGACGGCCTGGATGCTCGAACAGGCTGGCTTCGGGGTTATCCTCCCCGGCTGGTGGACGAAGCGCGGCTCCGCCCGGCGCCTCACCGTCCAGGCCGAGGTGCGCAGCCCCAAGATGCAGGGCGGCAGCGGCATCTCGCTGAACGACGTCGTTCAGTTCGACTGGAAGATGGCCATCGGCGACCTGACGCTCAGCCTCGAAGAGCTCGAGGCGCTGGCCCGCCTCAAGGCGCCCCTGGTGAAGGTGCGCGGCCAGTGGGTACAGGTCCACGGCGAGGAGCTCCGCGTGGCGCTCGACCTCATGCGCAGGCGCGCCCGGGGCGAGGCCACCCTCCGCGAGGTCGTGCAGATGGCCCTCGGCGGGGGGCAAGCGCCGGGCGGCCTGCCCTTTGGGGGCGTCACCGCCACCGGCTGGGTCGGCGAGTTCCTCGCCCAGCTCGAGGGCAAGGAGGCCTTCTCCGAGCTCCCCGTCCCCCAAAGTTTCCAGGGCACGCTGAGGCCTTACCAGGTGAAGGGCTACTCCTGGCTTGCCTTCCTGCGCCGCTGGGGGCTGGGCGGTTGCCTCGCCGACGACATGGGCCTGGGCAAGACCATCCAGGCGCTCGCCCTCCTCGAAAAGGACTGGGCCGAGGCGAGGCGGCCCACGCTGCTCATCTGCCCGACCTCCGTCGTCGGGAACTGGAAGAAGGAGGCGGAGCGCTTCACCCCCGACTTGCCTGTCATGATTCATCACGGCGGGCGGCGCGCCAGGGGGGCCGCGTTCGCCAAGGAGGCCGAGCAGCACGCGCTCGTGCTGACCAGTTACGCCCTGCTACACCGCGACCAGGAGATGTTCGCCCGGGTCAAGTGGGCCGGCGTCGTGCTCGACGAGGCGCAGAACATCAAGAACCCCGACACCAAGCAGGCCCAGTCGGCCCGCGCCATCGAGGCCGACTATCGCATCGCCCTGACCGGCACGCCCGTCGAGAACCACGTCGGCGACCTGTGGTCGATCTTCGAGTTTCTCAACCCCGGCTTCCTGGGCACCCAGGCCGACTTCCGGCGCCGCTTCTTCATCCCCATCCAGGCCCAGCAGGACGAGGAGGCGTCGAAGCGCCTCAAGCGCCTCACCGGCCCTTTCCTGTTGCGCCGGCTCAAGACCGACAAGACGATCATCGCCGACCTGCCCGAGAAGCTGGAGATGAAGGTCTTCTGCACGCTCACCAAGGAGCAGGCGACGCTCTACGCCGCCGTGGTGGACGAACTGACCGGCTCGCTCGCCGAGGCCGAGGGCATCAAGCGCCGCGGCATGATCCTGGGGACGCTGCTCAAGCTCAAGCAGGTGTGCAACCACCCCGCCCACTTCCTGGGCGACAACTCCCCAGTCCCCGGGCGCTCGGGCAAGCTGGCCCGACTGACGGAGATGCTCGAGGAGGTGCTGGAGCTCGGCGAGCGGGCGCTGATCTTCACGCAGTTCACCGAGATGGGCGAGATCCTGAAACAACATCTTCAGGAAGCGTTTGGCCGCGAGGTGCTGTTCCTCCACGGGGGCGTGCAGCGCGAGCAGCGGGCGCGTATGGTCGAGCGCTTCCAGCAGGAGGGCCCGGGTGGCCCGCGCCTGTTCGTGCTGTCGCTCAAGGCAGGCGGGACGGGGCTGAACCTGACGGCGGCCAACCACGTGTTCCACTTCGACCGCTGGTGGAACCCCGCCGTGGAGAACCAGGCGACCGACCGGGCCTTCCGCATCGGCCAGCACCGCAACGTCCAGGTCCACAAGTTCGTCTGCGTGGGCACTCTGGAAGAGAAGATCGACGAGATGATCGAGCGCAAGCAGGCGGTAGCGACGCGCGTGGTGGGGAGCGGCGAGGCCTGGCTAACGGAGCTGTCGAACGAGCAGCTGCGCGACCTGTTCGCGTTGCGCCAGGAAGCGGTGGAGGACTAGCATGGCTTGGGGCAACTTCCAGCCGCGCCCGAAGGCGCGGGTGGTGCAGGGCGGGATCAAGGCGCAGTCCCAGGGCGGCAACTTCGGACAGAACTGGTGGGCGAAGCGCTGGCTGGCGGTGCTGGAGAGCTTCCGCTTCGGCGCCCGGCTGGCGCGCGGGCGCTCGTACGCGCGCGACGGGCAGGTGCTCAACATCGACATCCACGAGGGCAAGGTGACGGCGCGCGTGCAGGGCTCGCGGGCGACGCCCTACGACGTGAGCATTGGCGTGAAGGTGCTGCGGCCGGAGCAGTGGAAGAACCTGCTGCGCGTTCTGAGCGGGCAGGCGCTGTTTGTGGCAAAACTCCTTGCCGGCGAGATGCCCACCGACATCGAGCAAGTGTTTCGCAAGGCCAAGCTGTCGCTCTTCCCCGAGAAGCGCGGCGACCTGCACACCGCCTGCTCGTGCCCCGACGACGCCAACCCCTGCAAGCACATCGCGGCGGTCTACTATCTGCTCGGCGAGGAGTTCGACCGCGACCCGTTCCTGCTGTTTCGGCTGCGCGGGCTGGGGCACGAGCAGTTGGTGGCCCAACTGGGCCATTCGGAAGGCCCCAACGAAGGCGCGGCGGCCCGGGAAAAGCCCGCCGCGCCTGCCGAGCCGTTGCCGGCGGACGCGGCCGCGTTCTGGGCCACGCCGGAACTGCCCGACGACCTGTTCGGCGACGTGCAGCCCCCCCCCGTGTCGGCGGCGTGGGTGCGCCGGCTGGGCAAGTTCCCGTTCTGGCGCGGCTCGGCGCCGTTGCTGGACGCGCTGGAGCCGGCTTACGTCGAGGCCGCCCCGCTGGGGCTGAGCA
Organism: Gemmatales bacterium; assembly: GCA_038239195.1. GTDB lineage: Bacteria > Planctomycetota > Planctomycetia > Gemmatales > Gemmataceae > JBBSEZ01. Next base: position 10,589 of record JBBSEZ010000351.1, read on the forward strand.
CGTTCCTCGGCGAAAGCAAGGCCCTGCGCAAAGGTTGACCTCACACCACCGGGACAATCAAGGGCCTGGCGAGCGGCGCGGCGTGAGCCCGCCGGTGGAGCGCGTCGCAC
>JBBSEZ010000352.1:0-10650 GCA_038239195.1 Gemmatales bacterium
CGGGGGGGCCCCCTTGTTGTGGGGCCGCGCGCGCGGGGCGCCCCCGCCCCCCCCGCCCCCCCCCCCCACGACCTCGATTCACGCCACCGCTTCCTCCCCCCGTCCTTCCTTCGCCGCCCGCCCCCCCGAGGCCGTGATGCGGTAGCAGCCCGGCACCGCCCCCGCACGCACGACCGGCACCACCCCCGTGTTCTGCTCCAGCCAGCCGAAGCCGATCAGTTCGCCGTGCAGCTTGCTCAGCTCGCGCGGCGATAGTCCCTCCTTTGCCATCAAGCGATCCTGCCAGGCCTGACGATCGGGCTGCGCCTGCTCGGCGTAGTGCGCCAGCAGTTCGAACAGCTCCCGCGACTCCCGCAAGCGATCCATCTCGTCGAACACGGTGCGTCCTCTCGACGGCCTACAAGGCGTGGGGGCACAGGGGAAGTAGATCGGCGGGGAGGTTTGCCGCCCTGAAGTCGGCGCCGAGAAGATGGGCAAAGGGCGGGAGACGGCGGGAGGGCCTTGCGGACTATGCCGGGGCTGTCGTGCGCGCCAGGCGAACGCCCTGAATCGTGACGGTGTACTTCGCGAGCATGTTGGGCCGCTCCCAGGCCGGCAGCGCCTCCGTGCCTTCGAGGTAGCGCAGGAACTGCGCCAGCACCAGCCCGAAATGGGCCTCGTGGCCGTCGTGGTAGCGGTCGGGGATGCTTAGCCGGAAGCCTGCTCCTTCCTCCTCAACCGCGACGCCCGGGAAGCGCCCCTGCAACTGCTCGACCTTGCGGGCCAGGGCAGCCCCCACGGCGGAGCGCTGTCCGCCGCGCGGGACCACCGCGAGCCCGGATCGATGGATGGCCCCCTGCCCCTGGCGCACCTCGACCGACGAGCGGGTGCCGCGGTAGACGGCGAAGTGCGTGTCGCCCCCGCCGGGAGGCGCCTCGTAGTCCCAGCGGACGTCGAGCTTCACGTGGGCCCCGGCCACGACGTACGAGACCTCGGTGTTGCAGAAATAGTCGAGCCGGTCCGGCGAAGAAGCCGACGCGGACGCGGGAAGCTCCTCTTCGCCCGTGACGCGCTGGTAGTCGGCGCGGCTCAGGACGGTCGGCCAGCGACGGGCGGCGACCACGAACACGTCGCGGGCCGCCATGCTCTTTTCGGGAAACAACGTCCACGTGACCAGATCGACGAGGTGGGTGCCGACGTCGGTGAGGCCCTCGCCGAGTTGCTCGACGTCGAAGAACCACCCCGGCCTGCGGTTGGGAATGCCGGCCACCATCTTGAGCAGGTAGTGAACGCTCTCCATGAAGACCGCCGGCTCGGCGGCGCTCCCGGGCTCGATCGCTCCAAACGTCTCGGGGTCGTTGACCAGTTCGCGCTGCAAGATCGACGCGATCTCGTAGCGCTCCGTCATAACGTCGTAGGCGAGCAGCCCGCGCTCCTCGGCGAGGTCGAGGGCCTGCTGGAGCTTCGGCAGGTCGGCCGCCTCGATGACCCAAGGCTTGTCGGCCAGTACGTGCAGTCCTGCCTCGACGCACCCGAGGATGGCGTCGATCTTGCCCCGGTTGCGCCCGGAGATCACCACGACGTTGCCCGGCTTCTCGCGCAGCATTCGCGCCAGAGGATCGGCCCAGGCGTGGACCTCGAGCTCCCAGGCGGTCGGCCGCTCGCGGCGGGCGTTGAACGAGGCGATGCGCCCCAGATGCGCGAGCAGGTCCGGCCCCAGACGGGCATAGACGTGAACCAACGGGGAGACGTTCGGGTGCATCTCCCGCTGGACGAGCGCCGCGTGGAAGTGCCCGGGGTCATAGGTGACGAGCTGGGCCCGGAACATCGCTCTCTCTTGCTTGTCGTTTCGCGATCTTCGCTCACGCCAGCAGTTTGCGCACCACCTCGCCATGCACGTCGGTCAGCCGGAAGTCGCGGCCCTGGAAGCGGAACGTGAGCTTGGTGTGGTCCAGCCCCAGCAGGTGCAGAATGGTCGCCTGCAAGTCGTGGACGTGGATGCGGTCCTCGACGGCGGCGTACCCGAGCTCGTCGGTCGCGCCCACGTTGATGCCGCGCTTCACGCCCCCGCCCGCCAGCCACATCGTGAAGGCGTCGATGTGGTGGTTGCGGCCCACGCTGTCGCGCACCTCGCCCATCGGCGTGCGCCCGAACTCCCCGCCCCAGATCACCAGCGTGTCGTCCAACATGCCGCGCTGTTTCAGGTCGTTAATCAGCGCCGCACACGGCTTATCGACCTCGCGACAGACGCGGTCGAGCCCGGTCGTCAGGTTGTCGCCGCCCGCCCCGTGGTGGTCCCAGTCGGTGTGGTAGAGCTGTACGAACCGGCAGCCGCGCTCCACCAGGCGCCGGGCCAGCAAGCAGTTGGCCGCGAACGACGGCCTGCCGGGCTGGGCCCCGTACGCTTCCAGGGTGCGCCGGTCCTCGCGGGCGACGTCGATCAACTCGGGGGCGCTCGTCTGCATCCGATACGCCATCTCGTAGGCCGAGATGCGCGTGGCGATCTCCGGGTCGCCGGTGTCGGCGAGCCGCACCGCGTTGAGGTCTTTGATCCCGTCGAGCACGGAGCGCTGGCGGTCCGCCGACACGCCCGGCGGGCGCGTCAGGTTGAGGATCGGCTCGCCTGTGCTGCGGAACGGCACGCCCTGGTAGGTCGTCGGCAGGAACCCGCTGCCCCACAGCGGCGCCCCGCCGCGCGGCCCGCGCGGCCCCGACTGGAGCACCACGAACCCCGGCAGGTCGCGCGCGGCGCTGCCGAGGCCATACGTCGCCCACGCGCCGATGCTGGGCCGGCCCGCCTGCGCCGAGCCCGTGTTGATGAAGAACTTCGCCGGGGCGTGGTTGAAGACGTTGGTCGCCAGCGAGCGCACCACGGCGATCTCATCGACGATCCCGGCCACGTGCGGCAGGCAGTCCGACACCCACGTCCCCGCCTTGCCGTGCCGCTTGAACTTGCGCCGCGTCCCCAGCAACTTCGGCGGCGCCTTGGTGAACGAATCCATGAACGCGAAGCGCTTGCCCTTGATGAAGTCGGCGGGGATCGGCCGGCCATGCAGCTCGTCGAGCTTCGGCTTGTGGTCGAACAGCTCGAGCTGGCTCGGCCCGCCCGCCATGAACAGGAAGATGACCGCCTTCGCTTTGGCGCGGTGGTGCCCCGGCTTGGGCGCCAGCGGATTGACCAGCGGCGAGGCCAGGGAGCGCGCGGCGGCAGCCTCGCTGCGGCCCTCGTTCAGCAGCGACGCCAGGGCGACCGAGCCGAGGCCGACGCCGCAGTTCTGGAAGAAGTGGCGGCGCGTCTGGAGGAGCAGGTCGCAGGGGTGCATGGTGGCTGACTCGGTTGGTTGTGCGTTAGTTGGCCTTGATGCGCTCGATCGCGTCGAGAATGGCGGGGGAGGCATCGCCCTCATGCCCGGCCTGGAGGAGGTTCGACAACCAGGCGCGTTGTTTGTAAACGTGCGCCCCTACCTGGACCGTCACTTCCACCTCGAGGTCACCGTAACTGGATATCTCCTCTGTGAAGTCGTTGTCGCGGTCGTCCGACACCCTTAGCGGGTCTGCATACGTCTCGTCCTCCATGAAGTAGGTTACGCTCTCGATGTCCTCGGCGATCGGAGACTCCAGACGCAGATCGATCGTGTAATGCCTGAGTTCAGGGTCTTCGTCGTCGGGCTCGAAGAGCGGGGCGCCGGCCGCGTCGAGTCGGAAACGGGCTTCGAGGGCCCCTTTGACGTTGTTGGCGAACGCCCGTGTATGCCGGAGGGTTTTCATGGGGTTGGCTTCTTTCTGCTCGCGGGTGGAAGCACCCAGCCTTCTTCGTTCTCTGCGATCAGTCGATCGGCGAGCGTCTTGGCTTCCTCTTTCAAAGCGCTCGACAACGCCGAAAACCTTGGGACTACCGTGTAGAAACTGCGCAAGTGAGTGCTGGACTGGTCGAGTAGGTTGTTCACAGGGTCGATCGGGTTGACCTTCGCAAGTTCTATTTCCAGGTCTGTTTCGATCCGCTTGAACGACTCCTCGGCCGCTCTTGCCAACTGGGCTGTTTTCTCGACGCCAAACTCGTTTACGATTTGCAGCAAGATGCCGAACGCCAAGGATAATGATCGAACCGATGAGTTCCCATCCCACCTTGCCCGCCGGGCCCGCACCGCCCTTGACCGCGATCAAACCTGCTCCCCCCAAGCTCGACAAGATGATTGAAAGAACCCGAACGGAGCGAAACAGCTTCACCTGCCACCGATCCACAGCGTGCTGGCCGCGAATAATGCGCTTGCTCAGCACGTGAACCTTCTGCTTGAGAGTGTTGGCCTCGTTGGTCGCCGGCGATGGTCCTGGCTGCATCTCCCACCACCCCCTGCCGGAGGGCCTCGTCTCGCCAAATGCTATTTTACTCCCGGGTAATGAGCTCGTCCAGATTCAGCAGCACGCGCGCCAGCATCGTCCACGCCGCGCGCTCCGTCACGTCCGCCCCCTTGGGCACGTCGCCGCCCACCAGCCCGCGCGCTTCCTGCGGCGCAAGCGCCAGCGAGGCCTTCTGCTGCCGCAGCACGCGACCCAGGATGGCCTGCTCGCGCTCGTTGGGCCGGCGCGCGACCGCCAGGCGAAACGCGAGCTGCAAGCGCTCCTCGTCGGACGGCGCCTCGCGGAGCACCCGGCCGGCCAGCGCCTGGGCGCATTCGAGGAACGCCTGGTCGTTGAGCAGCGTCAGCGCCTGCAACGGCGTGTTGGAGCGGTTGCGGCGGGTGCAGGCGGCCAGCGCGTCGGGCCCGTCGAACACCGTCAGCATCGGGTGCGGCGCCGAGCGCCAGAAGAAGGTGTACATCCCCCGACGGTAGCGCTCCGGCCCCACGCTCGCCGTCCAGGTGCGCGGCACCTGCGTGAAGCTATACACGCCCTTCGGCTGGGGCGGAAACACGCCCGGCCCGCCAACGGTTCGCGTCAGCAGCCCGCTCGCCGCCAGGGCCACGTCGCGCACCACCTCCGCCTCCAGCCGCAAGCGGCCCTGTCTAGCCAGCAATCGATTTCTCGGATCGACCACGCGCAGCTCGGGCCGGGCGTGCGACGATTGCCGATACGTCGCCGACAGGACGATCAGACGGTGGAGCGCCTTCATGCTCCAGTCGCGATCCATGAATTCTCTCGCCAGCCAGTCGAGCAGCTCGGGATGGCTCGGGAGCTCGCCCTGCGTGCCGAAGTCGTTCTCCGTCTCGACCAGGCCAATGCCGAAGTAGTGCTGCCAGACGCGGTTGACCGTCACCCGCGCCGTGAGCGGGTTGTCGCGGCTCACAATCCAGTGCGCCAGGTCGAGGCGCGTCGGGCGCGCCTTGGCGGTCAGTGGGGGCAGCACCGCGGGCACGCCCGGCCTCACCAGGGCGCCTTTGCGGAGGAAATCTCCCCCAAGTTGCACCGTCGTCCTGCGCGGTGACCGGCGCTGGGCGACGATCAGCGTCGTCGTGGTCGGTGGCGTGATCTTCTTCAGAGCGAGGATGCGCTTTTCGAGGTCGCGGCGCACCGAGAGAGCGTGGACGTGCGTCGCCGCGTGGAAGGGCCCTTCGAGGGCGCCGAGGGCGTGCCGCACCTTCTCCTGGTTGCGGTAGGCGTCGAGCAGCGCCTGCTCCTGGCGGGGGTTGCGGCCGTTGATCGCGATGGCAAGGATTGCCTGCACGGTTTTCGGCAACGCCGCCCGTGCCTCGGGGCTGAGCGCCCCCTCCCACTTCTCCAGCTTCTCCGCCGTGATGCCGTCGAGAGATTGAAGGCGCTTCTCCAGCCCAGCGATCCGCGCCTTCAACTGGGCCCTCCGGCGGACGTCGTCGGGGCTGGCGAGGTCGAGCCGGGCGTCGTCGCCGTCGTTGAAGAAGGCGTAGAGACGATAATACTCCCGCTGCGAGAACGGATCGAACTTGTGGTCGTGACACTGCGCACAGCCGACCGTGAGGCCAAGGAACACGGTCCCCGTCGTGTTGGTGCGATCGACCACCGCCTCGACGCGGAACTGCTCCTGGTCGATCCCGCCTTCTTCGTTGATCTGCGTGTTACGGTGGAAGCCGGTGGCGATCTTCTGCTCGGCCGTGGCGCCCGGCAGCAGGTCGCCCGCCAGTTGTTCGAGGGCGAAGCGGTCGAACGGCATGTCGCGGTTGAGCGCGCCGAGCACCCAGTCGCGATACTTCCAGATGGAGCGCGGCGAGTCGATGCTGTAGCCGTTCGAGTCGGCATAGCGCGCCCCGTCCAGCCAGTGCCGGCCCCAGCGCTCGCCGTAATGAGGCGAGGCCAGCAGCCGATCCACCACCCGCTCGTAGGCGTTGGGGCGCCGGTCCGCGAGGAAGTCGTCGATCTCCGCCCGGGTCGGCGGAATGCCGATCAGGTCGAGATGCACGCGGCGGAGCAGCGTGGTGCGCTCGGCCTCGGGCGACGCCGTGATGCCTTCTTTTTCGAGGCGCGCGAGCACGAAGCGATCGAGGCCATTGCGCGGCCAGGAGTTGTTCTTGACGGCCGGCGCGGGGGCGCGGACGACCGGCCGAAACGACCAGTGCTTGCTGCGCACCAGCGGGGCAAGCACCTCCCCCTTGGGGCCCACCGCGCCGGCATCGACCCAGGCGCGGAGCAGGGCGATCTCGCTCGCGCTCAAGCGCGGCCCTTTCGGGGGCATCACCTTGACGTCCTCGGCGCCGGCGACGGCCTTGAGGAGCAAGCTCGCGGCGCTCTTGCCGGGCACGACGGCGGGGCCGGAGGCGCCGCCTTTGTGCAAGGCAACGGCCGCATCGACGCGCAGCCCGGCGCGCTGTTTTTCCGGGCCATGGCAAGAGACGCAGTGCTTGATGAGCACTGGCTTGACGTCGCGGACAAAGTCCACGCGCTCGGCCGGACGCGCCACGCTCGGCAACACGGCGACGGCGCAGAGCCCCCAGAGTGCTTTCATGAGTGCAAGGCCCGGGTGATGAGGCGAAAACGCAACCGTTGGCAGGAGGGCGGGCAAGTCGGGCAATCCTTTCCTTCCACGATAGCGGAACGGGGCGCATTCGCAAGGAAAAAGCCTCGCGCCGTGCCGGTTGCGCGGGGCGCCCGGGAGCGGGGCCTGTATACTGGGTGGGCATGGGGCCCGCCCCAAGGTTCCCTTCCACGACGTCGCCTGTCGTGCTATAAGGGCCCGCGGGCGCTTGGCGTCCTCCGTCTGCCCGGACGGGCGGAGGCCCGGAAAGAGAAGATGGTGAGGAGGTGACCTGATGCGTCGGACTGGGTTGGTCCTCATGACGATGGTGCTGCTCGCCGCCGCCGCCAGCGCCCAGGCGCCGCCGGTGCCCAAGGCGCCGCCGGCCGCCCCTGCCGTCCCGAACAAACTCGATGGCTACCTGCTCCGCTGGGAGCAGGAAATGCGCAAGGTGACCACGTTCCACGCGCAGCTCACCCGGCTCGACAAGGACAAGGCGTGGGCCACGACCAGCAAGTTGACGGGCTACGCCCAGTACCTGAAGGCCGGCACGGGCCCCACCACGCTCAACCTCTTCCTGCTCGAACTCAAGAAGGAAGGCAAGGCCGAGGTCGCCGAGAAGATCGTCTCCAGCGGGACCTTCGTCTACCAATTCTGGCCTGCCCAGAAAGAGGTGCGGGCCTACGAGATCCCGCGGCCCATGGCGGGCCAGCCCGGCGAGGACAACTTCATGGCGGTCTTGATCGGCATGAAGGCGGCGGAGGCCCGGCGCCGCTACGTGCTGACCCTCCACAAGGAAGACAAGTTCTACGTCTACGTGGACATCGTCCCGCGCTTCCCCGGCGACCGGGCGGAGTTCCAGCGGGCCCGGCTGGTGCTCAACAAGGACACCTTCCTGCCGCGCCAGTTCTGGTTCGAGGCGCCCAACGGCAACGAGGTGACCTGGGACATCCCCGCCGTTCGCACCGACGTGCGGGTCGAGCGCCGCAACTTCGACAAGCCAACGCCCCCGCCGGGGTGGAAACTGGTCGTCATGCCGCGCATGGCCCCCGGCGCGTCCGCGCCACCCCCCGCGCGCCCCGCGCCGACCGTGGTGCGCCCGGCGAGCCGCTAGAGCGCCCCGCGAAACGGCAAGCAAGCAGGGCCCTGCTTGCTTGCCGTTTCGCGCCTTCCTCTCTCGAAAACACGGCTCGCCGCGAAACAGGGCCCCCCCTCCCGGGGTTACTACCCTCAACTCGCACCACGCCTCGCGCGGTTGCACGTTTGTTCCCATTCGGTTGCATCGTGTCCCCCACCCTGTGTTGCGGAGGTGCTTCGATGAAGCGCAAAGCATTGTTGGCGTTGGCTGTGATGGGCTTGCTGGCTCTGCCGAGCTACGGGCAGTTCGGTTTTGGGGGGGGCGGCACCGGCATGCTCCTGCTCAACCCGGGCGTGCAGACCGAGCTCAAACTGAGCGACGCCCAGAAGGCCGACCTCAAGCAGGTCTCGGACAAGCTCCGGGAAGACGGTGCCAAGGGGCGCGAGGCCATCGAGGAAGGCGATCGCGAGAAAGCCCGCGAAATATTCAAAAAGGCCGGTGCCGACGCCACGATGGGCCTCTCGAAGTACAAGGACAAGCTCAACGCCGCCCAGGCCAAGCGCCTCAAGCAGCTCGAGTTGCAGATCGAGGTGCGCTCCGCCGGCCTGAAGGCCTACGAGAAGGACGAAGTGGCCAAGGCCCTGAAGTTGACCGACAAGCAGAAAAACTCCCTCGCCGACGCCATCAAAGACGCGAGCACCGACGTCGAGGAGATTACCAAGGAGATTGACAAGAATGACTTCGGTGCCCGACGCGCTGCCCAGAAGAAGATCGCGGGCGTGCATCAGAAATCGGTCGCGAAGTTCCAGAAGGCCTTCACCGAGGACCAGAAGACCGCCTGGAAGGAGCTGACCGGCGCGCCGTTCGAGTTGACCTTGCCGAAGAAGGGCAAGGGCAGGGGCAAGCCGAAGGACGACGCCTGAGCGCGGCTCGAAAGGCGTTGCCGATGGCCGAGCGCTTGTTCTCAGGCTGGCGCTTTTGACGCCGCGTGGCCCTGGAAACTCCAGGGCCACGCGGCGTCTTCCCTTTCCCCGGCTGTGCCGGTGGGGTAAACTGGGAATGGTTTATCGCCCTCCCTTTCTTCTGCATGCCGAGGCCGACTGTGACAGACGGCGAACGCTCCCTGGCCATCTTCATCGACTTCGAGAACCTTGCCCTGGGCTTCTCCGGGCGCCGCGATCGCTTCGACATCGCGCGCGTGCTGGAGCGCCTCGTCGAAAAGGGCAAGATCGTCGCCAAGAAGTCGTATGCCGACTGGAGCCGCTTCCAGCAGTTCACCCAGTCCCTTCACGAGTGCGCGATCGAACTGATCGAGATCCCGCGGCGCGGGATGACGGGCAAGAACTCGGCCGACATCCGCCTGTGCGTCGATGCGATGGACCTCGCCTACTCCAAGGACCACATCGACACCTTCGTCGTGCTCTCCGGGGACAGCGATTTTTCGCCGCTGGTCTCGAAGCTCAAGGAACTGGGCAAGCACGTGATCGGGCTGGGCATGCAGGACTCGACCTCGGAGCTGCTGCGCGACAACTGCGACGAGTTCATCTACTACGAGGACCTCGGCCAGGCGCCCTCCCTGTCGCCGTCGATCGACGCCAAGCTCCCCGAGATGAAGCGCAAGGCCTTCGGGCTGCTCCTCGAATCGCTGCTCGCCCTCCGGCGCGAGAACAAGGAAGTGCTGTGGTCGTCCATGATCAAGGACACCATGAAGCGCAAGAAGCCCTCCTTCAACGAGACCTATCACGGCTACCGCACCTTCAGCGAACTGCTCGAGGACGCCCAGCGCGAAGGCCTGCTGGAGCTCGAGACCGACAAGCGCAGCCGCACCTACGTCGTCACCCGCTTCGGCGGCGAGCTCGACGGGGCCGGCGAGAGGCCCGCCCCCGCCCGCCCTGCTGCCCGGCCGCCCTCGCCGCTCCCCGACAAGGGCCCGCCCGCTGCCCGGGCGCCCTTACCGCTCCCCGACAAAGGCCCGCCCCCTCCCCGGCCGGTCTCGCCACCCCCCGAGAGGCCCGTGGTGCGCCCCGTCGTGGCTTTGCCCGAAAACGCTCCGCCCCGTCCGGTGGCGGCCCCCCTGGAAGGGGCGGGGGCGGGGGCGACAGCCGTGCCGGGCAAGAAGAAGGGCCGGCGGCGCCGGCGCCGCGGCTCCGGCAACGGCAATGGCGAAGCCAGCCCGGTGGCCGTCCCCGCCGCGGCGGGGCCATCGACCTCCCCGCGCGCGGCCCCTCCACCCCCGAAGCCTGTCACTCCGCCCCCGCCGCCCGCCGCGCGGGCCGAGCCCGAGGTGGTCGAGCACCCGCGCAGGGCCTCGCCGGCGCCCTTCGACGCCGGGCTGACCTTCCCCGCCGAACCGGCGCCAGCGCCTCCCAAGGAAGAAACGCCGGCGCCCGTTGCCAAGGCCGAGGACGAGGCGCCCGCCGAGAAGCCGGCCGCCACGAAACGCCCCGCGGCGCGCGCGAGGCGCACGACGACGACCCCCCGGCGCGCGCCTGCGGCCAAGAAGGGGAGTGCCGGCGAGAGCGCTTCCAAGAGCGAGCAGGCCGAGTAGGCACGTGGAGGGTCAGGTTTGCAAACAGCCCGCTTACCCCCGCCCGTTTTTAACAAGACCCACCCCCAAGCCCACGGCCCGCGTTTTTGGCGATGAAATCCATTGCAACCCCCCCCCCCCACC
>JBBSEZ010000353.1:0-10628 GCA_038239195.1 Gemmatales bacterium
ACTTCCTTTGTCGTGCGCTCGACTTCTTACGGGATGGAATGCCTATCGGAGGTTGGTCGTGTCCGCGGGGCCCAGCCGCCCCCCGGCGGCCCTCTGCTCCAGAAGGCCGGCCGTTTGGCCTCCCTCCCCGCAACCCGCACCGCCGTCATCGTGCGAACGAGCTTCAACCGCGTCACGACAACCTCCGTTCCGAGCAACAGGGACAAGGGCGATGGCATTTATGTGGAGCAGCGGCCGGGCGCGCCCGGCCGCTGGTTGGTCGAGGCGAGAGGGTCGGGCCTACTTGGCAGCCCCGTCCGGCGTGCGGCCGCGGACCTTGACGACCTGGACGCGAACGCGCCAGCCCGGTTCGAGGTTGATCGGGTCGAATGCCGCCTCGTCGGCCGGGACGGCCGTCAGGGGGTTGAAGCTGCCCCGCTTCAACTTCTTGAAGTCCCAGATCAACCGGCCGGGCTCGTTGCTGCCGGCCGGGTCGAAGGCCCGATCGGCAGCCCCGTCCGAGGCGGCCGACGCCGACTCGAGGCCGACGCTCCCCCGCGGCAGGCCGCCGGGGCGCAGGCTCTCGCTCGCGCTGAGGCCCGGCCCCCCAGGGAGGCCCTCGAGCAGCGTCGCCTCGGCGGCGCGGATGCCCTCGAGGGAGGGGGCGCCCCGCGCCGCCTGCGCGCTCACCAGGCCCACCGCCCCGCCGATCCCGACCAGAGCGATCGCGCCAAACACCATCTGCTTCATCGGTATCTCCTTCCGGCCATTGGCCGGCGTTAGAAGGGGCGCCTTGCCGGCTTCCGTCCCCGGAGCTCGGCGAGCCCGCCCCACTGTCAGGGCACTCGAACACGGCGACATCTCATTACACTTGGCGTGCCAATTCGCCGGGGCCCATGCGGGCTTGCCGCAACCCCTTTTCGGAGAGATGATTAGGCGAGGAAGTACAGGGCGCTCGGCGGCGGGCAGGGCACAACCATTGTCCTACCGGCAGGGCGCTGGCGCCGAGGACTGGCGCGTTGTGAGGCGCGCGGCGAGGACGGGCGCGCGGTTGGTTCGTGTAACGGGCCCGCAAGCCCCTCTGGAGCCAGGTCATGAAGCAATCGGCCGGCACGCTGCTGTATCGCCAGGGCCCCGCGGGGTTGGAGGTGCTGCTCATCCATCCCTCGGGCAACTACAACCGCCGCGCGCCGTACGGCATCCCCAAAGGAGAGTTGGACGATGAGGCCGAAGGGCTGGAGGCGACGGCCCGCCGGGAGACCCTGGAAGAGACCGGGGCCGTGGCCGGCGCGCTGGTCGAGCTGGGCTTCATCGATTACACCAAGAGCCGCAAGCGCGTCCACTGCTTCGCCGGCGCCGCCGCGGACGACGTCGCGCCCCACTGCGCCTCCTGGGAGGTCGATCAGGCGCGCTTCGTCCCTCTTGAGGAGGCGCGGCGCCTGATCCACCCCGAGCAAGCGGTCTTCCTCGATCGGCTGCTGGCGCACCTGGGAATGTAGGCCGCGACTCCGTCGCGGCACCCGCCGCGGAGCGGCGGGCTACATTGGCCTCCCAACCTTCCCCCCGCCCCAGCTCCCCGGTAGACTTCACACGTCCCATCGGGCCGTCTGTTCTCCGGGGCGAACTTATGCCAGCGCTCAGGGTGCTGTTCAAGTGCATCGGGCAGGCCATCTGCGCCAACGGCCTACAGGCCCTTGCCGGGCTGGTGCCGTTCGGCGGGGCGGTCTACGAGATTGTCGAGGACGCCTGGAAAAAACTGCGCGAACAGGCACAGGACGACCAGGTCCGTGCCCTCGTCGCGGCGGCGGCGAACACCACGCCTGCCGAGGCCAGGCAAGAGGCGGCCGCCGTCGCCCGCGAGGTCGCCGCCGGGCAGCCGGAGGCGTTGCAGCTCAACCTGGAGCTCTACCTGGCGCAGGTGCCCGCCGCGATCCGGCAGTCGCTCAGGCGCCCCGCCGACGCGGCCGGCAAGAGCGTTCCCGCCCATTTCGCACTCCAGCGCGCCGAGGACCTGCTCCCGTTCCTGCCAATGCGCCTGCCGCGCTTTCAGCCGGGCGACCGCGCTCCGGGGCTGGGCGACTGGGAGCTCGTCGAACTGCTCGGCGTGGGCGGCTTCGGCGAGGTGTGGAAGGCCCGCCACCTTTACTTCGACGGCATCGCCCCGGTGGCGCTCAAGTTCTGCCTCGATCCGACGGCGCGCGATCGGCTGCTGAAGCACGAGGCGACCGTCCTCAACCAGGTGATGCGCCAGGGGCGCCACCCCGGCATTGTCGCCCTGCTCGACGCCTCCCTGAGCAGCGACCCGCCCTGTCTCAAATACGAGTACGTCGAGGGCGGCGACCTCGCCGGGCTGATGCGCGACTGGCAGCAAGGGACCGACGGCCCGCGCTGGGCGCTGGCCGCCCAGGTGGTGCATCAGCTCGCCGAGATCGTCGGCCACGCCCACCGCATGAGCCCGCCCGTCGTCCACCGCGACCTCAAGCCGGCGAACGTGCTGGTTGTGGGAGTGAAGGGCCAGGAGCCTGGGGCCCGGAAGCGTTCTCGCTTGCCGTTTCGCGATGCCTCCGGTCCCCTGGTTCCTGCGCTGAAGGTGACCGACTTCGGCATCGGCGGCGTGGCGGCGCTGCCGACGATTTTGGAGGCGCGGCAAGGGGCGACGACGCGCGGCGACGTGATCGGCACGGCGCTGCGGGGGTCGTACACCCCGCTCTATGCCTCGCCGCAACAGATGCGCGGGGAGGCGCCCGACCCGCGGGACGACGTTCACGCCCTGGGCGTCCTCTGGTATCAACTCCTGAGCGGAGAACTCAACAGCGGCCCACCGACGGGGCTGTGGTCCGACGAGCTGGAAGAGGCAGGGATGAGCCGGGCGCTGGTGCGGCTCCTGGGCGCGTGTGTCGGCAAGCCGGAGAAGCGGCCAAAGGACGCGGCCGAGCTGGCCGAGCAGTTGACGGCGCTGCTATCCCCGGCGCCTCTTCCCACCCCCGAGGTCGTGCGCGCGACAAAGGTGGAGGCTTACGCCCCCCCGGTGCGCGGGAGCAAGTTGCAGGAGTTCATCGAGAGTGGCGCGACGAGCGCGCTCTCGTGGCTGCTCGACCTGACCAACAAGCACATCGGCGACGAGGGAGCGCGCGGCCTGGCGGGCTCGCCACACCTGGCCAACCTGTCGGTGTTGATCCTGTCGGGCAACGGCATCGGCGACGAGGGGGCAAGGGCCCTGGCCGAGTCGCCGCACCTCCTGAACGTCAACCGGCTCATCCTGTGGGACAACCGCATCGGCGACGAGGGCATCAAGGCGCTGGCCGCGTCGCGCTACCTCGACAAGCTGACCACGCTCGACGTCGGCAGCAACCGCGTCGGCGACGAGGGCGTCAAGGCGCTGGCGGCGTCGCCCTACCTGGCGAACCTGAGCGCGCTGATCCTGGTGTCGAACCACGTGGGCGACGAGGGAGCGCTGGCGCTGGCGGCGTCGCCGCACCTGGCCAATCTGGCGGAGCTGAAGCCGTTGGACAATCGCATCAGCCCGGCGGGGGTCAGCGCGCTGCGCGAGCGGTTCGGGAAGCGGGTGAGGATTTATTGAAGGCCCCCCGGTTAGCGACGCTTCACGGAGGCATCGCTAAGCCGCAAGCGGGGGCCGCGTTCCGCCCGCTCGACCTTCAGCACGTTCTGCCCCAAAAACGCCTCCATCTCCTCCCGCGCGAACACCCCCGTCGTCGTCCCGATCGCCCGCACGCAGCTCGCCCCCACCGCGCTCGCCATCCGCAAACACCCCTCCTCGTCCAGCCCGCGCAGCAGCCCCGCGACGTAGCCTGCCGCGAAGGCGTCGCCGCCGCCCGTCCCGTCCACGAACTTTACTGGAAACGCCCCCGCCCGGAGCCGCCCGCGCTCCCCTACCAGCACCGACCCGCGCTCCCCTTGCGTCACGATGGCCGTCCTCGCCCCCAGCGCGTGGAAGCGCTCCGCCTGCTTCAGCGGGTCGCTCTCCCCCGTGATGAGCTGCGCCTCGTGGTCGTTGGGCAGAAAGACGTCCACCTCCGGCAAGATCGCCTTCAGGCGCGGCAAATAGTCGCCCGGCCCCGGCGTCACCACGTCCAGCACGGTCCTGGCGCCTGCCCGGCGCGCCGCGGCGAACACCTCGCGCAACTCCTCGCCGCGCACCTTTCCCATGAGCAGGTAGCCGCCCAGGTACACCACCTTGCATGCTTTTGCGCGCTCGAGGGGGATGCTGCTCGCCTCGAAGGCGGCGTTGGCGCCGAAGGTGTGGATAAAGCGGCGGTCCTGGCCCGCGACGTTGACGATAAGTGTCTGGCTGGTGTCCATGCCAGGTCGCACTTGCAGGGCCGACACGTCCACGGCGCGCTCGCGCAGCATGTCGGCGACCACCCGGCCGAACACGTCGTCGCCCACGCAGCCGGATACGCCCGCCGACACGCCCAGCTTGACCAGATCGACCGCGACGTTGGCGGCGCACCCGCCAATCGTCAGCAGCAGCTGCTCGGCCAGGACCAGTTCCCCCGCCGCGGGCAAGTGAGAGATTGGAGAGCTGACGTGGTCGGCGACCACGATGCCGGCACACAAAACCTCGCTCGGCGCAGTCATGCTCGCAGCCTCCCCGTTCCGCCCCACACCAATTCTTCGCGCGAACCTTATCTTCCCCTCGCTCCCGCTTCATCACGGCACCACGAGAAGAGGCGAGGGTAGGGACGTTGAAACAAATACGCGATCGGGTGCGTGACGGACAGGGGCAAGCCCGTGCCGGTAGGAAGGTCGGCACGTTCGCGCAGGCTGCTCGCCGAGGAGGGCAAACGGGGCCGGGGGGGCCGGATTCTGTTTGGCAAGAGCAGGGTGGTTCGGCTATACCAGATAGATTGACGGGATTGCGCGGAGCGCGGCCGGCAGGCGAGGCACCTCGCCGGGCACCGACAGGATGGCCCCGCGTGCAAGCTCCCCTTCCTCACCGCTCTGCCTCAAGTATCAAGGAGCACTCTCGTGGTGGGACCCTGGCGAAAATGGCTGGAGCGCTTCAAGCTTCATCCCTATGCCCGCCGGCAACCGATGGTGCTGATCAACGGCCTCTCCGAACAGCCGGAGAGCTGGTTTCGCAATCACTGGTTCTGGCGGCGCTACTTCGACGTCCACGTGCCCAACCTCCTCGTCTACGACGGGGCCGGGCTGCACAAGCGCATCGACGAGGGCGAGCCGATCTCCGTCGATTGGCTCGTCGAACAGCTGCACGTCTACCTGCAGTCGTTCGTCCAGATGCCCCCCTACCACCTCGTCGCCGCCAGCCTCGGCGGCAAGGTGGCCGTCGAGTACGCCGTCCGCTACCCCGATCAGGTGGCCCGCGTCGTCCTCCTTTGCCCCTCCGGCATGGGCGATGAAGAGCGCCTGCCCATCGTCGAGGGCGTGCGCCGCAACGACCTCAAGGCGCTCGTCGATAGCGTCTTCCACGACCCCAGCAAGGTCGATTCCAAGCTGCTCGTCTACTACGCCAGGCAGTTCGCCAGCCGCCGCTGGCGCTCGGGCTTGCTGCGCACCATCCGCGGGACCATGGATCACTGCATCCGCGACCGCCTCCCCGAGATGAAACAGCCCACGCTCCTCGTCAGCGGGCGCGAAGACAAAATCGTCGATCCGAAGCACGCGGCCGAGGCGGCCAAGGCGTTGCCTCACGGCTACTACCTCTCCATCCCGCAGTGCGGGCACGCTCCGCAGATGGAGAAGGCGTGGATGATCAATCGGCTCGTGCTGCACTTCCTGAGCAGCGAGAAGCCGACCACCAGCCCGCGCCTGACCCAGTTGTTGCTCGCCAACCCCAACACGATCCTGTGAACCTCGAAGGTGCGCTTCCGACCGATCGTCCGCACCCTACCCCCGGCTTCCACGGCTGCCGCCGGCCGAGTCCTGGCGCCTGAAGTTGCCCGCCCTGGACGAAATCCCCGCATGGCCCTCTCCCCGATCGCGCTGCTGCAAAACATCCTTTCCCGCCCCCTCGTACGGAAGCTCACCGACGTCGCCCTGGGGCGCTTCGCCCGCCACCGCGTCGCCCAACTCGACCGCCAGCCCACCGGGCGCGTGCAGCGCGACACGCTCCTACGCCTGGTGCGCCACGCCCGCAACACGCGCTTTGGCCGCGACCACGGCTTCGCCCACGTGCGCAGCGTCGCCGACTACCAGCGCCAGGTGCCGCTGCGCGAGTACGAGGCATTCTGGGCCCACTACTGGAAGCCGGCGTTTCCCTTCCTCGGTGGGACGACCTGGCCCGACGCCATCCCCTACCTCGGTCTGTCGTCGGGCACCACGAGCGGGGCCACCAAGTACGTCCCCCTGTCGCGCCAGATGCTCGCCTCCAACCAGAAGGCGGCGCTGACCACCATCGCCCTGTTCCTGGCCGCCCACCCGCGCACGCCCCTGTTCGCGGGCAGGTTGTTCTTCCTCGGCGGCAGCACCGACCTGCAAGACTTCGGCGCGGTCGATCCACAGCGCCGCGAGCGCGTCCTGGGCGGCGACCTGAGCGGGATCACCTCCCTGGAGGCGTCGCCGCTGTTGCGTCCGTACAGTTTCCCGCCCGTCGAGCTGGCCCTCGAAAAAGACTGGGACCGGAAGATGCGACTGCTCGCCGAGCGCGGGGCACAGCTCCCGATCACCATGCTGAGCGGCATCCCGGCCTGGCTGCTGGTGCTGTTCGATCGACTCCGCCAGGCCACGGGCAAGGAGCGGATCGCCGACGTCTGGCCGATGCTGCGCTTGCTGATTCACGGCGGGACCAAGTTCGATCCCTACCGCGAGCTGTTCCGCGAGCAGATCGGCAGCCCCGACGTCCACTTCCTCGAGGTCTACCCGGCGTCGGAGGCCTTCCTCGCCACCGAAGACCCGCGCTTCGGTCTGCTGCGCCTGGTGCCCGACCACGACGTCTTCTTCGAGTTCGTGCCGCTGGACGAGATCGACGGCCCGCAGCCCGTGCGTCACACCGCCGGCGAGGTCGAGGTGGGCGTGAACTACGCCGTGGCGCTGACGACGTGCGCCGGGCTATGGAGCTACGTGCTCGGCGACACCGTCGCCTTCGAGAAGCGCGATCCGCCCCTGTTGCGTTTCACCGGGCGGACGAAGTATTTCCTCTCGGCCTTCGGCGAGCACCTCATCAGCGAGGAGGTCGAGCGGGCCGTGACCGCCGCCGCGACGGCGACGGGCTGCGCCGCGATCGACTTCCACGTCGGCCCCGTTTTCCCCGCCAGCCCGACCCAGCCGGGCCGGCACCGCTACCTCGTCGAGTTTGCCGGGCCCGCGCCCGACCTCGCCCGCTTCGCGGCCGAGCTCGACGCCTACCTGTGCCGCATCAACGAGGACTACGTCGCCCACCGCGTGGGCGACCTGGCCATGATGGCGCCCGACGTGGTCCCGGTCCGGAAGGGTGGTTTTGCCGACTGGATGCGTTCGCGGGGCAAGCTCGGCGGGCAGCACAAGGTGCCGCGCATGGACAATAGTGGAGAGATCACCGCGCAGATGTCGCGATTCTTCGCCGGCGCCATTTAGCCGCCGAGCTCGGCGCGACGCTCCCCGAGCCGAACCGAGCTCGGCGGCTAAATGGCCGCTCACGTGTCCCGCCCGAACAGAAACCCCAGTAGCGCAAGCCCGCCGCCCGCCGCCAGGCACAACAGTTCCGGCGACAGGGGCCCCACCTCCGGCATGCCCAGGACCGCGCCGGCGCTCATGAGCACGGCGGCTGGGATGAGGAACACGCCCATCTTCGGGCTGCGCCAGATCGCCGACAGCACGAGCAGTAGCCCCGCCACGACCGCGTTGAGATTGCACAGCACGCGCAGCAAGCCCTCCGGCACGCCGGGCACGTCGAACGGTTTCTCGGTCAGCGCCTTGCTCCACAAGTTGGTCCACGTGGCCGCCTCATCGACCGAGGCGGCGCCCGGAACCAAGTGCCGAACGTGCAGCCACACCAGCCCGGTCCCCAACAGCACCGCTCCGAGGAGAAACCGCGGCGTCGAGCCGAATACGGCCCCGGGCACGCCGGCGAGCGGCGAGCGGCCCGATTGCCCCTTCTCGGGCTCGTCGGCCATCGCCAGGACCTCGCGCATGTCGATGCGCCTTGCGCGCGGCACCGGGGGTAGGGCCCGGAGCGGCTCCGCCTTGCGCGCCGGCTCGGCCGTGGTGGCCTCGCCCACCGGCGCGGGGGCCCGCTCCACCGCCGGGGATGGCGCGAAGACCGGAGGCGGAGCTGCCTCGGCCTTCTTGATCTCGGCGGCCTGCTGCACCATCACCTCGGCGACGCGCTCCGCCTTCTGCTGCGCCGCGGCCGGGCCCATGCCCTGGGCCTGGAGGTTCTTCTGCTCGATCGCCTGCAAGTAGCGGCGCTCCTTCGCCTCCTGCCGGGCCCGGCGGAAGTTGTCGATCCGGCAAACGATCGGATCGCGCCAGGAGGCGAACTTCGGGCGGGCGCCGCGGGGGCCTGCCCCCCACCGAGGGCGTGCCAGCAGTTTCGCCTCGTAGCCAAAGAGCGCCTCGAAGAGCTCCTCCCAGTGCTCGCCGCTGTACTTGCAGACGAGCTCCTGGAGCGCGTCTTCCGAAAGGCCGCGCAGCCGCAGCCCCTTGAGCATGCGCTCCACCCTCTCGACGGGCTCGCGGCGCTGGGCGAAGATGCGTCGGTCGAGCCCGTAGTGGAGGGCGAAGGCGAGCCCGATGGCCACCACGCCCACGATCAGCCAGGCCCAGAAGAGCTTGAGCAGGAAGAGCAGCCCGACGAACAGCAGCCCGGCCGCGCCGACCTTGAGCCAGTCGAGCCAGCCGCTGTCCAGGGCCAACTCGCGCGCCTTTCCGAACAGCGGGGAGCGCTGCGAGGCGCCGCGGACGAGGAAGCAGGCCAGGGCAGTCAGGGCGCCCAGCCCGAGGAAGCTGCCCGCGAAGCGCCACCAGCCGATCAGGGCGAAGAGGAGAACGAGGGCCGCGCACCCTGCCAGGAAGCTCGGCAGGAGGATCGACCGCAGGCGAACGGCGGGCGCTTCGAGGAAGGCCCTGGCGCTCTCCTCGAGCACGCGGACGTGTTCCTCGCTCGCCGCCAGTTTGGCGGTGCCCCGTAGGCCGAGGAAGTCCTCGAGCGCCTGGATGGCCTCGTCGGTCGTGGCGTAACGGTCGTCCGCCCTCTTGGCCACCATCTTGAGGACGACGTCGGACAGGGCGCGCGGCACGGTCTTGACGATTACGTCGGGGCGCACCACGGGGTCGGTGGCGTGCCGAGTCATCACCTCCAGGGCGCTGGTGCCCTGGAACACGGCCCGGCCAGTCACCAGCACGTAGAGCGTACACCCCAGCGAGTAGACGTCGGCGCGATGGTCCACCGCGGTGGCGTTGCGCGCCTGCTCGGGGGCCATGTAGGCCGGCGTCCCCATCGCCTGCTTCACCTGCGTGATGTTGCTGAGGCTGGCGAGGGACCGGCCGGCGACGCTTTTTCCGGAAGGGGCGGCCGCGCCCGCCGTCTCTTTCTCGAGAGGCGCCTCTTCCAGCCCAGGCGTCTTGACCAGGCCGAGGTCGGCGACCTTGACGACGCCCTGCGCGTTGAGCATCAGGTTGTCGGGCTTGACGTCGCGGTGGATCATGCCGCGGTCGTGAGCGAACTTGAGGCCGCGCGCCGCCTGGAGGACGTAGCCGGCGGCCTCCTCGGGGGGCAACTTGCCCTGCTTCTTGAGCAACTGGCCGAGCGATTGGCCCTCGACGAATTCCATGCTGAAATAGTTGATGCCCTTGTCGGTGCCGACGTCGTAGATCTGCACGACGTTGTGATGCACGAGCTGGGCGGCGGCGTACGCCTCGCGCATGAAGCGCGCCACAAAGACGGGGCTCTTCGCCCAGCGACGATTCATCACCTTGAGCGCCACAAGCCGATCCAACGACACCTGGCGGGCGAGGTAGACGGCCCCCATCCCGCCGCGACCCAGTTCCCGCACGATCTGGTAGTTGCCCAGCACCGCGGGCACCTCGTCTTCTTCCTCCTCCCTCCTGACAGCGGCGAGACGAGGCTCGCCGTCGCCGCCCGCCTCGGCGAGGTCGAGATGGACGGGCTGTCGGGGCGGCTGCGATTCGTTGGGCAAGGTAGCGGCGACGTCGGCCGCGGCAACCGAAAAGTGAGCGTTGACGGGGCCGGCGTCGCTGGGCGCCTGGGTGGCTTCCAGGGCGGGGCCGCGAGGAGGAGAGGCCACGCTCGCCACGCTGGCCGGTTGCCCGGCGCTGCCGAGCAGCGCGGCGCTCATCCTCTCGTCGGCGCCGGCTGGGACCGTGAGCAGGAACGCCTGGCCGCACTTGCTGCACTTCGGAGAATAGCGGCCCGGTTTGGCGTTCTTGACGGCGATGGCGTGCTGGCAATGAGGACAGAGGACGCCCACGTACGCTCCTTGCACCAGAGACCGCAACGCGGCAACGCGAGGCCTGCCGGCACGTTGCCGCGTTGCGACGCATTCCGAGCGTTGACTGTAACCCGGCGGCGGGACAGATTCAAGAACGTGTTTGTCGCACCTCGACGGCGGCGCAAGTCAAGGGTAGAACGGCCCTTGCCGTGCCCCGTGCCCCGCAGCAGCGGGGAGGACAGCTTTTCTTCGCACCTCTGGTTTTTCGGGCCTGTGCCGGTAGAAGTGGTACTTGCCGGA
>JBBSEZ010000354.1:0-10627 GCA_038239195.1 Gemmatales bacterium
AACTGAGTCACCTACCGCCTACCCCCCCGCACACAGCGCCGTCCCCGCGGCAAACCCCACCCCACCGGCAGCCTGACTCTCCGCCAGGTCTGCCGGAAACGCCTCACGAACGGGCCCTCACTCGGCCTTGCGCTTCTTCTTGCCGCCCTTCTTGGCGGGGGCCTGTGCCTGCGCGTTCCGCTCCAGCTCGCGCATGCACACTTCGTAATCTTCCTGGACCGCCACCGCCAACTCTTCCGGCAGGCGGCCCAGCTCGAGCCCGCCGCGCTCGTAGAGCAGGCGGCCGACCTCGTAGAGCCCGCCGCGCTTGGCGTGGCGCACCCACTCGGCCAAGGTCGCCGCCTTGGGCGCCTTTCCGGGCGGGACGCTGCCGCCGGAGGACAGCAGGGCGGCGAAGCGCTTGATGCGCCGGTTGGTGCCGGCCTTGCGCCACGCGCCCTTGAGTTTCTCCTCCTCGGGCGAGGCCGGCAAGCGCCAGGTGCCGCTCGCGGTTTTGTAGAAATAGTCAACCAGGAAGTCGGCGAGCGGTCGGCGCGGCTTGTCCTTGACGCCGAAGAGGTAGTGCTCGAACAGGTCGCTGTAGTGGGAGCCATCGCGCTCGGGGGCCGCCTTCATTTGCTTCTGGATGCAGGCCGTCAACACCTTGGCCGCCGCGTCCTCGCGCGCCGACTCGGCCGCATCGACCGCCGCCTCCTCCGACTCCTTGAGATACCAGCGGCTGGCCTGTTGGGCGGGCCGGCCGCGTTCCTGGCCCGCAGGACTGGCGGGGCCCTCTTCCTTGACCTCGTCGGCGACCTCGCGCAGCACCTCCTCGAAGTTGTGGCTCCGCATCTGCCCCGAGCGGACCATGTGAGACACGAGCTCGTCGTAGACGCGATCCTTGCTGGCACCGGGGTGGGCAGTGAGGTAGCCGCGGATGATCTGCTTGGCCAGGTCGCGGAAGGTGGCCTGGTCGGCGCTGACGGGGATGAACACCTGCGAGGCGTGCCACTCGCCGGGCTTGGGCTTGCGGAAGTTGATGACGAGGTCGCGCTTGGTCACCTTGTCGGCGGTCAACTGGTTGTACGACTTCTGCCCCGTGTCGATGAAAAGGGCCGCGGAGGAGCGATCGACGACGAAGCCCGCCTCGGCCATGACGTCCTGGATCAGCCCCCAGGTGCCCTCCGAGGTGTCGTGGTAGCACAGCGACAGCCAGCGGCCCGGCTTGAGGACGCGGTAGCACTCGGCCATCGCCTGGCGCATCAGGTTCGCCCAGTCGTCCGCGGACTTGCCGCGGACGTCGTTGACGATGATTTCTTCGTCGTGCCATTTCGTGTCGAGGCCGAGCCAGGCCTCCCAGACGTAGTTCAGTTCGCCGTACTGAACTTTTTCGGCGTAGGGGGGATCGGTGAAGACGTAGTCCACAGAACAGGAAGCCACTCCCTCCAAGTTGGTGGCAGACTGAGTTGATACGGAGAGGCATCGCGGATCGCATTCCACGTCTGCGTGGAGAAGGTCGCGAACCTTGCCCTCGAATGACCGCCACACGTGGATGATCTGCGAGTCCTGGGGAATGTAGTAGGTTCCCATCGCGATACCGCCTTTGAGCGAAGGGCGGTATCGATACAGTCGCGAGCAGTTCAAACAAACGGCAGTGAAGGCGAACCGCAGGGCCTCGGCGGCTCGGACATCTTCTGTTTCGTCGATGGCCTTCTTGATGGCGGCCAGCGCTCGCAGGTTCCGCTTGGTAAAAAGGTCACTGACCTCCTTGACGGCGTAGAGCCGCAGGGCGTCCCGCTGATAGCGGGAGAACCCCGTCATCTCGTACCCCTGCGGGTAGGGGTGGGGGATCGGTTGCGCGTCGATCTCCTGCAACCTCGCCAGGTCGTGTTTCTTGAAGAACTCCCCTTTCCGGCCGGCGTCGTGGTGCCGGCGGGCGTCGCGGGCAGGTCGGCAACCGTTTTCGCACAGGTAGCTGACCATCACGGGGACCGCCCCGAATTTTTGGCTCTGCGACCGAATGATTTCGCGGTGTCCCTTCTGATGGCAATGAGGGCACACGTTGACTTTCTTCGCTTTCCCTTTCGCCGTCTGAGCTTCCACCTGAACACAGTCGAACAGGGGCAACTTCGTCAAGCAACGCGAGCACTGAAAGACTTGCGAGTAGACGGTGTATCCCGTCGTCGCGGCACCACCGCAGCGGTCGCACTTCGTCTCGTAGAGCCAGTCCATCTCCTTTTGGACCTTGCGGCGCACCTCCGCCAACGCTTTCCGGACGGCGACCGCGTCCACCGGCGTGCAGTAATTGCTCGTGATGAACGTCGCGGCCGGGCTGCGATCGATCGCCACCGCCTTCCGCCCCTCCATCAGCGCGGCCAGGGCCGTGCCGCCCGACCCGGAAAACGGGTCGAGCACCAAGTCCCCTAGCTGGGTGTAGTGGCGGATGTACTCCCGGATGGCGTCGTGCGGCTTCTTCGACCAGTAGGTGTGCATGTTGTAGATGGCCGTCGCCTTGGTCGTGTCGATCGGCTTGGCGAAGGCGGGCACGGCGTAGTCGTCGCCGACGGGGTCGTAGGGGTGCTCGCGCAGGTGGGCCTCGACGAAGGCGCGCAGGTGGGGGTTGGGCTGGTCGCCGGAGTAGTGGCCTTCCGTGAGGCCGGCGGTGCCGGGGAACAGGTCTTGTTGGGCGGCGGGCTTGGCCATGACTAACTGCTCAGCTCCCAGAGGTGGTTATCGGCAAGGAGGTTGATCGGCAGGACGTGGCTACCGGCGTCCTGGTCGGGGAACATGAGCACGCGCATCCCCTCGCGGCGGCCGGGCAGCAGCAGCAGGACGCGGTCCTCGTCGGCGGCGAGGGTGCGGAGGAGGTTGAGCTCCAGGTGGTAGGCGAAGAGCATCTCCAGGTGGGCGAGCACGACGAGGCCCTTGCCCTGGAGGTGCCGGCGCAGGAACGACTCGAAGGCGCGGCCGACGTGGGCGGCGGTCGGCTCGGGGCGCTTGGCCTCGTCGCCGACCAGCCGGCGGAACTCGTCGTCGGGGATGGCCTCGAGGACGCCGGTGTTGACGTTGAGCGGGCGCGGGAAGCGCTTGCCGTCGGGCGTGCGCACCTCGGGGAGGGCGGCGGCGAAGGCGTCGAGCTGGGCGTAGGTGCCGAGGGCGCCGTAGAGGTGGCGCCCTCCCGGGACGCCCAACTTGGCGTTGAGGGCCTCGACGATCTGGGCGGAGGTCACGGCGGCCCCCCTTCGTCGAGCAGCGCTCGCACCAGGCCGGCGAGGTCGTGGCGGGTGCTGAGCTGGCGGACGCTGTCGATCTCCGACACCTTGCTGAGCAGGCCGCGGTTGCGCAACTCGTAGAGCGCGGGCAGCAGGCGGTCGGGGCGCCAGAGCAAGGCGCGGAAGGTGGCGCCCTCCTCCACCTTGCTGAGGTCGTAGATGCCAGGCTCGGGGAGCTCGCTGTGCAAGACGAAGGCGAAGGCCTCGATGCTGGGGACACGCAGCGAAAAGGTCAGCCGGCCGCGCTCGACCTGGGCGATCTGGGCCGAGCCCAGCGCCTCGGCGATGGCCCGGTCGGTGGTCGCCACGGTCTTGTCCTTGGCCGCGGGGAACCTGGCCTTGAGGTATTCGCGGACGCTGGCCCGGGGCACCTGGCCGCGCCCGGTGGCCGGCCAGAGCACGTCGGCGACGAACTGGGCCATCAGCGGCTCGGCGCGGAGGAGGCGGTAGAAGCAGACGTCGCGCAGGGCCTGGGTGTCGGCGAAGCGCGCGGCGAAGTGCCGGAAGGGGGCGTCGGCCACGCCGGCCGGGAACATCCGGCGGGCGATGTAGGCGGCGTAGCGCTGGCGCGTCCCCGCGGAGTTGTGGCTCAAGCGGGCCCGCAAGAAGGCGCGCACTTCATCGAGCGAAGTTGTATCGGGCAAGGTCGGCGCGAGCCGGAGCGTGTCCTCCATGAGGACGTGATTGAAGAGGCCGGTGCGCGCACGCGGCGGCGCAGGCGCCTTGGGCTGCCGGGCGCGAGGGAGCGGGGCCGGTGGCTCCGGCGGGTGGCCGTTCCGTGCCGGCGCCTCCTTGGCAGGAGCAGACACGGCGGGCGCCGGCTTCGGATCGAGAGCGAACAGGTCCCCCTGACCGTTGCGAGCGGGGGCTGTCCCATTCGGGGCGGGCGCTTTCGCGGCCGGCACGGTGGGGGCGGGGAGGGCCGGGCGCGCGTTCGCGACCGTGTCGGTAACCTGGGCGACGAGCCGGAGCAAGGTGGCCGAGCCGAAGCCCATGCCCGGCACCTGTTCGAGGGCATCGGCGGGCGCGTGCAAGGCCAGATCGAGGGAGCCGAATCGCTCCAGCAGGGCGCGGGCGACCGGACGGACGTCCTTGCGCGGGATGGCGTAGGTGAGGAGCAGTTCGAGCAGGCCCTCCGCCGAGTGCGCAGCGCCCTCGCCCGCGCAGAAGCGGTCGCGGAGGCGCTGGCGGTGCCCGGCGGTCGGCGTGCTCATTGCCCCTCCCCGATGGTGGATCGAAGCGTGGGTTGCCCCCACTCGTCCCGGGAACAGCGCGGGTAGTGGTCGTCGGCGCGCTCCTACTTCGATGAGGTGCTCGACACATCGTAAATGAACAACGCTCGCCGAGCAAGCACAGTAGGCTCACTTGGCGGGATGATCGCGTCACCACGGTCGGAACGATCATCAGAAGAGCGCCTGGTTACCGCCTGGCCCGAAGAGGTTGCAGCCACGCCCGCTGGAAAGGGAAGGTTGGATGCGAATCCTTGAGGTCCTTTGGCGAGTGGTGCGAAGCAGGTAACAACCTCAGAGGGGGGTGTGACCGATTTGCACAGCAACTTGCACAGAAACGGCAACGCCCTGTTGCCCGCCCTTGAACCATGCTGCTACGTGACTCTTTGAGATGGTGCAAGAGTTATGCTAGGACGGACTTGCGCATCGGATGTAACATGTCCACGACCCCGCCGGTGGGCCAGTGAGGCTGAGGCCCCAAGCCCTCACCCCCTGCCGGACACGCGGCCGAAGGTTGGGGCGTCGGGAGGGGGCGGCCGAGACAAGTTAGCAGGGGCTGGGTGTCAAAGGCTGACAAGGCCACCCCTCCACGAACAACCCATCCGCGTGGCGCCCTACGAGGCCGCGGGGCGCTGCGCGCTGGTAGCGATCACTCACACGATCTGGCCGGACCGTGTGGACCAAACGACGAGCCGTAACCGCAAGCGCCGGTGCTGGAGGATAAATGGCCGCTTGCCGTCTCTGTGCTTCGCCCCCACAATAATGACCACGCGCACATCGGTTTGTCCCCATTTCCCAAGGGAGGCTCTCCATGTCCGTCGTCCTGCTGGCCGCGATCCTCTGCACCGCCCCCGCGGAGGCCCCGAAGAAGGCCCCGCCGCCCGCCACGAAAGAGCTGTTCGCCAAGGAGGCCTGGTACAAGGACCAGAAGGGGAAGGAGCAAGTCTTCGTCGGCACCTTGCGCTACGCGCCCCGAGCAAAAGGGGTGGTCGGGTTCGGCCGGCACAACCCCTACACGCTCGAAATGAACGTCGGGGGCAAGAAGGACGTCCGCGAGGTCTACGTCGGCGGCAAGCCCGACCTGCTCACGCCCTACGTGGACAAGGCCGTCAAGATCACCGGCAAGCCCGTCGAGCTGGAGGTCGTCGGCCGCAACCACCGCGAGGTCTGGCCCGCGAACGTCGAACTGGCGCCCGCGAAGGGCGCCAAGCCTTGAGCGGGGCCGCCAATCGCCCGGATGCCCCCCTTCCTCGGGTGGATGGTCGCCATGTCCCCACGCCTCCTCCCCCTCGCGCTCGCCCTCCTCGCCGGGCCCGCCCTCCTCCGCGGCGCCGCCCCGCCCACCGACCTCGGCCTCGACCGCGCTCGCCTCGACGGCCTCGACGCCCTGGTCCTCGACGGCCTGAAGCGCGGTCGTGCTCCCGGCGCCGTCGTGCTGGTGGTGCGCCACGACGCCATCGCCTTTCGCCGGGCCTACGGCGCGCGCAGCCTCCAGCCGACCCGAACGCCCATGACCGCTGATACCGTCTTCGACCTCGCCTCGCTTACCAAGCCGCTCGCCACCGCCACCGCCGTGATGGTGTTGCTCGAACAGGGCAAGTTGCGCCTGAGCGATCGCGTCGCCAAACACCTCCCCGAATTTGGCCGGCGCGGCAAGGAGACCATCACCGTCGAGCAACTGCTGCTGCACACCTCCGGCCTGATCGCCGACAACGCCCTCGCCGACTACCGGGAGGGGCGCGCCGCGGCCTTCAAAAAGATCGACGACCTTCGCCTCGTCTCCGAACCGGGGACGCGGTTCGTTTACAGCGACGTCGGCTACGCGGTGCTCGGCCGGCTCGTCGAGCGCCTGAGCGGGGAAACGCTCGACGCCTTCGCGCAGAAGCACGTCTGGGGCCCGCTGCGGATGCGCGACACCGGCTTCAAGCTCGACAAGGCCCGGGCTGGGCGCGCTGCCCCCACGGAGCGCATTGCCGGCACGTTCCTGCGCGGCGAGGTCCACGACCCGCGCGCCCGCGCCCTCGGCGGCGTGGCCGGGCACGCCGGGCTGTTCGGCACCGCCGACGACGTGGGCCGCTTCGCTCGCATGCTACTCAACGGAGGGGAGCTGGACGGCCAGCGCGTGCTGCGGCCCGAGACCGTTCGGCTGATGACGGCGCCGCGCCCCGTCCCCGGCGGGCAGCGCGCCCTCGGCTGGGACGTGCGCACCGCCTACTCGGGCAATCGCGGCGCGCTCTTCGCCGGCTTCGGCCACACCGGCTTCACCGGCACCTCGCTCTGGGTCGATCCGCCCAGCCGCACCGCCGTCGTCTTTCTGAGCAATCGCGTCCACCCCGACGGCAAGGGCAACGTCACCCGGCTCCGCGGGCAGGTCGCCACGCTCGTCGCCTCCAGCATCGTCAAGGCGCCCTTCCCCGGCGGCGCCTCCCCCCCCGTCCTCACTGGCATCGACGTGCTGCGCCGGGGCTCCTTCAAGGCCCTCCAGGGAAGGCGCGTCGGGCTGGTCACCAACCACACGGGGATCGCGCGCGACGGCACCAGCACCATCGACCTTTTGCACAAGGCCAAAGGCGTCGAACTCGTCGCCCTGTTCGCGCCCGAGCACGGCATCCGCGGGGCCCTCGACAAGCCGGTGCCCGACGGCAAGGACGAGAAGACCGGACTGCCCGTCTACAGCCTCTACGGCAAGCGCAAGCGGCCATCCCCCCAGCAGCTCGCCGGCATCGACACGCTCGTCTTCGACGTCCAGGACGTCGGGTGTCGCTTTTACACCTACGTCACCACGCTCGGCCTCGTGATGGAGACGGCCGCCGCCCATAAGTTGCGCGTCGTGGTCCTCGATCGGCCCAACCCGCTCGGGGGCCTGGCGGTGGCCGGGCCCGTGCTCGACCGCAAGGCGGAGTCGTTCGTCGCCTACCACCGGCTCCCCGTGCGCCACGGCATGACGGTCGGCGAACTGGCCCGGCTATTCAACGCCGAGCGCAAGATCGGCGCCGACCTTCACGTCGTCAAGATGGAAGGCTGGCGGCGCGAGGACCTGTTCGATCGCACCGGCCTGTTGTGGGTCAACCCGTCGCCCAACATGCGCAGCCTCAGCGCGGCGCTGCTCTACCCGGGGGTCGGCCTACTGGAGATGACCAACGTCAGCGTTGGTCGAGGGACCGACCGCCCCTTCGAGGTGATCGGTGCCCCCTGGCTCGACGGCCAGGCGCTGGCGACGGCCCTGACCAGGGCCCGCCTGCCCGGCGCCCGCTTCGTCCCGACGCGCTTCACGCCGAGCAGCAGCACTCACGCGAAGAAGCAGTGCGGCGGGGTGCAACTCTACGTGGACGACTGGGAGCGCTTCGAGCCCCTCCTGGTGGGGATGGCCCTGGCCTGCGAGCTGCGGCAGCTCCATCCCGACGAGTGGCAGCGGCGGCACTACGGCGTCTTGCTCGGGCACCCCGAGACGCTCGCGGCGCTGGAGCGGCACGAACCGGCCGAGAAGATCGTGCGCGGCTGGCAGAAGGAGCTGGCGCGGTTCCTGGCGGTACGGAAGACGCATCTGCTTTACTGAGGAGGCCGGGAGAGTGCTATACTGAACGTGCCGGGACGGCCGTTCGCCGAGGCGACGGACCGTAGAACCACAACCGCAAGCCCAGGCTCGCCCACTCCCGTTCCCGGGCGTGGCGCCCGCTCGGGCGCCGCTCTCTTGCGGGAGGCACTTCGATGGGCGCAGAAACGGGCCCGGGCCACGACCTGACCGACCGCGAGCGCCAGCTCTTGCAGGGGCAGAAGATGGAGGCGCTCGCCCGGCTAGCGGGCGGGGTGGCCCACGACTTCAACAACCTCCTCGCCGGCATCCTCGGCAACGTGGTCCTGGCTCGTTTGGTCCCGCCCTCCGCAGGCGGGGCGATCGAGCCGGCCTCGGCCCCGCTGGCCCAGATCGAGGCGATCGCGCAGCGCGGGGCCGACCTCTGCAAGCAACTGACGGGGTTCGCGGGCAAGATGGACTTCCCGCTCGAACGCCGCGACCTCAACGCCCTGGCGCGCGAAACCGTCGAGCTGGTGCGCCTGTCGATCGCCCGCAACGTGGCACTGGGGCTCGACCTGGCGCCCGAGTTGCCGGGCGCTCTGATCGACCCGGGGGCCCTGCACGAGGCCCTCATCAACCTGCTGAGCAACGGCGCCGAGGCCTTCGGAACGAAGGAGGGGGAAGTGCGCGTGCGGACGGGCCTGGCCTCGGTCCTTTCCCCCGGCAAGGAAGGGGAGGGGCCGAGGCCAGGCCTGCTGTTCCTCGAAGTGAGCGACAACGGGCCCGGAATGGGCCCGGAAGTGCTCGCGTCTCTGTTCGAGCCGTTCTTCACGACCAAGCCGACGGGGCGCGGCCTGGGACTGGCGACGGTGCTGGGGATCGTGCGTGGCCACGGGGGAACGGTGGAGGTGCGCAGCGAGCCGGGCGCCGGCACGACGGTGCGCGTGCTGTTGCCGATCCCCGACGAGGCCCCCGTTCCGGCCGCGCCGAAGGCCGGCACCGAAGCGCCGGCCCCGTGGCGCGGCGAGGGGCTCGTGCTGATCGTCGATGACGAGGACGGCGTGCGCGAGGTGACGAAGCGCATCGCCCAGTCGTTCGGCTTTCAG
This sequence comes from Gemmatales bacterium, assembly GCA_038239195.1. Lineage (GTDB taxonomy): Bacteria > Planctomycetota > Planctomycetia > Gemmatales > Gemmataceae > JBBSEZ01. Next base: position 9,101 of record JBBSEZ010000354.1, read on the forward strand.
GTGGTCGGGGCGTGCGACGGGCAGGACGCGCTCGAAAAGTTCGACGAGCTGGCGCGCCAGGGCCAGTCGCCGTGCGTCGTCCTGCTCGATTTGCTGATGCCGAAGATGGACGGGGCCGAGGCGCTCCACGCCTTGCGAACGCGCTCCCCCGACCTGGCCGTCGTGCTGATGAGCGGGTACAGCGAGCCGGAAATGGTGGCGCGCTTCGCCGACCAGGGCGTCGTCGCCTTCCTCCCGAAGCCGTTCCGCATGGCCGAGCTGCAAGCAGTCCTGCGGCGGGCCTGTCCGGTGGGCTGAGATGGTGAGCGCGACGAGCCACGCGAGCCACCTTGCCCTCGCGACCCTCGCCATCTAGGCTGAGAGCAGCTTTGATTTCCTCCCCCGTGCGAGTGTCTCATGTCCGCTGCGCCGACCTCTCTGCCGGACGTCCAGGGCCGGTTCGGCCCGTATGGCGGCCGGTTCGTGCCCGAGACGCTCGTCGACGCCTTGCGCCAGCTCGGCGAGGAGTACGACCGGGCCCGCCGCGACGCCGAGTTTCAGCGCCAGTTCGCCCACTACCTCCAGGCCTGCGTCGGCCGGCCCTCGCCCCTCTACTTCGCCGAGCGCCTGACGCGCGAGGCCGGGGGCGCCCGCATCTACCTCAAGCGCGAAGACCTCAACCACACCGGCGCCCACAAGATCAACAACTGCATCGGCCAGGCGTTGCTCACGAAGCGCATGGGCAAGCCGCGCGTCATCGCCGAGACGGGCGCCGGTCAGCACGGGGTGGCCACGGCCACGGCCTGCGCCCTGTTCGGCCTGGAGTGCGCCGTCTACATGGGCGAGGAGGACGTGCGCCGCCAGAAGCTCAACGTCTTCAAGATGAAGGCCCTCGGCACGACCGTCGTGCCCGTGAGCACCGGGAGCCGGACCTTGCGCGACGCCATCAACGAGGCGATGCGCGACTGGATGGCGTCGGTGGCGACCACGCATTACATCCTCGGCTCGGTCGTCGGCCCCCACCCGTTCCCGATGATCGTGCGCGACTTCCAGGCGGTCATCGGCCAGGAGGCCCGGCAGCAGTGTCTCGACCAGCTCGGCAAGCTCCCCGAGGTCGTCGTGGCCTGCGTTGGCGGAGGCAGCAACTCCGCGGGCATGTTCTATCCGTTTGTCGAGGACGCCGGCGTGGAACTGGTGGGCGTCGAAGCAGGGGGGCGCGGCGCCGGTCAGGGCGATCACGCGGCCACGCTCGCGCAGGGCCGGCCCGGCGTGCTGCACGGGGCCTACAGCTACGTCCTCCAGGACGCCGACGGCCAGACCGCCCCTGTTCACTCTGTCTCGGCGGGGCTGGACTACCCGGGCGTCGGCCCCGAGCATGCCTACTGGAAGGACGCCCGGCGCGTGGGCTACACCAGCGTCGGCGACGACGAGGCGCTCAAGGCGTTCCACCTGTGCTCGCGCCTGGAGGGCATCCTGCCGGCGCTGGAGACCGCGCACGCCGTCGTCGAGGCGATGCGCCTGGCGAAGGGCCGCAAGCCGGACGACGCG
>JBBSEZ010000355.1:0-10608 GCA_038239195.1 Gemmatales bacterium
CGGCTGCTCCGCCCCGTCCCCGAAGCCGGCCAAGACGGTCGAGGTCGTCGTCACCACGCCGATCGTCGGCGAGGTGATGGACTATCAGGACTTCACCGGCCGCCTCGACGCGTTCCGCACCGTCGAGGTCCGCGCCCGCGTAACCGGGTACGTGAACGAGGCTTACTTCACGGAAGGCGAACTCGTCCCCGAAGGGAAGGTGTTGTTCCTGATCGACCCTCGCCCATACAAGACCGACCTGGCCCAGGCGGAAGCCAACCTCAAACTGGCGCTCGCGGACCGCAGCCTTCAGGAGCTCAACACTTCGGATAATTCCTGCTCGCCCCGAGAAACGGCATTGGGGCACACCTCGGCCCGCGCCGAAGACCTGGCCGCCACACGTGGCTACCGCTTCCGCTTCATTTGCTCGCAGTAGTGGCGGTTGTGCTTGAGGTGGCTGTTGCCGGGGAAGTCCGCCAGCCCGACGTCGTAGACGCGGACGGCCTCGGCCCAGTCCTTCACCTTGATGGCGGTCTCGGCCCAGTCGTCGATGAGGGCGATGGCGTTGCTCGCCAGCCGGGGCTGCCGGGGGAATGCCTTCAGCCCCTCGGCGTACTTCTCCAGCGCCGCCTTCCACTTCTTCTCGCGCCGCAGCTGCCTGGCCCAGCCATCGTAGACGATGGCCGCCAGTTCGGCGCGCTGAGGCGGGCCCGCCACCAGAGGCCCGTACCCCACCGCCGCCTTCAACGCCTCCTGGTACTTCCTCGCGTCGGTCAGCTTGCGGACCGCGCCGGCCGCGTACGCGGAGCCGACTGCGGGGACCGACTTCACCGCGACGAACTGCTTGCGGAGCGCCTCGTAGTGCTCGATCGCGGCCGGCCGGCCGCCTCCCTCTTCCAGGGTGCGGAGGGCCTCCTGCGCGTGGTAGGCGATCCCGCCGGCGACCTCGCGGTCCTTCGGGCCCAGGGCGTAGGCGCGGGCGAGCACCTTCAGCGACCCGTGGACGTCCTTTTTCGACAGCAGCGACTGCGACCAGCGCCGGAACAGCCCGGAGCGCCACGCCAGCAGCTTCTTGCCCTCGGCGGCCGGCAAGACTTTCAGCCCCCGTCCCACCACCACCAGCCCCGCTTCCCAGCCCTTGTCCTGGGACCGCTTTTCGCCCAGCCGCACGAACCAACGGCTGGGGCTCTGGAAGTCCTTGTCCTCGGGGACCGCTTTGGCCGCGCGCTCGATTACCTTCAGCGCGTCCTGGTCCTGTCCGGCCGCCAGCGTGGCGTCGATGTAGCTCGCCCACGCCAGGTGGTGGTTGTTGTGCAACGAGCCCGACCGGGGCGCCACGGACAGGCCGAAGGCCAGGGCCCGGACCGCGTCCTCGAACTTCCTCTCGTCGGTCAACCGCGGGCCCCAGTTGACGAAGATGGCCAGCAGGTTGTTGGCCGCCGTCCTGCTCGCCGGGTCCAGCGCCAGCGCGGCCAGGTAGCAGCGGGCGGCCTCCAGCGGCCGGGGCACCTTGGCGCCAGCCAGGGCCACGCCCCGGTTGCTGTAGATCAAGGCCGCGACCCCGAAGCCGTCCACCTCGCGGGCGCCCTCGCGGCCGCCCTTGGCCTTCCAGTCGAAGCCGGCGGGGTTGGTCGGCTCGACCTGGATGCGCTTGTCGCCCTCCACCAGGTCCAGGGCGGCGTGCCCTGGGAAGAACCCTCCCGGGATGGAGAGGGGGCGCAACTTCAGGCCCAGGCGGCTGCCGACGAGGTAGTAGAGCGCCGTTGCGGAGACGCAGTTGAATTTGCCCGTGTCGAAGACGGCCGCGAAAGAGCTCTGCTCCGCGGCGTAGCCCTTGCTCATCACCCCCTTGTGCAGGAAGCGCATCAGCCGTTCGCCGCGCTCGCGGTCGGGCCTGGCGCCCTTGACGGCCTGGCGAGCCCCGACGACCAACTCGTCGAAGCGCTCGCGGTACTTCTCGCGGGGCTCGGCCCCCTCGATGCCGGACGCGAACAGCATGGCGTCCACCAGGAGGCCGTCATCTTCCTTCTCGGCGGGGCCAGGTCGCCTGGTCTTCCTCTCCCAGACCGCGGAGAGCAACTTCCGTTCGTCGGCGGGCAGCGCGGGGACCGAGCCCATCTTCAGGTCGGACAGGCGATCGTAGACCGCCAGGGGGGCCAGGGCCAACTGGTAGCCGGCTGCCATCGGTTCCTTGGAGAAACCGGGCGCTTTCGAGCTGGGCGCGGCAGGCGCAGTCAGCGCCAGGACGCCGAGCATCAGCAGCCCCAGGGCCGAAGCGCGGAAGGCGGGCGAGGCCGGAAACGTTCGCCTGGTCGGCAACCTTTCGTGGAAGACGTTGCACCAAAGAGGGCTTTTCCTGGCGAGGGAGGTGAGACGTCCTGCTTGCGCCGATGGTTCGGGCCACCCGAGCGGGCGGCGGGCCTTGCCCTTTCTGAGCCAGAAGGAGGCGTCGGCATCCCTTCCTCACAGCCTCATTGCGGTCGGCGCGAGTGGGAGGACACGAAATCCGAAAACCTGTCGGCCCCCTCGCGCGGCGTTCAGGCGAGGGGACCGGTCACCTGGGCCTCCGCCCCTTTGCGGAGGCCATGCCCGGCCCGCCTACTACTTCCGCGTGCGGACCCGCAGTTCCGCCCATGGCGTGCCAGCGGCACCTCGGGAGCGCGAACCGAGAGGGCGTGAACGAAGCGAGCGGCGCGGCTGCGAGCCCGCCGGTGCGCTTTCCCAGACCGGCGGGCTCATGGGGATCGCGGCATTTCCCTTCGCGGGCAAGGGAGGGCGGGCCTCGAAAGGCCCGCCCTCCCTTGGCCCTGTTACTGCGCCTTCAGGTCAAGGACGCGGCCGTCGGGAGAGTACCTGAACCGATAGTGCTTCGGCTCCGTGAGGTAGCCCTGGGCCAAGCCGGCGAACCCGACCGCGCGAAACTCCAGCCGGTAGCTCTTCCACGTCACCTTCCCGTCCCCCCCGATCGAGTCGAACCGGACGTAGGGGGTCGGCGCCCGGTTGCTCGCGTTGAGGGGGTACGAGTGCCGCTCCACCCTGCCGCTGGGCAGGATGATCCGCTTCCATTCTTCGTTCCCCCACTTGACCTGATAGCGAATGGTCACCCCCGTCTGGTTGTGGATGGCGAACGTGCCCCTCAGGTTGGGCAGGTCCGCCCGGTTGGAACCGACCTGCGCCTGGGAGGCGCCGGAGTTGCCCAAGACCAGGGCGACGAGCCCGAGGGCAACAATTGCCAGAGGCTTCTTCATGGTGATTTCCTTGCGGCAGTAGGGTAAGGCGTGGGCAGTCTGCCGTCGCTGCCACGCCGATTTCATGGGCGGTGGACCGACCCGCCACAGAGGCCCCCGGGTTGTGCCCGGGTGGCGCGTGCGGGACGTGCCTCACAAGTGGGGGCCAAGACAAGGGAGGCGGCAAGAACCAACCACCTCGCCGAGTACCAGGCCGGAGCAACCTGCTTGCACTCATCCCTCTATTAGCAGGTGAGTGTTTTTCGGGGCTTCCCCAAGCGACCACTCCGATTTTTCCGACGACCGGAAGCTTGCAGGGCGCCCGGGCCGCGGAAAGGGCGCGGCAGGTTGAACGGAGGCCTTGGGGCCGCTAGGATTTGGAGAGGTCGAACATCACACACAGCGAGAGCAGCACCATGAGCGACGTGCCCCCGTTCGAGGAGACGTTGCGCCACGCGCTCGCCCGGGTGGACCAGGAAGACGTGCGCATCTTCTACGACTACTTCGAGGAGTTGAAGGCGGAGGTCCGCCGACACCTGAAGGGCAAGGCCAGGCTCATGCCCGGCACGTCGGCCATCGCCCAGTCAGCTCTGCTGAGCCTGTTCTGCGACCTGGCGGTCCAAAACGTCCCCCTGTCGGACGTGGACGAGTACGGCTATCCGATGCTCTGGCCCCTGGTGCTGTGCTACGTCGAGCGGCACTGCAACAAGTGGAAAGGATACTACCGCGCCAAAAAACGCAAGGGGCGCGAGACCGAGCTCGCCGCCGAGCCCGCCGACCATCGGGCGGAGGTCGGCGAGGAGTCAGCTTTTGCGGACGCCTGCGAGGCCCTGTACGGCAAACTGTCCCCCGAGGACAGGTCCATCCTGGAAGGCCGCCTCAAGGACGAGACGCTCGAGCAGATCGCCAACCGCATCAACCGATCCGAGACCACCGTGAGCAACCGCCTCGTCCGCATCCGTTCGTTGCTCGAGGCCCCGTGACGACTCATCGAGGTGCCCGTCCATGCCGGCGCCACAAGGGCCCCAGGCCTTGACCGTTCTCGACGACGCCGAACAGCGGCAGGAGATGTTGGAGTCGATCTGGCGCGGCTGGCGGCCCGGTCTGCCGCTGCCGCGCTGGGAGGACTTCCTACCGCCGCCCGGCCAGCCCTGCGCGGCGGGCAGCGTTTGCGTCCTGCTGCAAATGGACGTCGAGTTCCGCGTCAAGGCGGGCGTCCCCGCTCTGCTGGCCGAGCCGTATTTCCAGCACGAGCGCCTGCAAGCCGCCGGCTCTCTGCCCGACGCCGCCCAGCAGCAAGGGCTGATCCGCTGGGAGTATCAGCAACGGTGGAAGCGCGGGGAGCGGGCGCCGCGGCGGGCCTATCTCGAGCGCTTCCCCGAGCACGCCGCGGCGCTGCACGACCTGGCGCCGCGCTGGAACTGCCCGCGCTGCAAGGAGAAGGGCCTGCCGCTGGACGAGGCGGAGGAGAGCGCCGACTGCCCGCGCTGCGGGGCCCGGCTGCCCCTGGCCGAGGTGTTTCCGCCGCCGGGCGATGCCAGCGGGCTGGACCTGCGCGAGTATCAGTTGATGGATCGGTTGGGCGGCGGCGGGATGGGCGAGGTCTACCTCAGCCGCGACCCGGGGCTGGACCGCCCGCTGGCCCTCAAGGTGTTGCGGCCGGACTGGCACGGCCACCGCGAGTTGGAGCGGCGCTTCGAGGAGGAGGCGCGCATCACGGGGTCGCTCCAGCACCCCAGCATCGTGCCGGTGTACAACATCGGCCGGCTCCGCGACGGCCGGCTGTACTTCACCATGAAGGTGGTGCGCGGCTCGACGTTCGCCGAGTTGCTGGCGGAGCAGGGCGGTGAGGAGGGCCCGGCGGCGCACCTGGGAGTGTTCCTGCAGGTGTGCCAGGCGGTAGCCTATGCCCACAGCAAGGGCGTGATCCACCGCGACCTGAAGCCCGAGAACGTGATGGTGGGGCGATTCGGCGAGGTCCAGGTAATGGACTGGGGGCTCGCCAAGGTTCTTGGGAAGCGCGGAGACGCAAGGCGGGAACAGGGAGGCGGTGGCAGCGAGCTCGCCACGCGGCCCAGGGACAGAGCAGGGGGGGAGACGGTTGGGGCGGTGGGCACGCCGGCGTACATGGCGCCGGAACAGGCCAACGGGGAGTGGGACCGGGCCGACGAGCGCGTCGACGTGTTCGGGCTGGGCGGCATCCTGTGCGCCATCCTGACGGGCCGGCCACCTTACCGCGGCAGCGGCGGCGAGGTGCTGCGCAAGGCGCAGCGCGGCGACCTGGCGGAGACGTTCGCCCGGCTGGACGACTGCGGCGCGGACGCGGTGCTGCTGGAGCTGGCGAAGGAGTGCCTGGCCGCGGAGATGGACGGGCGCCCGCGCGACGCCGGCGCGGTGGCGGGGCGGATGGCGGCGTACCTGGCGGCGGTGCAGGAGCGGCTGCGGGTCGCCGAGGTGGGGCGGGCGGCGGCCCAGGCGCGGGCGGAAGAGGCGGTGAAGAAGGCGGCGGCGGAGCGGCGGGCGCGTCGGCTGCTGCTGGGGCTGGCGGCGGCGGTGCTGCTGCTGCTGCTGGGCGGTGGGGCTGGCGCCTGGACGGTGCAACAGCAGCGCGCCCGGCAGGCGCGCGCCGAGCAGGAGGCACTCGCGGTGGTGGAGCAGCGCGGGGGCCTGCTGGACGAGGGCTGGGAAGAGCACGACCTGGCGAAACTGACGGCGGCGAAGGCCGAGGCAGACCGGGCCGTGGGCATCGCCCGGAGCGGCAACGCCAGCGACGCGGTGCTGAAGCAGATCGACGATTTCAAGGACCGGGCCGAGGATCGGCTCCAACGCGCCAGGAGCAACAACACGCTGCGGGGCGCGCTGGTGGACGTGGCGGCACCGCGCGAGACCAGCACCTACGAGAACGCCGAGGGCGGCCGGATGGTTGCGACGGCCCAGCCGAGCGCGGACGAGCAGTACGCGGCAGCCTTCCGGCGTTGGGGGAAGCTGGACCTGGATCAAACGGCGGAAGCGGAAGTGGTGGCCCGGCTGCGGCGGGAGCCGGAGGTGGTTTTTCGAGACGTGGCCGCGGCCCTGGATAGTTGGATGGTCGAGCGGCGACGGCAGAACCACCCGGAGGCGAAGTGGCGGCGACTGTTTCGCGTGGCACAGGGACTGGACGAGAACACCCAGAGCCGGCAGTTGCGGGAGTTGCTCGTCGGGGGAAGCCCGCCGCGTCCGGACAGCGTGGCAGGCTTGGTGGGGCAGGCGGGTGCCTCTTTGCCCTGGCCTGGGCTCTGGGACGTGGCGCGTGGCAACACCTGGCGGCGCTTGCGGACGATCCGAGGAGGAATGGGCCCGGGCAGGGGCTCGGTGTTCACCGTGGTGCTCTATGCTCGGGCGTGTAGCGATATCGGGGATGTCGGGGTGGCCGAGCAGGTGCTGCGGGAGGCGCTGGCGGTGCGGCCGGACGAGATCTTGTTGCTGGACGCGCTGGGCAAACTTCTGGAGGACCAAAGGCCGGCACGATTGGGGGAGGCGATCGAATGCTACCGCGCCATCCGCGCCCGGCGTGCCCACCTTGGCGTCCGCCTGGGCACGGCGCTTGTCCGGGCCGGTCGGGCAGAGGAGGGGGAGGCCGTCTTGCGTGACCTGGTGCGCCAGCAGCCGGCCAATACCGAAATGCGCTTCTATCTCGGCAACGCCCTGTATGCCCGGAAGAAACACGGCGCGGCGGCGGTCGCCTTCCGCGAGGCCATCCGCCTCAAGCGCGACTACCCCCACGCGCACAACAACCTCGGCGGCGCCTTGATCGGCCAGCGGAAGTACGAGAAAGCGGAGACCGCCTACCACGAGGCCATCCGCCTCAAGCACGACTACCCCAACGCGCACAACAACCTCGGCCTCGCCTTGGACGGCCAGGGGAAGGACAAAGAAGCGGAGGCCGCCTTCCGCAAGGCCATCCGCCTCAAGCACGACTTCCCCGAGGCGCACCACAACCTCGGCCTCGCCTTGGGCGGCCGGGGGAAGCACAAGGACGCGGAGGCCGCCTGCCGCGAGGCCATCCGCCTCAAGCACGACTTCCCCGAGGCGCACCACAACCTCGGCGTCGCCTTGATCGGCCAGCGGAAGGACAAGGCAGCAGAGGCCGCCTTCCGCGAGGCCATCCGACTCAAGTACGACCTCCCCGAGGCACACTCCAGCCTCGGCGGCGCCTTGAGCGACCAGGGGAAGCACAAGGACGCGGAGGCCGCCTGCCGCGAGGCCATCCGCCTCAAGCACGACCTCCCCGAGGCGCACTACAACCTCGGCCTCGCCTTGATCGGCCAGGGGAAGCACGAGGAAGCGGAGGCGGCCTTCCGCGAGGCCCTCCGCCTCAAGCACGACTTCCCCCTGGCGCACTCCGGGCTCGGCTTCATCTTGCGCTCGCAGGGGAAGCACGAGGAAGCGGAGGCGGCCTTCCGAAAGGCCCTCCGCCTCAAGCACGACTTCCCCGAGGCGCACTCCAGCCTCGGCGGCGCGTTGCTCGGGCAAGGGAAGCCCAACGAAGCGGAGGCCGCCTTCCGCAAGGCCCTCCGCCTCAAGCACGACCTCCCCGAGGCGCACACCGGCCTCGGTTTCGCCTTGCGCGCGCAGGGACGATTCGCGGAAGCGCTCGAATCGTTCCGGGGGGGCCAGAAGTTGGGCAGGGGCCGCCCTGGATGGCCCGACCCGTCCGGGAAGTTGGTAGGCCAGTGCGAGCGCCTCGTCGAGTTGGACGGCAAGCTCCCGGCGGTCGCGAACGGCAAGGCCGAGCCCGCCAACGCCGCCGAAGGCCTGGAGCTCGCCGCCCTCTGCCGGCACCCCGCGAGGCGCCTGCACGCCACCGCGGCCCGCCTCGCCGCCGCTGCCTTTGCTGCCAACGCGAAGTTGGCAGATGACCTCCGGCAGCAGCACCGCTACAAAGCCGCCGGGAGCGCCGCGCTGGCCGCTGTTGGCCTGGCCAAGGACACCGAACGCCTGCCGGACGCGGCGCGGAAGAAACTTCGCCAGCAGGCGCTGGCCTGGCTGCGGGCCGATCTGGCCCTCTACGTCAAATTGGCCAACAGCGCCGACCCGCGGGTCAAGGCAGTCGTGCAGCAGCGCCTGGAACATTGGCGGCAGGACGCTGACTTTGCCGCCGTGCGCGACAAGGAAGCGGTGGCTTCCTTGCCCGAAGGTGAGCGCGAGGAGTGGCGGAAACTGTGGGCCGACGTCGCCACCCTCCTCGAGCGGGTCGGAGATCGCTGACCCCCTCCTCGACGACGTGGCCTCCGTTCGCCGCCGATTGCGAAAACACGCAGGCCGCCCTCGCGAGTGGCCGGCCTGCACGGAAGTCGGTGTCGGAGGGCGCGAGGCGAGCGGCATGAGATAATGTCCCCGTGTAGCCGCTTACGCGAAGCGCAACGCGGCGTACGCGCTCCGCTTCGCGTCGCGGCTACACGGGGGCAACATCACCGACCGTTCGCCCAAGTACGTCAGCCCGACGCGTCAGCGAAAGGGCCCTTCCCTCGGTGGCCCAGCGGGCTGGTGAGACTGCCGACTGGCGGCGCCTTTACGAATCGGTCATCTAGACCTAAAATAAGCGTGTCCCGGCAGTGACAGGGGGATGACAATCGACGCAACCACATGCTGGTTAAAGGCCTGCGGTTTCAAATCGCCTCTCGCCGGCGCTCACCCAGAAAAGTGAGCGCCGGAGATGCAGCCAACCCTGCAAGTGGCTGAAACAAGGCGATTCCGGGTTCCGGTCCGCCGAGACACACTTGTTTTAGGTCTAGAACAGACGGACGCTGCGGTAGACGACGCCCCCCGTCCGAACGTCGCGAATCCGCAGGCGGGCCACCGGGCCCGACTCGGCCAGGGCGCGGCGGAAGTCCGCGCCGTCGAAGAGGGGGCGGCCGTTGATGCTGAGGATGCGGTCGCCGACCTCGAGGCCGTGGCGCTCGGCCAGGCTGCCCGCGAAGACGGCGACCACCTCCACGCCGTCGGTGGACGGGGCGTTGAGGTAGCGGATGCCGAGAACGGAGGGCGCGGCCTCCGCGGACGGCACGGCGACGAGGCTCACGCCCACCGCCACCGCCAAGACCGCCACCAGCTTCGCCGTTGCGAACACGTTCATCGTCTTGCTCCTTGTTGTCGTGCGTGGGACCGTCAGACGTCTGCCTTGCAGGCGGAGACCAACCCCGCCTGGGCGTTTCGCTCGTCCCTCTATTAGCCAGGGAGTGTTTTTCAGGACTTCCCAAGCGAATTGGCAGATTTCTCCACCGGGCGCGATCCGTCAACCCGGCAGGCGGAGACGCGAAGGCGAGAACGATTCGTCAGGAAAATGGGTTGGCGCTCTCCGGCCCACTCGCAGCCGTCGCCTGCACTTCTCTGCTCGTCTGATCCCACATCTGTCCCCGTCGGGTAGGGTCGTTGATCCCGATCACCGGCGCACCCTGCGTTCGGTAAAGTCGCCGATCAGCACGGGGCCCTCGCAGGCGCGAACCCACTGCACGAAGTAGGCGGACAATCGGTTCGACACGGCGAGGGGACAACAGGCCATGACCCGGCTGTCGCCGAAGTGCTCGGCCACCTGGGCGCAGGTGCGGCAAGAGGGGAGCTTCGCCGGGGCGAGAAAGCGGTCGGCGACCCGGATCGGGCCCTCGCGCTGCTGTCGGCTCAGGAAGGACTACCAGGCTCACTGGCTGGGGCGGGCGCCCTTGACGTGATAGGACTTCTTGCCCGCAGGGAAGGTCGTTCGCCGGTTGGCGTATTCGATTTCGATGAAGAGAAACGAGTTGCGCGGCCGACCAGGACGAAACGTTTGGTGTCGCTTTCGGGAGCTGACCGAGGCGGGGACGAACACCCTGCCACTCGAGTTGACACCGGCCGCGAGATGAGCCTCGCGCGGGGAGACGAACCATGCTTTTCTCGTTGACAACGGCTCGCACCGCCTTACCATGAAAAGAGAACTGACCAGTCCGTCCGAAAATTCGGGCGCGTTCCCTGGCCAGACTGCCGGCCTCGAATTGACCGTGGTCCCTCCGGGTGAACCGTTGAGCGGAGCTTGCACCGCCCTCCCCACCGCCACCCTGTTGAAGGGCGTGGGTAGGGCACCCGTGTGGTTTCCGCTGCGCAGGGTTGCTTCCTTTCCAGGCGTGTTGGGGCGAGCTGGCCCGTCCCGGCGCCCCCGACCCCCGCTCAAGTCTCTCCGGAGAACGCCGATGGGCCCTCCTTCTCTCCGTTCCCGTTCGCCAGGTTCTTGCCACAATGCGGCCAACGGGTGGCGCTGGCTGGCGGCAGGGGCCTTGCTGGCCGCGCTGGCGGCCGGCTGCTCCGCCCCGTCCCCGAAGCCGGCCAAGACGGTCGAGGTCGTCGTCACCACGCCGATCGTCGGCGAGGTGATGGACTATCAGGACTTCAC
>JBBSEZ010000356.1:0-10522 GCA_038239195.1 Gemmatales bacterium
GTTGCGCTGCGCTCCGGGTGAGCGGCGACCTCCCTCCACGTCACGAAGTACACCAGCCGTTTGACCGCCTCCTCGTATCCCTCCCGGCCCTTCTCGGCGGCACTGCGCGCATTGCCTGACGCAGAAGCCCGGCGAGCAGACGGCGGACTACCTCAGGTGTTCGATGCCAAGCCGCTCGGTCGCCTGATAGGCATGGCTGGCCCGGCCCCTCGCGCCCTCATGCGCCGAAACGCCGAAAACTTGCACGCCCCGCCACTCCGCGTTACGATCTTCCCAGCCGGCCCCGTTCCCATTCCGCGTCGAGGAGGAAAGGCCCACCATGGACGAGCCCACGCGAGTGCTGCGGTCCCCGAACGTCTGCGTTGGGGAAGGCCCCTTTCGCTACCGGGTCGATCTCCCCTGGGCGAAGTTCCCCGGCGACGGGCCCGACGGCGAGGTCGTCGCCGTCGCCTGCGACCGGCGCGACCGCGTCTTCGTCTTCCTCCGCGGCCCTCGCCCGGTCCACGTCTACGAGGCCGACGGGGCGTTCGTGGCCGCGTGGGGCGAGGGCCTGTTCGTCCGGCCGCACGGCATCTTCCTCGGCCCCGAGGACGTCGTCTACTGCACCGACGACTTCGGCCACACCGTGCGCGCCTTCACGCCCGGGGGCCGGCTGCTACTGACGCTGGGCACGAGTGGCCGGCCTTCCGACACCGGGGCCACCAGCATCGATTACCGGACGGTCCAGTACGCCGGCCCGCCGTTCAACTACCCGACCAACCTGGCGCTGGGCCCGTCGGGCGATCTCTACGTCGCCGATGGCTACGGCAACGCGCGCGTCCATCGCTTTGCGCCCGACGGCCGGCTGCTCCAGTCCTGGGGCGAGCCGGGGAGCGCGCCCGGCCAGTTTCGCGTGCCCCACGGGCTGGCCATCGATGCCGACGGCACCGTCTACGTCGCCGACCGCGAGAATAGCCGGGTGCAGCTCTTCACGGCCGAGGGCACCTATCGGGGGGAGTGGGCCGACGTGGCTCGCCCCTGCCAGGTGTTCATCGACCGCCTGCGCGGATGGGTCTACGTCGCCGAGCTGGGCTTTCGCGCGGGGCGGTGGCCCGGCACCGGCCCTGCCGCGGCAAACGCTCCCGGGGGGAGGGTCAGCGTGTTCGACCGCAGCGGCGCCCTCCAGGCCCGCTGGGGTGGGGGCGACAATCCGTGTGCTCCCGGCGACTTCTTCGCGCCGCACGGCATCTGCGTCGATTCGCGCGGCGACGTCTACGTCGCCGAGGTGGCCCTGTCGGCGGGCGGGCGCGCGGGGCTCGTTCCGGCCTCCTGCCACACGCTTCAGAAGTTCGTCCGCACAGCGAGGCCCTCGCCATGAAGCTCCGACCGGATCGTTTGTGCGAGCTCGCCTCGGCCATCTTCCGCGCGGCGGGCTGCCAGCCGGCCGAGGCCGAGCGAATCGCGTCCCACCTGGTGGAAGCCAACCTGGTCGGGCACGATTCCCACGGCGTCATCCGCGTGCCGTCCTACGTTCAGTGGTTGCGCGACGGGAAGGTCCTCGCCAACCGCACGCTTCAGGTCGTGTTCGAGAACGAGGCCCTCGCCGTCGTCGATGGGCAGTTCGGCTTTGGCCAGACCATCGGCGAGCAGGCGACAGAACTGGGGATCGAGAAGTCGGCGAAGCACGGCGTGGCCGTGGTCGCCCTGCGCAACGCGGGCCATCTCGGACGGATCGGCGACTGGCCCCTGATGGCGGCCCGGGCGGGCAAGCTCTCGCTGCACTTCGTCAACACGACGGGCGCCGGCATCCTGGTCGCGCCGCACGGCGGCATCGAGCGGCGCCTGTCGGCCAACCCGATCGCGGCCGGCATCCCCATTCAGGGCAGCGCGCCCCTGATCCTCGACATGTCGGCCTGCACCCTCGCCGAGGGCAAGATTCGCGTGGCCCTGAACAAGGGCGTTTCGGTGCCGGAGGACTGTCTCATCGACGCCGAGGGCCGGCCGACGACCGACCCGCGGGTGTTCTACGCCAACCCGCCGGGGGCCATCCTGTCCATCGCCGGCCACAAGGGCTACGGCTTGGCGGTGCTCTGCGAGGTACTCGCCGGCGCCCTCACCGGGGGCGGGTGCAGCGACCCGGCGAACGCGGGCCGCGTGGTGAATGGGATGCTCTCGATCTTCCTCGACGTCTCGCGGTTCCAGGCCGACGATGCCTTCGCCGCCGAGATCGAGCGCTTCGTGGCCTGGGTGAAGAGCTCGGCAAAGGCGATGCCCGGAGGCGAAATTCTGATGCCGGGCGAGATCGAGGAGCGGACCAAAGCGCAACGGCTGCGCGAGGGGATCGACGTCGATGAAACGACGTGGTCGCAGGTCCTCGAGACGGCTCGGAGCGTCGGCGTGGACGTTCCCAGTTCCTGAACGTCAGTTCGCGGCAATCGAGTCGATGGCCCGGCGGATCGCTGGCGTGAGGTCGGTGGCGTGCCCTTTCGCCAGGAGGTCCGACAGCCACCCTACCGCGGCGTGGACGTCGTCCTCGGCCTCGACCTTGGCCACGACGGCGAAATCGCCGTAACTGGTGATCTCCGCTCCGAAATCGTTCCTCGGTCGCGTGGCCTTGCGCAACGGCTGCTCATACGTCTCGTCCAGCAGGAAGGTGACCTGATGGATGCGAGGGCTTCCGGCTGCGGGCGCGACGAGGAGGACCACGTAGAAGCCAGGGAGCAGGCGCCCGTCCTCGTCCTCGGCCTCGAACGAGGCGGGATGGTTGCCGTCGAGTTGGAATCGCGCTTTGAGCTCGAACAGTGGGTTCGCCATGACGGGGTGCCCTCAGCGTCCGTCGCGAGGTCGCCGATCCCCTCGGGTTGGCGAGCCTGTTGCGCGACGGACAGGAGCGCGCAGCCTCGCAAAGATCGGTCCGGGGTGCAAGAAGAATCTTCGCGCCAATCCCTCACGAGCCCTGGAACAGCGCCCGGATCGGCCGGCCCGCGTTGAGGCGCGAGGGCCGGTTGAGCGCGTCGCGGAGCTCGGCGTCGGGATCGACGCCCAACGCCTGGTAGACCGTCGCTCCGACGTCGTAGGGGGCGAACGGGTCGGTCGTCGGGAATGCGCCGACGCGGTCGGAGCGGCCGATCACACGCCCGCCGCGCACACCGCCGCCGGCGAACAGGCCCGAGTAGACCGCCGCCCAGTGGTCGCGGCCCGGCTGCGTCGAGCCCGGCAGCGTCGAGACGCGCGGGGTGCGCCCGAACTCGCCCAGGGCCGCCACCAGCGTGTCGTCGAGCAGGCCCTGCGCCTCCAGGTCATCGACCAGGGCGGCCAGCCCCTGGTCCAGCCACGGCAGCAGTCTGCCCTTCAACCGGCCCCAGTTGTCCACGTGGGTGTCCCAGCTCTGCACGATGCCCATGTTGGCCTGCACGATCGGCACGCCTGCCTGCACCAACCGCCGGGCCAGCAGCAACGACTGGCCGAACGGATTGCGGCCGTAGCGGTCGCGGACGCGGTCCGGCTCGCGCTCGAGGCGGAACGCCTGCGCCACCTTGCCGGAGGTCAACATCTCGAAGGCCAACTGCTGATGCCTGCGGAAGGGTGGGCCTCCTCTGGGCGCCGGGCCGAGCTGGTCGAGGAGCGCGCGCCGCCGTCCCAGGCGATCCGCGTCAGTGCCGGCGGGCAGGCCGAACGCGTCCATCCGGAAGGTCGAAGAGCTCGGGTCCTGGGTGACCAGGAGCGGGTCGTGGGCGGCGCCGAGAAGGCCGGCGTGCTGGCCGGGCCAGGTGAGCGGTCCCTCGATCAGCGAGTGCGGGAGGGTGACGCCGGAGGGGACGCCGTCGCGCCGGGGCCGAACGTGGTTGAGCCCGGCGGCGTAGCAGGGCCAGTCGCGGCGCGACAGCACGTTGTCGAGGTCGCTGCCGCGCTGGTTGGGCATCGGTGCCCCGGTCAGCACTCGATGCGTGGCGGGCAGATGGCCATTTTCTCCGTGCGACAGCGACCGCACCAGCGCCCAGCGCCCCATGCGAGCGGCCAGTTGTGGCAGGTGCTCGCACACCTGGATGCCGGGGACGCTGGTGGCGATGGGCCGGAACTCGCCGCGAACCTCGACGGGGGCGCCCGGCTTCATGTCGAGCGTGTCGAGGTGGCTCATTCCGCCGGTGAGCAGCACCAGGATGACGGACCGCGACTTGCCGCGCTCCGCCTGCGGGGACGCCGAGGCGGCCCGGCCGGCGAGGAGGGCGGGCAGGCCGAGGCCCAGGAGGCTGCTGCCGCCGACCTGGAGGAAATCGCGGCGATGGAGCGTCGGGAGCGGGAGCATGATGAGATACCGGCGCGGAGGGAGGGCGAGGCACGTGCGGAGGGTAGGACGAAGTGATTCTAGCAGCCGCAGGGGGCCCCTGGCGAGGAAATACTGCCGTGTCCTGACCGTGACGACCGTGACCCACCCTCCCGTGTGGCTGCGGGCCTTCGATCAACCCTGAACGCGCCGGTGTGGGGCGCTTACGGTGGACGGGGAGCTTGCCCAGGGCCTTCAACCGGGCTTGCTCGACGGCAGATGCTGGCCATTCCGCAGGGAGGCCCCTCGAGCAGAAGCGGTAAGCGCGCCTTGCGGTGTCCGGCATGAGAGGCGAGCATGGATGACGAGCTGACTCCCAGCAGAAGTTCGCCGCCGAGGACGCGGAGAGCATGGTCCCGCGCGCCCTCAAGGGGCGCAGCCGGGAGGCCATCGTCGCGGATTTGCTCCGGCTCGACTGGTCGCCGGCCGCGACGGAGGCCCTGGTCGATCGGGCCGAGGAGGACTTGCGCAGATACCACGAGCCGCCGGAGGCCCGCGCGGTTGGTCCGAGAGGCACGGAAGCAATTCGTGGGCGGCGCCCTGACGGTCGCGATCGGGATCGCGATTGGTGCCTCCGTGCTCCTTGGGTCGGGCTTCGCGGTCCTCCAGATCCCTACCGGAGTGCTGCTCGTCGGGCCCCTTTTCCTGGCCCGAGGCTGGGCGCGCTGGCGGTTGTACTGGCGAGGGCCGTCGGCTGTGTCCGCCGATTTGGCCAGAGCCACCCGGGGCCGGCCCGGGCCTACGCGGCTGGCCGGGGCCGTTTCGCGGCGGAGCGGGGTTGGTCGGGCATGCGCTCCAGACTTCTGGGCCAGGAAATTCGCGGGGAACGTCCGGCGTGACGGAGAGAAGATCGCGGCCCTCCGCGAGACCGGGTGGGACGTTCTCGTCGTCTGGGAGTGCGAGACGAAGGACCGCGACAAGCTGAGGCAGGCTCCCCAGGCGCTCATGAAGGAAGATGACAAGGAGGCTACGGGTCAGTCCGGACAAGGGCTGTAGTGCCAGGGGAACGGCAAGGTGGTTTCCATCAACGGCATTTGTTCGCCCAACCGTTCGCGAAGGCTATCCGTAGCCAACCTCCTCAACGAGCTGCGGCATGGGGAGGTGGTCGGCGTTGAGCAGGGGCGCCCCCGAACCTCACGCACTCTGGAGGACCGGGCCCCGTTCTGGCATCGGGCGAAGGTCTGCCCGGTCCGTGCCTTGCCGCGCGCACCGGCTGGCCCCGGTGCCCAGGGCGACTCTGCCTTGCAGCGCGGACATGACGCCCCTCTCCCTCACCGCTTCTTCGCCCAGTTCTCCTTGATAAACGCCAGCCCCTTCGTATACACCTCGTCCGCCGACGGGAACAGATCGCGCCACACCCTCGTCGCTGCCGCGAGATCGGGCAGGGCTCGCCCGAACGCCTCGATCACCACCCAGCCGTCGTATCCCGTCTTTTTCAGAGCGGCGAAGGTCTCGTCCCAGTGGACGTGCCCGCTGCCGGGCGTGCCGCGGTCGTTCTCGCTCACGTGCACGTGGATGAAGTGGCCGGCGATCGACGCGATGGTCGGGGCGATGGCCTTCTCCTCGATGTTGGCGTGGAAGGTGTCGTACATCATCCGGAAATGCGGATGGTTCACCTTCTGGACCAGCGCCTTGGCGTCGGCGGCCGTCGTCAGGAAGTAGCACTCGAAGCGGTTGAGGTACTCGATGGCCAGCATCACCTTCGCCTTCTGCGCCTCCTCCGCGGCAGCGCGCAGCAGGTCGGCGACCCAGTTCTTCTCGTCGTCGGTCGGCCCCTTGCCGGAGAACTGGCCCAGCGCCGAATGGTAGGGGCCGCACAGGTTCTCCCCGCCCAGCGTGGCCGTCATCTCGATGGCCCACTTGATCTTGTCCAGCCCCGCCTTGCGCACGGCGGGGTTGGGGCTGATCGGGTTGGCCTCGGGGGTGACCACCGTCACCGTCGTGCAGCCCAGGCCCAGGTTGTCCAGCTCCTTGCGGATGGTCTTGTAGTGCGCCACGTCCCCGCCGAAGAGCGGCAGCTCAACGCCGTCGAAGCCAGTCTTCTTCAACTTCGCGAACAGCGGAAAGTGCTCCTCGGTGACGTGCGTCGTCCAGAGCAACAGGTTCATCCCGGTACGCATGGCGTGTCTCCCCCTGAGTGCGGTACACAGCTTCTGAGGGGGTCATTGTGCGGCAGGCGTTTTGGCTTGGCAAGGACGTTTTGCCGCCGGGCCGTTGTGCGGCGGCCGGACGACTACGTGACGACCAACCAGAAGCCCAGCGCCGTCGTGGTCAGTACGAGCGCCAGCAGCAGCGGGCCCCGCACCGCCACCTGGGGCGTGCGGCCTGGCCGGGGCACCAGAAGCGGGGCCAGCAAGAGGCTGCCGGCCGAGCCCGCGGCGAACAGGGCGCCGTAGGCCACGCCCGGAGCGTGCGCCTGCCGAAGGCCGGGCATCAGGAACACCATCGCCAGGAGGGTGGAGAAGATCGGCCCCATCGCGAAGCCGAGCAGCAACACCCACGCGGTCGCGTTCTCCTTGCGGACGCCGGCGAGGTTGCCGAGAATCACGGCCGCCAGCAGCGCCGGCATCACGAGAAACCACCCGATGTGGGCGTCGCTGAGAAGCCCCGCATGGCCGGCGAGGCCGAGCAACAACCGCGAGGAGAGGAACAGGCACCAGAACAGCGGCAAGAGCCAGGTGCCGTGGCGCTGGTCCTTCTCGTCCACCAGGTACGCGGCCACCCACAGGCTGACGGCCGCCTCGAGCGGGGCATACAAAAACATCAGGACGACCGCCAGCCAGAGGTCGAGGCTCCCGCCCAGGGCCGTCAACGATGCGCCGGGCGAGTGGACGTCGAGATGCCGCCCGTCGGCCACGGCGGCGAGGAAGGCCGGCACCAGACAGACGAGGGCCAGGAAAGCCAGGGCGCGGCGCTGGTCGGTGACGCGAAAGAGGACGTCGGCGAGGGTGGCGGCGAGCAGGGCGCCGAAGGCGAAGAAAACGGTCCCGACGTGCAGCGAGGCGGCGGTCTCGTCGGTGCCGAAGAGGGCGCGCGGCATCAGCACCACGCTGCCGGTGGTCAGCAAGGCGGCGCCGAGCGCCGCGAGCAGGATGGCGGGAACGGCCCGGCCAAAGGCGGGGGCAGCGCTCAGCGCAAACAGGGAGACGGCGAGCGCGAACGAGCCGGCGATCAGTACGGGGCGCACGCCCCAGAAGTCGCAGAGCAGGCCTGCGAGGAGCATGAGCGGGACCAGGGCGACGTTGAGCGCCCACAGGGGCAGGCGCTCTTTGCCGGCCGGGTCGTTGAACTGCCCGCGCCGCGCCAGCAGCAGCTTGAGGCGGGCGAGCAAGGCGAGGACCGTGCCACAAACCACGGCCGCGCTGATCGTCAAGACGGTCACGGGCAGCATGCCGGACATGAGGCACCTCGGCGGGGAAGGTCCGCGGCGGGGCTGCGCCGAAGGGTCAGCCTACGGAACGCGCGCGCCCCTCACCAGGTTATTCGCTGGGCCCCCGGGAGGATTGGCCCGAGGCCCCTCAAGCTTTCGCCAGGGGGACGCGGACGGTGAACGTGGTGCCAGCGCCGACGCGGGACGTGGCGCGGACGCTGCCGTGCAGGGCCTGGACCAGGTGCTTGACGATCGACAGGCCCAGCCCGGTCCCGCCGAGCTCGCGGCTGCGCGCCTTGTCCACGCGGTAGAAGCGCTCGAAGATGCGCGGCAGGTCGCCCTCGGGAATGCCGATCCCCGTGTCCGACACCTCGATGCACGCCTGGCCGTCCTCCTGGCGCCAGCCGACGCGGACCTCCCCGCCCTCTGGGGTGTACTTGAGGGCGTTGTCCAACAAGTTTTCCAGGGCCTGGTCGAGCGCCTCCTCGTCGGCCCAGGCGCTACTCGGGGGAGCGTCGGGCTCGACGAGCAGCACGAGCTTGCGCGCCTCGGCGCGCGGCCGGTGGCGCTCGACGCAGGCGTGAACCAGCGCGTCGAGGGGCACGGCCTGGAAGTCGAAGAGCTCGCTGCCGGACTCGATCCGGGCCAGGCTGAGCAGGTCGAGGATGAGGGCCTGGAGCCGATCGCTCTGCCGGGCGATCTGGTCGAGGAAGCGCCCGCGGTTCTGCACGTCCTCGATGGCCCCATCGATCAGCGTCTCGACGTGCGCCTTGATGACCGACAGCGGGGTCTTGAGCTCGTGGGAGACGTTGGCGACGAAGTCCTGCCGCAGGCGCTCCAGCCGGCGCAGCTCGCTCGTATCGTGCAGCACCACGACGGCCCCGCGCGGCAGACCATCGGGGATGCTGGGGGGGAGGCGGGCGGCGTGAACGGTCAGGTTGCGAACCGTTTTGCCGCTCCAGTGGATCTCCTCGCGGTGCGGCTCGGGATCGCGCAGGGCCCGTTTGACGGCGTCGAGCAGCGCGCGCTGGCGGACCACCTCCCACAAAGGCCTGCCGACGGGCGCGGGGGCGGGCAATTCCAGCAGCACCGCGGCCCGGTCGTTGGCGAACAGGATGCGCTGATCGGCATCCAGAGCGACCACCCCCTCCACCATGCCGCTGAGGATGGTCCGCAGCTGCTGCCGGTCCTGTTCGAGCTGGGCGATGCGCGTCGCCAGCCGCTCGCTGGCGCGGTTGAACGTTTGCCCCAGCAGGCTCAGTTCGTCCCGGTCGGTCGAGAAGATGCGCGACCCTGCCCCGGCGCCCATCTTTTCGACGGCCTCGGTCAGATTGCCCAGGCGCCACAGGACCTGCCGGCTGTGCGCCGCGCTCAGCGCCAGCACCCCCAGCACGGCCAGCGCGCCGGCGCCGGCGAGCAGCAGCAGCAGGCGCAGCCGCACGTCCTCCGCTTCCACGGCCTGGACGATGCCCAGCGCCAGCGCCATCAGTAACAGCGCGACGAGCAGGCCAAACGTGGTGGCGAGGCGGCGAAACATGCTTCTCCTCTTGCCTCTGTTACAATACCCGCCAGCCCTCGCCGCATCGTGAGGGGCCCGTGAAAATTCGGCGCGGCACCGCGCGTGACGGGGAGGGCCGCAGCGTGCCGGTCCTCAAGGAACGTTCGAGTCGAAGGAGAGCCAGCATGTCCGCGCCGCCCGTCGCCTCGCCACACCGCTACCCCGAGGCCCAGCACGGCCGCGGCGAGTTGCGCTACCGCAACGGCCTGCCCGTGCTGACGGTCGAGGGCTCGCCCGAGGAGATCGGCGAGGCCGTCGGCGTGCTGGCCCTGCGCCCGGCCCCGCGGATGGTGGAATATCCCGAAGACTCGCTGCGACACTACCGCGCCGGCTGGCTGTACCGCCCGCTGGCCTGGCTCGGCGAGCGCATGGTCCGCGCGTTCCCGGCCGAGTATCGCGCCGAGATGGAGGCGATGGCCCGCGCCGCCGGCGTCGATCGGCGCAAGCTGGTGGTCGGCAACACGCTTTTCGACATCAAGAAGTTGATCGCCTGCTCGGCCCTGTTGATCGAGCCCGGCCGCAGCGGGACGGGCGGCCCGCTCCTCGGCCGCAACCTCGACTATCCCTCCAATGGGTACGCCCACGAGTACAGTCTGGTGACAGTCTATCGGGGCAGGCCGGGCCGCCACGCCTTCGCATCGGTGGGCTTCCCGGGGCTTCTCGGCTGCCTGTCGGGCATGAACGACGCCGGCCTGTCGCTTGCGGTGTTGGAGGTGTTTCAGGCGCCTCTATTCACGCGCCGCCTCGACCTGGGTGGGACGCCTTACGCGCTGTGCTTCCGCCGCTTGCTGGAGGAGTGTACGACGGTAGAGGAGGCCAAAGCGCTCCTGGCCAAGATGCGCCGCACGACGATCTTCAACCTCGCCTTGGCCGACCGCTCCCGCACGGCGGTCTTCGAGGTGACGACGCGGCGGGTGCGCGAGCGGTCGGCGCAGCAAGGAGCGGCGATCTGCACCAACCACTTCTGCGCCGAGGAACTGCGGCCGCTGTGGTCGTTCAACGTGTATCGGACCGAGACGCGGCACGAGATCTTGCGCAAGGCGCTGCGCGACGCGGAGCGCTTCGGGATCGGCGAGCTGCACGCGGCGCTGCACGCGGCGAGCAACCCGGAGGAGACGCTCCAGACGATGGTGTTCGAGCCGGAGGCGCTGCGGCTGTACCTGGCGGTGGGGCAATGCCCGGCGTCGGCGGGGGAGCTGCGGGCGCTGGAGTTGAAGGAGTTGTTTGGGAGGTGAGTCGAGGGCGCCGCCCAGAGCTTTGAAAAAATGGGCAGGCGAGCGGCGCGGCATGA
>JBBSEZ010000357.1:0-10505 GCA_038239195.1 Gemmatales bacterium
CCTACGCGCTACGCAGTCTCCGTTCCGCGTGGGCCTCGAAGACTCGGCCCACCCTACGCGCGACGGGCGCGCCAGCAGAAAATCGCGGAAGCGGAACAACTCCATCAGGCGATACCCGGTATAGCGGCCGATCAGCAGTTGCACCGCCATCACCACGCCGAGCGTCTCGGGGAAGCAGAACATGTGTTTGACCAGCCACGACCGGCTCAGCACCACGGCGATCGTCGTGGCGATGAACATCGTCTTGAGCAGCGTGGCGAACGATGCGGTCGTGCTGTCCTCCGTCTCCAGGGTCCAGAAGCGCTCCACCATGCCCGTCAGGATCACCATCGGGAACAGCGACACGTAGCGCGACGGCGCCCCCCCGTAAGAGTGGGTCACCACGATCAGGGCGACCAGCACGCTCATGATGAGCGTCAGCATGAGCGAGACGCGCGGCACTTGCAACAGGTGATAGTGGTCGAGCAGCCGACGCATCACCCAGCCGACCAGCAGGATGGCAACGAACACCAGGATGCCGGGCAGGCTGTTCAGTTCGCGGTGAAAGGCCAGGCCGATGAGCGCCGGGGCAAACGTGCCGAAGCTCGGCAGGCCGATGAGGTTGCGGAACACGCACACGATGAGGGCAGCCAGGGGCAATAGCAGCAGCACCTCGACCAGGCGGCGGTCGGCCGGCGCCAGCAGGTAGAGCGAGACGCTCTTGAACGCCCGGCGCGCCAGCGACTCGTTGGCGCCGACGGCGCCCTGCTTGAAGCGCTTGACCAGAAAAGCACATTTGAGGTCCTTGACGTGCCTCCCCGCGATCAGCGGCTTGTCGCCGAAGCCGAAGATCAGGTAGGTCTCCGGCACCCGGCCGAAGTAGCGGTGGAACGGGCACATCGGCGCCCAGTGCTCGTAGACGAACGCCTCGACCCAGTAGTGCGTACACTGCTCGGCCCCGCCCTTGGCGAGCGTCAGGCCCGTGACGATGCGGGCCGGGACGTTGCGGTTGCGGAGCAGCGCCACCAGCAACCTCGCCTTGGCCGAGCGGTCGCCGCTGCCGTTCTCCAGACACGTCAGGGCGCTGACGGGCGGGCCGTCGAAGCGGGCCTCGCTCTTGATGCGCTGTTCGACGAAGCGGAACAGCGCCTGGGCCACGTCGAGCTGGTTGGGGGCCTCGCCGAGCCTGGCCGTGAGCTCCCGCGCCAGCTCCGAGATCCGGGCGTCGCCGGCCTGGATGAGGGGCTCGACGCCCAGGTGCTCCCCCTTGCGCGGGGGCGCGTACAGCCCCGTCGTCTGGGCCACCGCCCCGCCCGCGGGCCGGCCCAGTTCCAGCGCCACGTGGAAATCGGCGCGCACCTTGAACGGCCCGTCCGCCGCCCCGGCGCGCTGCTTCCACAGCACCCGGCGCCGCTCGGGGTGGCGCGCCGCCGGCGGGGCGTGCGCGAATTGCTCGCTGTGATAGGCGTCTTCCTGGACGTGCTGGCGGTCGAGCTCCAGGGGCGTCGGCGTCTGCAACTGCGCCCGCCCCTGACTGGTGCCCTGCACCGCCATCGTCACCTTCCAGGTGCCTGGTCCGATCGGCCGGCGCGCCTCCTCGCCGAGCACCTGGTAGCGCAGCGCCATCGTCGTCAGCGACAGCGCGGCCAGGGCGCCGGCCGTGACCGTGCAAAGGGTGGTCCGTGACATGCGGAGTGCCTCTCCTCTCCGTGAAGTCCAGCGCCAGGGCGCGAGCGGCCCCGGGAAGTTCGCCGCTTGCGGCTTAGCGGTTCGCGCCCTGCGCGATGGCGGCCGGCGCCCAGTCGATGTGAAAGCGCAGTTCCCGTCCGTCGCGGGCGCGCGGCGTCACCAGCACGTAGCCGCAGCGCCGCCGCTCGTCCCACAAGAACGCCCAGTGGCTCGCCGGCAGCCGGGTGCGCAACGCCGGCACCTGCCCCGGCCGGGCGCGCGGCAGCGACACCTCGGCGAAGACGAACGGCACCAGCGGCTTGCCGTCCGCTCCGCCGTCCTTGCGAACCAGGCCCGCCAGCCGGCCGTTCGGCGGCATCCGCACCTGATACTTCTCGTTCTTCGTCCGCTCGTGGCGCCGCTCCGGCACCTCCAACACGAGCACGTTGCCCTCGACCCGATGGGCCACCGCGGGCAGCGCCCCGGCGGGGCGCGGCGGGGCCGGCAATTCGAGCGTCGGGTCGCCCCACAGGGTGAAGGCCCAGGCCGCCCGCACGTTGGCCCCCGTGCGCGTGGCGTCGGTGCCGAGGCGCTTCTCCTTGAGCAGCGCGTAGACGAGCAAGAAGTTTTTCGCCTGCCGCAGCGAAGCGCCGACCGGCAGGCCGTCGTAGAGCAACGCGTTGAAGAACGCCAGCGAACAGGCGCCCCCCGAGCCGGAGTAGGTGCGCGTCGAGGAGCCGATCGCGCCGACGGCGCCCCGGCTCAGGAGCGGTTGCACCTTCCAGTCGGTCAGGGCCAGGCAACTCTGCAAGAACATCAGCGAGGGCGGCAGCGGTTCGTCCCACTTCGCGAAGCCCCAGTCCTTGACGAGCGTGTTGTGATGGCCCTCCCACAAGAAGAGGTCGTGCTCCGGCAACAGCTTGCGCAGGCGCGGGCCCGTCACGGCGTGACCGAACAGCGCCGTCGTCCGATAGCCGGCGTTGCGGAGCTCCTGCACGGTGCTTCGCGAGAACGTCTCCAGCAGCGGCAGCCCTCCGCCGGGGTTGCTCGCCACGAGGGCCTTGCGAGCGCCGCTGGAACGGGCTAGCAACTCTTGTCGCGCCAGAAGGAGAGGGATCGCGGCCCGATCCTTGTGAAAGAGCCGGCCGACGGCGAACGAGAACGGCCGGCCCGCCAACGGCGTCAGCGGCTCCATCTCGATGAAGGGGTCGCGATCCTTGGGGATCGGGTTGGGCCGCCGCTCCATCGGCACGGCCTTGAGGTCGGCCGCGAACAGCAGCGCTTCCACCCGGCGCAGCCCCGGCCGGCGCACGGCGCGCTCGACCACGGCGCCGGCGTCGCGGCCGTCCTTGCCCGTCAGCAACAGAGCGGCCCGCTTTCGGCCCGCAAGCCACGGCGCCAGGACCGCCATCGCGGCAGGCCCGGAGTCGTGCGGGTTGCACACGACGGCCGTTTCGATGGGCTTGCACGCCTGGAGTCGGCGCTGGTGGGCTTGCGCCAGGGCCAGCGGCGAGTGGATGCGCACCACCTTCACGCCGGCCAGCTGCTTGCCCAGGCCCCCCGCCTCGCCCACCAGGAAGGCGCGCGTGGTGCCCCAGCGGCGCAACTGCGCTCGCAGCTCCCCCACCTCGCCGGGCCGGCCGTGGGCGATCCACAACGGCGCCCCCTCCTCCGCGGCGAGGCACGCTGCCAGCAGCAGCCGGCCGCGCGGCTCGGCGGGGCAGACGACGACGCGCTCGGCGCTCGCGAACAGGGCGCGGCACAACTCGGCGTTGCTGCGCGCGGCCACCGGTGCCTGAACGGGGCCGAGCCGGCGCTCCAGGTCGGCGCGCCCCTCGGGGAAGTCGCCGACCGGCAGCACGCGCTCGGGGCGATAGGCGGCCAGGAACGTGCGCAGGTGGCCCGAGAGGTCGGGCGAGTGCAGCAGGAGGACGGCGTCGTGGGCGTTGGCGGCGACGCCGAGCGTGAGCAGGCCTTCGTCGGACAGACCGTGGCCGAGGTAGACGGGCCGGCCGAGGGCCAGGGCGGGCGCGTCCGGCGCGCGCGGAGGCGCTGCCCCGGGAATGGGCAGAGAGAGCAGGCCGAGGAACAGCCCGGCGAGCGAGGCAAACCACAAAGGCCGCGCAAACCTGGTCATCACGATAAGGCCCTTCGAGAGGTGGGGCAGGTGGCCGAGCGAAGATAGGATGCCGAACGGAGGAGATGGTTTCGCTCCGCCGACATCTTGCCCCAGGGGGACGAAAAATGCCAGACGAACCGGCGCGGGGGCCGCGAGCCGCCGGCTTCATGCCGGCAGTCGGTGTGGGGCGGGCCTGGGGCCTGCCCGTTTGCGAAGGCAGGCCGGATGCCGGCCCCACGATGGGCGCCTCTTCGCGCCATCCCTCACCCCGCGCCGGGAGCGGCGCCCCCGTTAGCCCCCGTGGGTTGACGGGTCGGAGGGGGCCCGCCACCACCGTTAGCCCCCGTCGGGTGACGGCTCGGATGGCCGCCCCCACTGGCCGGGTTGGCGCAGCGCCGCGCCGGCGCGGCCGCGCTGGGCCGGCCCGACAGGGGGATCGTGGGGCAGCCCGCCCCCGGCAAGCCCGGCAGCGGCAGCGAGGCCAGCCCCAGTGCCGCCAGGATCGCCGCGATGGAGCTCGGCCCCACCGCACCCGCGTCCTGCGATGCCGGCGCCGCTTCGGACGGCGCCTCCTCCTCATCGCCCTCCTCTTCTCGAGCGTCGAGTTCGGCGTCCTCCGCTGCTTCCTCGGCTTCGATCTGGGCGAGCTCGGCGAGGTTCTCGGTCAGCCCGTCGGCCATCCCCTGGGCGATGCCGGGCAGGGCGGACTGGACGACATAGCGGGCGAAGGGGATGGGAACGCCAGCCATCGCGTCGGTCAGCTCCTCGGACGGCACCGCGGAGGTGCGGCAGAGCTGCCACTCGTGCTGGTCCAGCGCGTCGGGATCGACGGGCGGGGCGGGCCTGCCGACGACGTAGCCCAGCAGCAGTTTGGCCGCCGCCAGGTCGCCCCCACAGGCCATCGCCATCAGCCGGGCACAGAGCGCTCGCATCTGTTCCGCCGTCACGTCCTGGATCAGCGCCGCCCGCAGGGCGGCGACGCGGCGGGCGAATGGGTTGCCCTTTCCGCCGGGGTTGTTCTTCACGAAGCGGCCCCTTTCGTCGCGGCCGCTGGCGGGCTCGCCGTTCGGGGTGGGCGAGGGGCTGGTGACATCGGAAGAGGGACTCATGGGATGGCCTCGCTGGGGGGACAGGAAGGGGGCGCCCAGACGGAGGTGCGGCCCACCATCAAGAAAGCTACCCGCCGCGCGTACGTCGTTGCGAGAGGCCCTTGAACGCCATCTCGGGCCCTTTTTGGAGTACGGCCTGTTCATCGCCGTTTTCTTTTCTTCCATTTTCGCCCGCGCCCCACGGGCCCCTGCCTCGCTCGCACGCTCCCCAAAGCGGAAAGAAAGCGCCGATGAGCCTTGCTCGACCGAAAAGCGCCAGGGTTGGCCCTTTCTCTAGTCCGCCAGGCCCACCGCGAACAGCCGGTGTTGACGGTGCTGGCCCTCCCTTTGCGTGCCGTTGGGCGACGGCGAGCGACGCCCGTTCCGCCAGCTGTCGCCCAAACGGCCAATCGGTCCGGCTGCGCGGCCGCCCGCCACGGAGGCGGGCTAAAGCGCTTGGCCCAACCGAGGTCGCGGATGGCGATGGTGAAGGCGGGCTCGTCCTTGGGAATGGCCTCGAAAGGGCTGCCGAAGGGGCAGGGTGGGGGTAGGGGCGGGTGGACGGGGTGGGGGGCGAGCAACCGGGACGAAGCCCTCCTCTCCCGCCAGGAGAAGTTTTTCGTTGACAGCGCACAGCGCCAGGGCTAGCGTGAGTGAACATTCGCACAAAGGGCGGATGGGAAGGAGGCAACGGATGGGTGCCCAACCTCAACCTTCGGCACGGGCCCGTCCTTCGGGGGCCCCTGCTCAACCGCGCTTGCTCGACCGCGTGCGCGAGGCGATCCGGGTGCGCCACTCCAGCCTGCGCACCGAGGACTGCTACGTCGAGTGGATCAAGCGGTTCATCTTCTTCCACAACAAGCGCCACCCGCAGGAGATGGGGGCGGCGGAGATCGACCAGTTCCTGACCCACCTGGCCGTGGAGGGGCACGTGAGCTCCTCGACGCAGAACCAGGCGTTCGCGGCGCTGCTGTTCCTGTACCAGAAGGTACTGGAGGTCGAGCCGGGGCGGATTCGAGGCGTGGTGCGGGCGAAGCGGCCGACGCGGTTGCCGGTGGTGCTCGCGCCGAGCGAAGTTCGGCGGGTGCTGGCCCACCTGGCAGGGAACTACCACCTGATCGTGTCGCTGCTGTACGGCTCGGGGCTGCGGCTGAACGAGTGTCTGGGGCTGCGCGTGCAGGACGTGGGCCTGGAGCGGAGGGAGTTGCTGGTCCGGCACGGCAAGGGCGGCAAGGACCGCCGGACGATGCTGCCGAGCTCGCTGGTGCCAGCTCTGCGAGGGCAGTTGGAGAGTGCGCGGGCGAGGCACCAGCGGGAACTGGCGCGGGGCCGGGGCCAGGTGCTCCTGCCCGACGCGATGGACCGCAAGGCGCCCGGCGCCACGACCGCGTGGGCGTGGCAGTGGGTGTTTCCGTCGAGCCGCATCTCGCGGGGCCCGCGCAGCGAGTTCGTGGGGCGGCACCACGCGCACGAGGGGCCGGCGATCCGGGCGATCCATGAGGCGTCGGTCAAGGCGGGACTGGCGAAGCGAGCGACGAGCCATTCGTTCCGGCACTCCTTTGCGACGCACCTGCTGGAGGCAGGGTACGACATCCCGGACGGTGCAGGAGTTGCTGGGGCACGCGGACGCGAGCAAGATGATTTACACGCACGTGCTCAACCGGGGCGGCGGGGCCGTGCGCAGCCCGCTGGACCGGCTCGAAGAGGGGGAGGGAGCGCGGGGCGCAAACCAACGAGGTGTAGGGGGCGTTGATTTGCGCCGGGCGCAAGGTTTGTCGGTTCGGTTTGCGCCGGGCGCAAACTAATAAGAAGTTCGAGAGGGAGGGTGCCGGGGTGTTCCTGCTGAGCGGCGATGAAGCCCGGCGATGCGGGCGCGGGGCCCACTATGCGATCCCTGCCGCATGGGTCAATCCGGTCCAACTCGACGGCGCCTCTCCGGGGCAACTCCGTGCCTTCATCGACTTTTTGGATGACCGCTTCCGGGAGTTGCAGGCAGATGCGTGGGTCCTGATGACGGATAAGGCGTGGCACCTGATCCACCGATGCCTTACCGACGGCACCTTGGACGGAGGGTTTACAGCCGGCCACCTGTGCGTTCTTGGGTCCACCGACGCCTGGTGGATCGAGCGTGAGGACGGTGTGGTCGATTGGATCGTCAACCTCCTCGACCCCGACGAGGTCCGTGAAGCTGCCGGTTTCGTCACCGGCATCGACGGGACCGAGTTGCGGCGCCGGTACGACCCGATCAATGCGGCCGAGTGTGACTACGAGCCCTGGGAGGACGACTTCGAGTCCGCCTTGGATTTCTTCCTCCAACTCAGGGAGTTCTTCGGGCGGGCTGCCGAAGCTGGGCGGTGGTTGGTGTTTGTGGCAGGAGGGCCGGCCGAATCAGCTCTTGCCGCAACCCGGCCAGGCAATTGAATCTCGAACAAACCACTGCTGAGGACGTTGGGGCCATGACGCCTTGCCTGAATCCACGCCTACCCAGGCCCCAACGCCGCAGAGCGTTCCCATTCGGCAGCAGGAGGGCACACCGGATGGCATGGTCCGAGAGCCGCCCCTACGGCGATTACTACACGCTGTTCGAGCTCCGCCGCGACGGGGACGTGTCACACAAGGCACTGGCCGAGTTCTGGCGCGGCATCCTGACCGACGGCCGGCGGCTCGCCGCGGGGTGGAACTGGCGGTCCCTAGCCTTTCGGGTTTCCGCCACCAGTAGCAGCAGGATCGAGGCCTGGTTCACGGGCGAGACGCACCACCGCCTCGTCCCCGTCCTGTTCGCCTTCCTCTGCCCGGCCATCGTGCGGGAGTACGACCGTCTCCCGCAAGTAGACGGGGACGTGACCGACGAGGTCTACGATCAGTTCCATGCGCGGTACGGCCAGCACCTCGCCCGAGCCGCCCGAATAAACCCGGTGCCCCGGCTGCTGAGCGATTGGCGGCAGGAGCGGGCCATCCCCGTCGAATTGGAACTGCTCGACGGCTGGATTCCGCTTGAAGTCTGAGGGGCCAAGGCCGAATCAGCCCTTGCACCTGACGGGGCGGGCCCTGGCGGTAAGTCAGGGGCGTAGGTCTCTGCGGCCCGCCCCGCAGGTGAACTGGGTCGTTCGCCGGGGGAGAGAGAGGAAGACGAGTGGCGGGACTCAGCGAAGACCAGCGGATGCACCTGCACGTTGTCGAGTTGTGGAACTGTCGCAACGCCTTCGACTTGGTCTGTCCGCGGTACTTCACCGACCTCGAGCCGACCGACGACCCGGAGGTGGGGCCCTGCAAGGTGTGCCAGGAGCGAGTGTACCAGTGCCGCACGCCTCTCGACTTCGTCACGCATGGGGAGTTGGGCCGCTGTGTCGCCACCCCCGCGACCTTCGACCCGATGGGGGCATTTTGTACCGAGATGTTGGGCCGCCCGAGTCGCGCCGACATTAAGGAGAACGAACGCCACGTGCAAGCGGTTCGGGCCTGGTGGCTGGGGGTCTTGGCTGAGGGGCCCCATTTCGCCCCGGAGGCTATCGCGGAGTTGGCGCGGATCTTCGGTCACGGTCCGTCTTGCCCGCCGAGGCAGTAGGACACCGGCGAACCAAGGGCTGCACCAGACCGGCCGGATCGTTGTTGGGTATTTCTCTGGCTCAGGTCGATCGGCGGGTGAGCCAGTCGTTCGGTTACCCGAGGCTGTGGTTCACCGAGGGCCTTGACGATGCTCGTACCCGAACAACTCGAAGGGCTGCCGGGGCTGGCTCTCGGTGAGACGCTCGGCCGGGGCGGGTTCGGGGCCGTCTACCGCGCTCGCCACCACGCACTCGATGTCGATGTGGCCGTCAAGGTGATCGACACCTCCGTGCTGGACGCCAAGGGCCTTGAGCGGACGTTGCGCGAGGCCCGGCTGATGGCCCGGCTCGACCATCCGAACTTGCTGCGAATCTTCCACGCAGGACAGACGAGGAACGCGGTCTACCTCGTGCTTGAGTTGATGGATGGCGGGTCGTGCAAGGGGATGCGTGGCCTGTCGGGTGATCGGGCGATGGCCATCACCAAGCAATTACTGTCCGGGCTCCAAGCGCTACACGATGCCCGCATCCTCCACCGGGACGTCAAGCCGGCGAATTGCCTGCACCGCTCGCACGATGCCCGGGTGAAGCTGGCCGACTTGGGGATCGCGACCGACTGGATGACCGTGGCCGCCGACTACGATTGGGCCGGCACGATTCCGTTCATGGCCCCGGAATTGTTCGAGCACCCGCCGCAGTACAGTCCGGCCTCGGACATCTACGCGCTCGGGGTCACCCTGGGCTGTTTGCTCCTGTCGTCCGACCCGTTTCCGTCGGGCAACTTCGACGTGCTTCGGGACTGGGTGCTGAACGGGACACGACCTCAGGTCACGAGCCTCCGGCCGGATCTGCCGCCGATGCTCAGCCGCCTCGTGGACCGGATGATGTCGCCATGGCCCAAGGATCGGCCTGGCAGCGCGGCCGAGGCACTCGTAGCCCTATCCGGGGTTGAGCCCCTCACTTCGGCCACTGCCTCGGCCGGCGCAGCTCCCGACATGACGCGCCCGCTGTCGCCAGCGTCAACTCGGCCACCCATGGAGACGATTCAACAGGCTGGGCGGATCGGTGCGTGGGAACTCGGTGAGGTGGTCTACTCGTCGTCAAACTGGCGGGGACACGTCGTCACGCACGTTCACACGGGTAAGGCCGCGAGGTTGATGCACTTGCAGCCCACCGGTCCGCTCGCCGGGCAGTCCGACTTCATCCTCTCGGCGGCAGAGCGGGCAGCGCAGTTCAGGCACCCGCACTTGGTTGAAGTCATCGATTGGGGGTGGAGCGAAGGCCGCGCTTATGTCGTCACTGCCTCACAGGGTCGAACGCTCCAAGACCTGGTAGACAACGGCCGGCCCCTTGAGGAGCATATCGCCATCCCGTTCATGGCCGCGCTCGCGGATGCCTTGTCCTACCTCCACGGTTTGGGATTGGTCTACCAACTCTTGGACCCAGGAGCCACGGTCGTCGGTAGCGATGCCCGTTCGGCCCTCCTCAGTTGGCCCGTGTACTGCGTGCAGGGAGGCTCTGCGGCCGTCGGTGCCGGTGGGATGTCGCAGCGGTTCTTGGTCCGGGCCTATGCGGCCCCTGAGGTGCTTTCCGGCTCGTCGAAGACGATCGAGCCGAGCGTCGATCTGTTCGGTCTGGGGGCGACTTTTTGCTATCTTCTTTCGAGGAAGGATGCGTACGTGTCAGCGCGCAAGGAGGGCCGGCTTCCCGATCTGCGCGAGCAGTCGGCCTCAATCACCGCTCCCTTTGCCGGATTGATCACCGGGTTGACCCAGCCAGACCCGGAACGGCGGCCCTCGGCTCGCCAGGCGAAGGAGGAGCTATTCCGGATTGGTGGCCGGTTGGGCATTCAAATGAGCGCCCTCACGGAACGGGGCGGGTTAGCCGAACGCAATGGAATCTATGCTGCGTGGTCCGCGCGGAGAGACCGTGTCCATGCCGAAGCCGTGCCTCGCGGACCACGCAGCATAGATTCTGGTTGAACTTACCCGCCTGGGGGCCTCTCCCCTGGGGGCATTCAATCCAGCCTCCCGACTCTCCCCCCGATGCTACCCCACGCCGAGCCCTGCCGCAAGCACTTTCCGCCCGCCCAAGTCCCGCATCGGC
>JBBSEZ010000358.1:0-10496 GCA_038239195.1 Gemmatales bacterium
CGGGAGAGGCTGAAAAGCGAAGAAAAGAAAGCGGCGATGAATCGCCGCACTCCAAGAAGGCCCTCCCTCCTGTTCCTTCTTTCCCTCCTGTTCGCGTGCTTGGTCGCGCCCTGTGCGGGAGCGGCAACCGACACGAGGCAAGCGTGACGCCCCCCCTGCGCCTGGCCCTCCTCTCCGCCGGCGACGGCTGGCACGTCCGCGACCTCCAGCGCGCCGCGGCAGCGCTCGGCCACCACGCCGTCGCCGTCGATTTTCGCCGGCTGAGTGCGGGGGTGGCGGCCGAGCCCTCTCCGCTGGCCGGGCACGACGCGGTCATCGTGCGCACCATGCCGCCCGGCTCGCTGGAGCAGGTCGTCTTTCGCATGGACCTCCTCCACCGGGCCCATGCGGCGGGGGTCGTCGTCCTCAACCCGCCGCGCGCCGTCGAGGTCAGCGTCGATAAATATCTCACCACGGCCTGCCTCGAAGCGGCGGGGCTGCGCGTCCCGCCCACGATTACCTGCCAGCACGCCGACGCCGCGCTCGAGGCGTTTGCGGCCCTCGGGGGCGACGTCGTCGTCAAGCCGCTGTTCGGCTCCGAGGGGCGCGGGATGGTGCGCGTCAGCGACCCGGAACTGGCGTGGCGCACCTTCCGCACGCTGGAGCGCACGGGGGCGGTCCTCTACTTGCAGCAATTCATCCGTCACCCCGGCTGGGACCTGCGCGTCTTCGTGCTCGGCGGGCGCGTGCTGACCGCCATGCGCCGGCACGCCCACGGCGACTGGCGCACCAACGTCGCCCAGGGCGGCAGCGGCGAGGTGGTGCGGATCGGGCCCGAGGAAGAACGGCTCGCCCTGCGCGCCGCTCGCGCCGTCGGCGCCGTCGTGGCGGGGGTCGATCTGATGCCGGGGCCGGGCGGAGAGTGGTACGTGCTCGAGGTCAACGCCGTCCCCGGCTGGCGGGCGCTGGCGCCGGTCACGGGCATCGACGTGGCGTCGGCCATCGTCGGCTTTCTCGCGGACGGGGAGGGGCGATGACTTCTTCGCTCGTTGGCCTGCATGCCCAGCTCGCCTGCATCTGGGAGGTGACGGCGCGCAAGGCTGGCAACGTCCACCGCTTCCGCGACTTCGAGGACGTAACCTATCTCGATTTCGTCACGAGCGCGGCCGCCCTCGGCAGGGCGCTGGAGCAGGCCCCCCACCGGCCGCTCGGCCAGACGATCCACGACGCCGTGCGCCAGACGCGGCAGGTCGCCCCGAGCAATACCAACCTCGGCATGGTGCTCTTGCTGGCGCCGCTGGCGCGGGCCTCGACGGGAGGGCCCCTGCGCGAACGGGTGGAAGAGGTGCTTGCCGCGACGGACGTGGCGGACGCGGCGGAAGCCTACGCCGCCATCCGGCTGGCGAGCCCGGGCGGGCTGGGAAAGGCGCCGGAGCAGGACGTGAGCGCGCCGCCCACCCTGCCGCTGCGCGCCGCGATGGCGCTGGCGGCGGAGCGCGACCTGGTGGCGCGGCAGTACGCGAACGGCTTCGTCGAGGTGTTGGACGAAGTCGTCCCGGCCTTGGAGGACGGCATGGCCCGGACGCGCTCGCTCGAAGGCGGCATCCTTGCCGCGCAACTGCGGACGATGGCACGGCACCCGGACTCGTTGATCGCGCGCAAGCGCGGGGCTCGCGAGGCGGAGGAGGCAGGAGAGCTTGCCCTGCGGGTTCTGGAGGCGGGTTGGCCGGAGACCGAGCGCGGCCGGGCGGCCCTGGGGGAGCTGGACGGGTGGTTGCGGGCGGACGGGCACGCGCGCAATCCGGGGACGACGGCGGACCTGATCGCGGCGGGGCTCTACGCGATGCTGCGCGAGGGGAAGTTGACGTTGCCGTTGAACGTGCCGTGGGCGCTGCCTACGATGACTGTTTGAGCCCCCCTGGCCTGCCGGTTGCGACCATGACAGAGCGCTACAAGGTCCGCGTTACCAAGGACTACCTGGTCTTCTGCTCGGGCCACTTCATCAGCTACGAAGGGGACCGCTGCGAGCGGCTGCACGGGCACAACTACCGCACCGCCGTCGAGGTCGAGGGCGAGCTGGACGCGAACCGTTACGTCTTCGACTTCATCGCGCTGAAGGCGCTCACCAAGGCGATCATCGACGAGCTCGACCACCGGATGATGCTGCCGACGGGCAACCCGTACATCCTGGTCGAGGTGGGCGAGCGCTCGGTCCACGTCCGCTATCGCGAGCGCGAGTGGCTGTTCCCGCGCGGCGACTGCGTGCTCTTGCCGATCGAGAACACGACGGCGGAACTGTTGGCCCGCTACGTGGCCGGGCGCCTGGTGGAGGGGCTGGAGAGGCAGCACAACTACCGGCCGAGCGTTGTGCGCGTCGAGGTGGAGGAGAACATCGGGCAGTCGGCGACGTGCGAATTGCGGCCAGCACGATCGGTTAGCGACGCTTCGTAGAAGCGTTGGGGGCTCACGGCTGTGCCAGTGACCTCACGCGCGCTCCTGAAGGCGCGCCCAACGAGGAGAGCAATCTTGCCCTTACTCGATCACTTTCATCCCCCGTTGAGTGCGGAGCGGCGCTGGGAGTCGTTCCATTCCAGTTGGGCCACGCGGCTCGCGGACGCCCTGACGGAGCGCTGGCTACCCCCCAACTACATCGCCGAAGAGCACGCCCACCTCGGCCCGTCGGTCGAGATCGACGTCGCCACCTTCGCGCGGGCGTCATCGACGGCAGGGGAGGGCGGCGGAGCGGTGGCGACCGCGGGCCCGAAGGTATGGGCGCCGCCCGCCGCCGATGGGGTTCTTCCCGCGGTGTTTCCCGACACGTTCGAGGTTCGGGTACTGTCCACGGACACCGGCCCCAGGCTGGTCGCGGCCATCGAACTAATTAGCCCGGGCAACAAAGACCGGGCAGCCCAAAGGAGGGCCTTCGCCACCAAGTGCGCCAGCTACCTGGTGCAAGGGATCAGCGTCATCATTGTGGACATCGTGACGAATCGCCGTGCCAACCTGCACAATGAGGTCCTGCAGCTCATGGGGGCCGACGAGGCCTTGCAGTTGCCGCCGGAGGCGAGCCTGTACGCGGTGGCCTACCGACCCCTGCGACGGGGGAACGGCGATGAGATCGACGTCTGGCGCCGCCCGCTGGCGCTGGGCGAGGCCCTGCCCACGCTGCCGCTGGGACTGCGGGGCGACCTGGCGATCCCCGTGGACTTCGAGGCGGCCTACGCCGAGGCGTGCCAGCGGAAGAGGCTGACGGGCCTTTGAACGATGGGCCCGAATCCGCCGAGGGCAGGAGCCCAAACAGCGACAGTCTGGGTGGTAGGCCCGAACCGCGAACGACAGCAGATCGGGGCTGTTCGCGGTTCGCCAGTCTTCCACACATTCTCGGCGACCCCAGCGGATGAACGCGGCGTTTGGCGAAGCGGGAGGCTTGTGGAATGACGATCCGGAAGCGGGGCAAGTTCTGGTACGGGGATAGCGCTGCGGACATCCGCGAAGTGCTGGCCCGCGACTGCGGCAAGAGCGATCCGCTGACAGTCTTCGCGGATGCCGTGTGCGACTGCGGCGGTCGGGTGTTCTCGCTCCAGATCGACGAGGAGCATGGGGAGGCGGCGTGGTCCTGCAAGGCGTGCGACGCCCAGTACCTGTTCCACGACCGCGAGATCGCCGGGTACTACGAAGGCGACCCCGAAGCCGATACGGAGTGTTGCGGGTGCCCCTGTACAAATCGCGGGGAATCGTACTTCGAGATCGCGGTCGGGGCCTCGCTCTACGACGACAGCGAGGACGTGCGATGGGTCTACATCGGGTGCCGGTGTGTGGCGTGCGGACTGACGGCGTGCTACGCGGCCTGGAACCGTGTCGATTTGCCGTATCCCAAGCTGTTTGCGCACATGGGCAACAAGCAAAAAGACGAGTAGTCGGCGGAGGGGCCTCACGTGGGAGCGGACGCATTTCTTGTTTGCTACGGCATCCGGTGGGAAGTGGATGCGACGAACGAGGAGGAGGTCACTCTCCTCGAAAAGCGGCAGGATGCGCGACACCTGGCGGCGAAGAAGCACAATCTCCAGAGCTGGTGGGGAGTAACCACGGACCAGGGGAGGTACTTTCTCCTGGTCGGTAAGCTGGTCGGCAACTTCGGTTGGGAAGGGAAGCATGCCGCACGACTCGACGACAAGGAATTGGCGGGCTTCGTGGAGGAAGCCAAGGCGAAGTTGCGGGCGGCAGGGCTCGAGAGCGAGCCTGCGTGGCATTAT
Organism: Gemmatales bacterium; assembly: GCA_038239195.1. Lineage (GTDB taxonomy): Bacteria > Planctomycetota > Planctomycetia > Gemmatales > Gemmataceae > JBBSEZ01. Next base: position 4,233 of record JBBSEZ010000358.1, read on the forward strand.
CAGTTCGAGCCGGACCGCTAAAGGCCGTTCCTCCGCTTGGGCGGAAACCGATGCCCCTTGGGAGAGGAGCCGGGGTGCGAGAAGCCCGCGTGGGCCTCGCAAAGCCTCGGCCCACCCTACGATCTCGCCCGGGTAAATCCGCCGAGGGCAGGCCAGGAGAAAAAGGATGCCGGTACACGATTGGACGCGGGTCAGCGATGGGGCCTTCCACGATTTTCATTACTCCTGGGTGCTGGAGATCAAGCGTGCCCTGAAGCGCGGGCTTCTCCCCAAGGGGTACTACGTCATGGCCGAGCAATTCGGCGGCGATCTCGGCGCGCCCGACGTCCTGACGCTCCAGGCGGCCGGCACGACGTCGGGGCCCGAAGGCCCGCTTGCCGGGACCGCGACGCTGACCGAAACGCCTCCGGTCGTCCAGGCCCGAACGACCATCGCACGGGGCTCCTACGCGCGCGCCCAGCGGGCCCTCGTGATTCGGCACGTGAGCGACGACCGCATCGTGGCCATGATCGAGGTCCTCTCGGCCGGCAACAAATCGAGCCGGCACGCCATCCGGTCGTTCCTCGACAAGGCCGTGGTGGCCCTCGACGGTGGGATTCACCTTCTGCTGATCGACGTTCACCCTCCGGGCCCCCGCGACGCGCAGGGCATCCACGGGGCGTTGCTGAACGAGATCGGGACCGAAGAGTACGCGCTGGGCAGCGAGCGCCCGTTGACCGCCGTGGCCTACGTCGGCGGGGCCGTTGTCGAGGCGTTTGTCTCACACTTTGCCGTCGGGGAGCCGATTCCGCAAATGCCGTTGTTCCTCACCAAAGAGCACTACGTCGGCGTCCCGCTGGAAGCGGCCTACGTGCGCGCCTGGGAGGACGTTCCTCCGCAGTACCAAGAGGTGCTCCTCGCCCCATGAGGAGGGCCGCGTGGGCCTCGCAAAGCCTCGGCCCACCCTACGATCCCGCGTCACCGATGAGCGCGAGGTCGGCCCGCGTCAACGTGCCGTCGTGCAGCGCGGACGCGACCAGGGCGGCGCGCACGCCCGCCGCGGCGAGGCGCTGAAGGTCCGCGAGGCCGCGCACGCCCCCGCCGGCGCTCACCTCCACCTCGGGAAACGTCGCCGCCAGCCGGGCGCACAGCGCTTCCGTGCCGGTGCCGCCGCCCACGCCCACGCGCGCCAGGTCCAGCACCAGCAGGCGGCGCACGCCGAGGGCCACCGCTCCGGACGCGATCGACCAGGCGTCCGCCTCCCGCCAGCCTCGCTCTCGCAGAGGCGCGCCGTCGCGAAGGTCGAGCGAGAACACGAGGCGCTCGCCGAGAGCGCGGACGATCTCGCCGAGCGCCTGCGGCCCCGCCACCGTCTCCAGGCCCACCACGACCTCGACGCCCGCTTCGCGCAGGCCCGGCGCGGAGCGTAAGTCGCGCACGCCGGCATCCACCTGTAGATGGAACCCAGCGCCTCGGAGGGCGACGTAGGTTGGCCACGCTTGCGGAGAGCCGGCGATGGCGTCGAGGTCGGCGAGGTAGAGATCGCGCAGGCCGAAGTGGCGGGCAAACGCCTCGGCCACGTCGAGGGGGGCGGGGGAGGAGGCCAGGCGGCTGACGATGGGGCGGTAGTCGTGGCGCCGACCAGCCACGCCGCGGACGACGAGGCCATTGAGAAGATCGAGGACGGGGAGGATGCGCATGCAGAGACATTGTGCGGGGAGGTGGGCGGGCGACAAGGGGCCCGCGTACGTCCGGCTTTCCAGCCGGACACGCCCCCGACCGGCCGGAAAGCCGGTCCCACAGGGCGCCGTCGCCGACGCGCTTGGCTCGCCCTATAATGCCCACCGGAGCCGCTCCCTCACGTCGGGGGACCGGCGCGTCCTGGCCCCAAGCGGGAGGCGTCCGTGAGCCCCTCTCCCGAGAGCCCGAGCAACGACCCGGCGCCCGCCCCGCGTACGCCGCGCGTGCTGATCGCCGACGACAACCCGCAGAACGCCGCCCTGCTCGAGGCCTACCTCGAGGGCTCGGGCTACGAACTGCGCACCACGACCGACGGGGAGGAGACGCTCGCCGAGATCAACGCCTGGGTGCCCGACGTGGTGCTGCTCGACGTCATGATGCCGCGCATCAGCGGCTTCGAGGTGTGCAAGCGCCTCCGCGCCAACCCCGCCACCCGCGAGGTCGCCGTGCTCATGGTCACCGCCCTCGATCAGGCCAGCGACGTCGAACGCGCCGTCGATGCCGGCACCGACGACTTCCTTTCCAAGCCGATCAACAAGAGCGAGCTGCTGCACCGCGTCGATGCCCTCCTCCGCACCCGCCAGCACAAGCGCGACCTCGATCGGGCCCTGGCCTACATCGACGCCGTCGATCTGGGCCAGGGCGCCCCGTGAAAGGCCGATCATGACCGCGCGCGTGGTGTTGCTGCCGAAGCGGGCTCGGCCGTTCTATGGCCGGCACCCCTGGGTGTTCGCCGGCGCCATCGCCCGCGTCGAGGGCGAACCGCAGGACGGCGACGAGGTTTCGCTCGTCTCCGACGGCGGCGACTTCGTGGCGCGCGGCCTCTTCAACGGCCGCAGTCAGATTCGCGTCCGCCTCTACAGTTGGGCCCCCGACGTTCCTCTCGACCGCGCCTTCTTCCGCGACCGGCTGTCCGCCGCCGTCCGCCTGCGCAACGACCTCGGCCTGAACGGCCCCGGGCGCGCTTGCCGGCTCGTTGCCAGCGAGGGCGACGGGCTGTCCGGCTGTACGGTCGATCGCTACGACCGCTGGCTGGTGGTGCAGTTTACCTCCCTCGCTCTCGCCCAGCGCCGCGACCTCCTCGCCGAAGTCCTCGACGAGTTGATCCACCCCGAAGGCATTTATCTGCGCACCGAGCGCGGCATCGGGGCGCTCGAGGGACTGGAACTGCGCGACGGGCCATTGCGCGGGGAGGCGCCCGCGGGCCCGGTTACCATCGAGGAGAACGGACTGCGCTTTCGAGTCAATTTGGCGGAGGGGCAAAAGACCGGATACTATCTCGACCAGCGCGACAACCGCGCCGTCGTCGCGCCGCTGGCGGCCGGCCGGCGCGTGCTCGACGCCTTTTGTTACACGGGCGGTTTCGGGCTTTGCGCCGCCCGCGCCGGAGCGGAGTCCGTGCTGGGCGTCGATCAATCGGAGCCGGCCCTCGTGCTGGCGCGCGAAAACGCCAGCCTCAACGGGCTGAGCAACGCCGAGTTCGTGCGCGACGAGGTGTTCGATCGGCTCCAGGCCCTGGTGGCGAGCGGCGAGCGCTTCGGGCTGATCGTGCTCGACCCGCCGAAGTTTGCCCGAGCCCGCAACGCCGTCGAGGAGGCGCTGCGCGGCTACCGGCGCTTGCAGAAGCTGGCCCTTCGCCTGCTCGGGCCCGATGGCTTCCTCGTCACTTGTTGTTGCTCCGGGCTCATCGCGGTCGATATGCTGGAGGAAGTGCTGGCCCAGCTCGCGGCCGAGGAGAAGCGCGACGTCCAGGTTTTGCAGCGGCGCGGGGCCGCCCCCGACCACCCGGTGTCGGTCGCCTGCCTCGAATCGCACTACCTCAAGTGCCTCATCGCCCGCGTGCGCTGACTTCGTTCGTGAAACCGCTCCCGAGCGTCGGGAGTATTATGGCCGGGCCCTGCCCCTCCCCGAAGGCCCCGCCCCTCGCGCCTGGACGAAAGGACCGCTCTCATGCTGCTGCAACCGCGTTGGCGCTTTGCCCTGTCGGCGTGCTGTCTGGCCGCGTTCGGTTGGGTGACGGCCGGGCCGCTCCCCGCCGCGGAGCTGGACGTCCACGTTCCGCCCGACACCGAGATGCTCGTCACGGTCAACGTCCGCCAGATCGTCGATTCCGACCTGTTCAAGAAGAACTCCCTCGCCCCGGCGAAAAACGCCCTGAAAGACCTCAACGAAGTCGATGACGTCTTGAAGGACCTCGGGTTCGACCCGTTCAAGGACCTCGATCGCGTCGTGGTCGCCAGCCCCGGGGGTGACGCCCTCGACAAGGGGCTGATGGTGGTCCACGGCAAGTTCAACCTCGCCAAGTTCAAGGCCCGCGGCGCCGACGCCGCCCGCGACAACGGCGACTCCTTGAAGATCCACAAGGTCGGCGATGGCGTGGGCGGACAGCTCACCATCTACGAAGTGGTCCTGCCCGATCAGGACACGTCGCTGTTCGTGGCGCTGGCGAGCGAGAAGACGATGCTCGTCGCGCCCGGCAAGGACTACGTGGTCGATGCGCTGAAGCGCGGCAAGGCGAAGAAGAAGGCGGTGCTCAAGAGCAAGGCGTTCCAGGCGCTCGTCGAGAAAATGGACGTCAAGCAGAGCGCCTCGATCGCGGTGATGGGCAAGGCGCTCCGAGGCGAGGCGCTCGACGAGGCGCCCAAGATCGTCAAGGACCTGGTGGGCAAGATCGACGCCCTGGGCGGCGGGCTGACCCTCGGCGACGACGTGAAGTTCGAGGTGGTGATCTCCGCCAAGACGGCAGCCGACGCGACCTCGTTCAAGGACAGCGCGGACAAGGGGCTGAAGCTCGGCCTCGCCACGTTACTGCTGCTGGGCAACGAGCGGAAGGAACTGGAGGCCGTGACGGAGATCGTCAAGACGATCCGCACCACCGCGAAGGGGAAACTGGTGACGATCCGTGGCCGGGTGACCGACGAGGTCATCCAGGGGGCCTTGAAGAAGGACGAGTAAATCGCCCGAGGCGACAATCGCGCGGCACGGGGGCGTGCGGTACGCGGCTCGTGCTCCGTTTTACCGGAAAGGATCGAGACCTCGCATGCAGTCCTCACGCACGACCTGGCTGAAGATCGCTCTGGCCCTGGCGCTGGTTGGCCTGGGCCTGTCCACGGCGGGCGCCGCCCCCGAAAGGGCGCCTGGAAGGGCCCCGGCCGCTGCCGGCAAGTTCGAGCCCGAGAAGTGGGTCGCCGACGGCTCCGACCTCGTCATGGTCTTCAACGTCCGCGCCATGCTGGACGCGCCGATGGTGAAGAAGGGCGGGCTGCCCGCCCTCAAGGACGCGCTGAAGAACAACGAGATGGCCAACGACGTCCTCAAGGCGACGGGCATCGACCCCTTCAAGGACGTCGATACGATCCTGATCAGCGGGTCGGCCACGAACGCCAAGGACGCCAAGGCCTACGTGGTCATTCGGGGGAGCTTCGACCCCGACAAGGTTCGCGTCGCCGCCGAGAGCCACGCCAAGAAGAGCCCCGACGACCTCAAGGTCACCAAGTCGGGCGACCTCTACCTCTACGAGATGTCGTTCAACGACCGCAAGATGGTGGGGGCCTTCGCCAACAAGAGCACGTTCGTGCTGACGCAGGACAAGGACAGCACGCAGGCCCTGGTCAAGGACGGCGGCAAGAGAGCGGGCAAGCTCAGCAAGTCGATCGCGGCCGGGGTCGGCAAGTTCGCGCCGAAGGAGACCATGTCGCTGGTGATGGTCGCCACCGACGAGATGAAGAAGGCGCTGGGGAAGGTGCCCCAGGCCGCCGAGGTCGCGCCCAAGCTGGAGACGCTGACGGCCAACCTGGTGCTGACCAACGAGGCCAACCTCAACGTGATGGTCAACACGAGCGACGCGGCCTCGGCCAAGAAGATGTCGCAGCTCTTGAAGCAGTTGAAGTCGCTGGGCGAGCTGATGACGCTCAGCAACGAGGACCTTCCGCCGATCGTGGGCGACCTGCTCGCCGCGATCAAGATCAGCGCCGACCGCAACTCGGTCATCGTCAACCTGAGGGTCACCCAGGAGATGATCGACAAGGCCGGCAAGAAGGAATAGCCCCGCGACGGCTGTGGATGGGACGAGGGCCCCCGGAGCTGATTCCGGGGGCCCTCGGTCTTTTCTTGCTTGTCGTTTCGCGCGAAGCGGCGCGCTGGTGCCATAGCATCTCTCGCGCCCCTCGGGTAGGATGGGGCGAGGGGGCCGCCTTTCCACCAACCACGTGTTGCCCCCACCGTTGGGGGCGCGCCGCGATGCCGGACCCTTTGGAGCCTCAGGCCTGTGCCCGCAAGCTGAGCGCCCTGGCAGCGCCGGAGCGCCTGCGGATCATCCGCCTGTTGCGCGACGGAGAGCGCAACGTCAGCGACATCGCCGAGGCGCTGCAGACCGAACTGGTCAACATCTCCCACCATCTCAACGTCCTGCGCCACGCGGGGCTCGTCGAGGCCCGCAAGCAGGGGCGCTTCGTCTACTACTCCCTTCCGCCCGGGTCGCTCCAGCCTGGCAAGAAAGGGGCGCGCGAGCACCTCGACCTCGGCTGCTGCCGTCTGGAGATGCCC
>JBBSEZ010000359.1:0-10413 GCA_038239195.1 Gemmatales bacterium
GCGACGACGGGCTGCTTGGGTTTGCGTCCGGGCATAAGGGGAGAGGCCTACGATGGGAAGCAACGGCGGTCGCGCCGTTTGGAGGGATGGTAAGGTTTCTTCCTTCATTATACCCGGCAACTTTCGAGCCGAACACTATTGCATGGGCCCTCGCTTTGATGATCTTACATCTGACCGACAACGGCGGCTGTTCACCTGTGCTTGCTGTCGGTCTATCTGGCATCTTCTTCTCGATGAACGCTCACGCCATGCCGTTGAGGTGGCAGAGCGCTACGCCGATGCCAAGGCGTCGGAGGAGGAACTGCAAGCCGCAACAGCAGCAGCGCTCGCGGTCGTGTTGGGCCCCGAAGAGGAGCGTCGGCACCGGCGGCAGAAGGCGCAGGAGCGAAACCCTCATGGTCCCCCACCGCTCGACCCTGATGCACTCGTTTTACACAATGCGGCGGCCGGGAGCCCTGCTCCTGTGGCAGGATATCGCGTAGGTCGCGCGGCAGAGAGCGCAGGCGCCACACAAATTTTGGCAGAGCTGGCGCAGGAGGCGGTAGGCGTATTCCTGAGCAAGTGGGTGGAGCGGCTGGCACCCAAGGAACCGGTCACAATCGCCGATCAGGTCTTGTTCAACGACGGTCTCTGGTCCCCCATCGACGATTTTCTCCAGTCCGCCATCGGGGAGGAAGTGGACGCTGAATCCACGAAACAGGGGTACTTCCTCAGCGACATCGTGAGAGCCCCTGCGGCTAATTCCAGCTCGCCTCCGCAACCCCTTTCTGCCGCCGTTCTCAACTGGAACGGCCGCGCTATCCCCCGCCTCGCGGAAGCGATCTACCAGGAGCGTCGAATGCCGGAGGGGACGCTGGACAACAACAGACTCGGTATCCTTGCCGCTGCCTTGGTTGCCGCCGGTTGCGATAATGAAGCACTTATCCATCACTGCCGCAGCACGGGGCCGCACATCCGGGGGTGCTCGGCCTTGGATCTGTGCCTGGGCCTGAGCTGAGCACGCGACCTGGTTTCCGGTGAAGAACCTGCCGCGCCGCAACGTCGAGGTTGTCGCCATGAGACATGAGCAATACCCGGAACTGAGGCGCCTTTTCGCCTGTCACCTCCCTGAGGACATGGAGGACTGCTACGGGACCGCGGACGCCGCGCTGGAGGCTGGCATCTCCGGCTTCCGGCCGGATGAGTTCCGGGCCGCTTGTGAAGAGATGTCCCGGCTCAGGGAGGAGCGGATGGGGCAGAAACCTCTCACCGATCTGCTCCACAACGCACTTGCAGTCAACTACCTGTGGAGCGTGGACGGCTACACGGCGGAGGAATGGCTCGCTCACGTCGCCCTGATGCTTGAGCGGCGGCTGAACTCGCTTCCTAACTGAAATCCGTCTCCGTTGGCCGGGGCCGTGGAGGGCTTGATGACCGACGACGAAGCCGTCACGATGCTGCTCGACGGGCTCGGCCTCTCGGTCGCGGCCGTGGGGGAGGCGCGGGCCTCGGCGTGCCGGGCTATCCTCGCCGACGCCCTCGCGGCGGAGGAGAAACTGCCGACGTCGTGGTTCGAGGTGTGGGATTTCGTCGCCGCGATGGAACGACGCGGGCATGGAGATGCCGGCCCCTTCCACGATTTTCGGCTGATCTACGGGCCCTTGAACCAGGCCGTCAACACCATGAACGTGAGCTTCCCCCGCGAGTTCTGGTGACGCCCGGACATCCGTTCGCGTCGCCTTCCAAAAAGGAACGCCATGAGTCCTCGAACGAAAGGGCCGGGTCGGGTCGCCCGGTGCAACGTCGCGTCGGTCCTCGCGCCATTGGGGGGAGCGGCTTACGGCCTCCTGGCGTACCCGTACCACGGGCATTACGCGAAGGGGCTCGCCGCAGCGGCGGTCGCGCTGGGCGGGGCCGCCCTCTTGGGGCTGGCCCTCGCGGCCGCGGCCCTCGCCCGCTCGGAGATGTCGCCCGGCGTGACGTGGGCCGGGCTACTCTTGAACGGCGGCATCCTGTCCTTGTTCGCCTGCCTGTGGGCGTCTGTGAGCGCGTACCGGCGCAGCGCTGTTGCACGGCCGGCGCGCTTTCGGTAGAAGGCCGCTTCGCCCGAGGCCCCCCTGCCAGAGCAGGGGGCCGGTGCGCGAAAGGGGCCTTGCCGATGGTCGCTGGCGTTCGCATGGCATTGCTGGCGGGCACGTTCGCCCTCGTCCTCTCCCCGGCCTGGACGCAGCCCCCACCCCCGCCCGTTTATTCGGACAAGGCCCTCGAACAGTTTGCGATCCTTCAGGACGGCGGGCCCCTCCTGGTGCCGGTGACGATCCAGGGCAAGACGCATTCGTTCATCCTGGACACCGGGGCGAGCTGCACGGCCTACGACAAGGCGCTGGCGCCGCTGCTCGGCGCCCCCACCGGGCGCGGTCGCGTGTTGCTGGCAACGGGGGTGGAGATGGCGGACCAGTATGCCGCCCCGGACGCCGCGGTCGGCAAGCTACCTCTGCCAAAGGGCCAGATGGTTTACGTGACGGACCTGAGCAAGGCCCGGGCCGTCGGCGGGCTGGACGTCCGCGGCGTTCTCGGCATGGACTTTCTCCGCCATTACGTCGTGGAACTGGACCACGGGCGCGGGCTCGTGACGTTTCGTCAGCTCGCGCGCCCCCAGTCGGGGGCCTCGGTGCCCCTCTTCATGCACCAGGGCGTGCCCTGGGCGAGCGTGTGCCTGCCGGGAGGGCAGCGCGAGCCCTTCATGATCGACACGGGCGAGCTGGGTTATTCCAGTGGGTCGCTGCGTACGGGCCTCGTGAAGGCACTCGAGGCGGAGGGCAAGCTCGCGCCGGAAGGCGGCGAGAGCAAGTTCGCGGGGGCCGGGAAGCGCTCGACCGTCCGCCATCACGCGCGCCTGGAAGCGCTGACGTTCGGCCCGGTGGAACAGCGCCGCCTGCTGTTCTCCTGGCCGGCGCAATGCAACACGCTCGGCCTGAATTTCTGGGCCCGGCAGGTCACGACGTTCGACTTTCCGAACGGGATGGTCTACCTCGGCCCGCCGGTGGAACACGCGCTCGCCGACGAACCGGACCGCAGCGGGCTCCACTTCCTGAAGCTCGGGAGGTGCCTGGTGGTGCAATCGGTCGATCCGGGCAGCCCGGCAGCGCGCGCCGGCCTACGGGCCGAGGACGTGCTGCTCGACGTTGGCGGCGCGCCCCTCGATCGTGGCTCCCTCGTGCCGATTCGCACTCTGTTGAGCGAGAACGGCAAGACGGTGCCGCTGCGCGTGCGTCGCGGGCTCGCGACCTTTGCCGTGTCCTTGCGCCTCGAAGGCTGGTGGGACAAGGCGCCGCCCCCGTAGCGACAAGGGGCACCTGTCGCCACGAACGCGACTCGGACAGCTTCGCTCGTTTCCGCTATACCGACCTTGCCCCCGGCGTCACGTGGCCCTAGGCGATCGCACCTCGATGCAGCCCGCGCGCAACGTCCTGCTCCGCCTGGCCCCCGCCCTGATCGCCTGGTCCGGCGGCACGTTGCTCGCCTTTTACCCCGTCTTCTTCTCCGGCTTTGCCGGCGTGCCCGGCGACCTCGGCGACGCACGACTGACCCACTACCTGCTCGAGCACGGCTACCGCTGGGCGACCTTCGACGCCAACCACCGCGACCTCTGGTCGCCCCCGTTCTTCTACCCTGCGCCCAACGTCGCCGGCTACTCCGACCTCTTCCTGTCGGCAGTCCCCTTCTACGGCTGCTGGCGCCTCCTCGGCCTGCCCCCCGACACCTCGTTTCAACTCTGCTTCATGGCCCTCGTCTCCCTCAATTTCGCCTCGTTTTATCTTTTTCTGACGCGCTGCCTGGGCCTGTCGGAATGGCCGGCTGCGGTCGGCGCCTTTCTGTTCGCGTTCGCCAGCCCGCGCCTCATCCACGTGGTCCACCTGCAACTGCACGTCCACTTCTACAGCGTCCTGGCGATCTACGCGCTGTATCGCTTGCTGGAGCGCGATGGCCCCAGCCGACTGCCCGGCCCGGCGTGGGCGCTTCTCTTCTGGGTGGGCGCCGTCGGCCAGCTCTACTCCAGCTTCTACCTCGGCTGGTTCCTCGCCCTGGGCCTGGTCGTCTGCGCCGGCTGGGCGCTGGCGCTCCCCGCAAGCCGGGCCTACGTGCTCGAGGCCGTCCGCCACCACGGCCTGGCGTTCGTGGGCGCGGCCTTGCTCGCCGCGCCATCCCTGTGGTGGATGGGGCGGCACTACCTCGACGCCGCCCGCGACAGCGCCTCTGGCCTGTATCCCTACGAGACGGCCGGGCAGTCGCTCCCCAACCCGGCGCTGTGGTTCTGCCGCGGTCGCGATTGCTGGTTCAGCGTCGCGGGGGCCCTGACCGCGCTGGGGGCCCTGTCCCACAACCCCTGGCCCCTGGACGGCGAGCTCGCGCTGGGCATCGGCCCGATCACGACCGCGCTGGCCCTCGTCGGGCTGGTGCGCGAGTGGCGCCGGCCGACGGTGCGCGTGCTCTTGCTGGCGTCGCTCACGCTCGCGGTCTGCTTCACCGTGTTCTGGTGGCCCGAGAAGGACGGCGACCCGGGGAAATCGCTCTATCGCTATCTCTTTCCTCTGCTGCCCGCCGCAGGCGCCATTCGCGTGCCGGGGCGCATCGTGTTCCTGCTGCTCGTCCCCGCCGCGATGGGGCTGGCTTACTTCGTTCAGCGCCGGCCGCGCCCTGGGGTGGGGCTGGCCGTGCTGGTCGTGTGCCTGCTCGAACAGGGCCGCTCCATTCCGACCTACGACAAGTACGAGAACCGGGCCCGCATCGCCGAGATTGTGGAGCGCGTGCCGCACGGCGCGCGGGCGTTCTACGTTTCGCGCGCCGTGCGGGCCGAGGGCTGGCCGGACTGCCGGACGCAACTCGACGCCACGTGGGCGGGGATCGAGACCGGCGTGCCCACCGTCAACGGCTACTCGGGCCGCGAGCCAAAGGGTTGGGGCGATCTGGGCCACAACGAACTGCTGCCGGGCGAATCGACTGCGCGCCCGGAGAAGGCGCTCGACGACTGGCTGGCTCAGCATGGGCTGACGCGGAAGGACGTCGTCTGGGTGCGCCTTGCCGATCCCCCTTGAGGGAAGCGACGTTGAAGGCCCTTCACCCGAGAGCGCACAAGCATGTCCGCCGACTTCCTCCGCCCCTGGTGGCGCTCGTTTGTCCTCGCCCCGCTGCGCCAGGCCGAGGACGAGGCGTGCGCCTATCGGGCCGCCCACCCCGGCGGGGACGGCAAGGCGGTCGCGGTCCTCGTGAGCGCCACGTTGTTGCTGACGCTCCAGCGCTATTTCTTCCTGGTCGATGAGATGGATCGGACGGTGCGCTTGCTGGCAGCGCTGGGGCTCGGCGCGCTGGCCGACCAGTTCGCGGCCGTGCGCGAGGCGGGCGGGCTGGGGGCGCTGGCGTGGTGGGCGGGCGGGGCGATCTTCTGCTTTTTCGTCGCGCCGGCGCTGTTGGTGCGCCTGGCCTTCCGCGAGCGGTTGGCGGACTACGGGCTGAAGTGGCGCGGCGCCTTCGCAGGTGGGTGGGCCTACGTCGGGATGTTCGCCGTCATGGCGCCCCTGGTGGCGATCGTCTCGCGGCAGGACGAGTTCCAGCGCACCTACCCGTTCTACCGCCCGCCGGACGGGGCGCTGGGGGTGGCGTTCTGGTGCTGGGAAGGGATGTACGCCTTGCAGTTCGTGGCGCTGGAGTTCTTCTTCCGCGGCTTCCTGGTGCATGGGCTGAAGCATCGCTTCGGGGCGTACTCGATCCTCGTGATGACGTTGCCCTACTGCATGTTGCACTTCATGAAGCCGATGCCGGAGGCGCTGGGCTCGATCGTGGCGGGGCTGGTGCTCGGCTTCATGAGCCTGCGGACGCGCTCGGTGGCGCTGGGGGCGGCGATCCACGTCGCGGTGGCGGTGAGCATGGACTTGCTGTCGCTGTGGCGGCAAGGGTTGACGCACTGACGGGCCTGGCGTTGGTCGGATGACGTCGTTTCGCGCGAAACGACAAGCAAGAAGGGAAGCGCCGCACACTGCCGGTTGGCGTTGCGAGACCTGGCAGGGAGCAATGCCTGAGCGGAGCGCTACGACGTGGCGAACGGGCCCTGATCGCCGAACCGTCCCTTGTAGCCCTTGACGGGGACTTCGCGCACTTCTTCGAGAATCAACTGACAGATCGGCATCCCGACGTCGAGAACCACAACGAGGTTCCCCAGGTTAAAGATCTCGTCCATAGCGATAGCCCTCGTCGATGGCCCCGGTTCGCATCCGCCGCCAGCACCTGCGACCAAGGTGGCCCGGCGATGGATTAGAAATCGGAAACCCGGAGGCGAGGCCCGCCCGTTCGCCAGGGATTCGGCCATAGGACGAGGCCGAGCCGACCACCTGCGGGCTCAAGGACCTGGGGTACGCCCGGGATCAATGGGCTTGAGGGGGATAGGAGCCCAATAAGCGAGCAGCTTCTTCACGAAACCAAGTTGCGAGTTCGGCTGGAAGATCCTCACGATGTTGTTCGATCGAAAGAGCTCCGGTCGCGGTTGGGATAAGTCCAGAGAGGACCACCTCGCCCGCTGGATTGCTGGTGACGTCTCTGAGTTCAACGACGGATGCCTCGTTCACGAGGTCATACCCTCGAAGGGTTTCCCATTTTCGCCCGTGTCGTACAAACTGCATGCTGGTTGACTCCTTGGTTGCACGACGTCCAGGGTCAGATCGATGGCGGTTGACGTCCACAATTTGCGATCGGGAACGGGGTGAATGCGGATGAGCCCGTGCGTCAGGATCGCTTCGATCTCCCGGTCGGAGAGGATCATGACTGCCCGTTCTCCTGCCGGAAAGAGGAGAAAGGCACCCACAGGCGGTTGGCCCCGGAGCCCGCCTCGTGGGGGAGCTCGATCAAGGCGCGCTTTTCCCGGTAATCGAGATCGACGATGCCGACAGCCAGGTAGTGCTTGCTGCCGACCTCGGAAACGAGGTTGCGGTTCACGCGCAGGTCCTGGCGGCGGTTGTCCTCGTCCGGCACGCCAACGGCGACCTCGGCCGGGAGGAAACCCGGAGCAATCGTGCATTCGATCTCGGGCAGATAGGTAACTTCCGCCATGGTGCCCTCCTTCCGCCAGGAACAGTTCGAGCGAAGACAATTCTATCGCGACGATCCCTTCGCGCGGGCACCACTGTTCGGCGGTTTTGGCTTTTCTCCGCGTCGCCTACTATCCTTACCCTCACGCCCTTCATCCGCTTCGGAGACCGCCGCATGCGCCACCTCGGCCTGCACCTCGCTTGCCTCATCCTTCCCTCCTTCGTCGGCCTCACTCTCCTGCGCGCCCCCGGCCGCGAGGCGCCTCCCGCGTCCAGGCCCGTCGTCTACAAGGGCGCTCGCATCCACACCGCGGAGGGCCCGCCCATCGAGAACGGCGTCCTCATCGTGGACAAGGGCAAGATCGTCGCCGTCGGCGGCGCCGACGTCGCCGTCCCCGCCGGCGCCGTGGTGGTAGACCTGACCGGCAAGACGATTATCCCGGGGCTGGTGGACACGCACTCGCACGTCGGCATCTGGCCGCGGCCCAACGTACCGGCGCACGCCGATGGCAACGAGGGCAGCGGGGCGGTGCAGTCGGGGCTGCGCGCCGAGGACGCCATCTTGCCCGACGACCCCGGCGTGCGCATGGCGGTCGCGGGCGGCGTCACCACGGCCAACATCATGCCCGGCAGCGGCAACGTCATCGGCGGGCAAACGCTCTACGTCAAGTATCGCGGCCGCACCGTCGATGCCATGCGCCTGCTCGGCAAGGTGCTCGGCGGGCTCAAGATGGCCAACGGCGAGAACCCCAAGGGCTTCAACTTCGCGCGCAACAAAATGCCCCCCGCCACGCGCATGAAACTCGCCGCCCTCCAGCGCGAGCAGTTCCTCAAGGCGCGCGATTATCAGTCTTCGTGGGCCCGCTATCGCAAGAACAAGGCCGGCGGCAAGGACGTCTCTCCGCCCGACTCCGACCTGGCTCTCGACACGCTCGTCGAGGTGCTGGAGAGGAAGCGCACCGTTCACTTCCACTGTCACCGCGCCGACGACCTCATGACCGCCCTGCGCCTGGCGCGCGAGTTCGACTTCGAGATCGTGCTCCAGCACGCCACCGAGGGCTACCGCGTCGCCCGCGAGCTCGCCGCGCGCAAGGTGTCCGTCTCGCTCACCCTCGTCGATAGCCCCGGCGGGAAGCTCGAAGTGATGGGGCTGCTGGAGGAGAACGCCGCGATCCTCGAAAAGGCAGGCGTCCTCGTCGCTATCAACACCGACGATTCCATCACCGAATCGCGCTTCTTCTTGCGCACCGGCGCCATCGCCGTCCGTGGCGGAATGTCGGAAGCGTCGGCGCTCAAGGCCCTCACCATCAACGGCGCGCGCATGCTCCACCTCGAGCACCGCGTCGGCTCGCTGGCCAAGGGCAAGGACGCCGACTTCGTCGTTCTGTCCGGCGCGCCGTTCAGCATCTACACGCAGGTCCTCCAGACCTACGTCGATGGACAGTTGCACTACGACCGGGCGCGGCACAAGGACTGGTCGTATCAGGCGGGCGGCTTCGCGGTTGCCGACCGCGCGCGCTTGCCCCGGGCGCCCGCCCTTCTCCGGCCTCTTCCCCCAGTCGCGACGCCGGCCCGGCCCAAGGGCGAGGCCCCGGCGTTCCGCGACAATCCGCGCCGCTATGCCATCCTGGCGGGGCGCATTCACACGGTATCGGGCGAGGTCATCAACGGCGGGGTGGTCGTGGTCGAGGACGGCAAGATCAAGGATGTCGGCCCGCAAGGGCGCGTCGCCATCCCCGCCGGCATCCCGGTGCTGCGGGCGGCGGTCGTGACGCCCGGGCTGATCGACGCCCACACCGTCGTCGGCCTGGCCGGGGCGTTCAACGTCCCGGCCGACCAGGACCAGGACGAGCGCAGCGGCCCCAACCAGGCCGACCTGCGCGTGCTCGACGGCTTCAACCCCAACGAGCCCTTGCTCGAGTTCCTGCGCCGCAACGGCGTCACGGTGGTCCACGCCCTCCCCGGCCGCGCCAACGTCATCGCCGGCCAGACGGCCATCTTCCGCACCTCGGGCCGCACGGCCGAGAGCATGGCCCTGCGCTCCCCGGCGGGCATCCTCGTCAACCTCGGCGAGGCGCCCAAATCGACCTATTCCGGCAAGCTGCCGACGACGCGCATGGGCACGGCGGCGCTGTTGCGCACCGCCTTCACGCAGGCCAAGAACCACGCCCGCAAGCGCGCCGTCAAGAGCGAGGACAAGGCCCCGCCGCGCAACTTGCAACTCGAAGCGCTGGGGCTGGCACTGGAGCGCAAGGTGCCGGTGATCTTCGCCGCCCACCGCAGCGACGACCTGACCACGGCGCTGCGGATCGCGCGCGAGTTCAACCTCGACGCCCGGCTCGACCTGGCGACGGAGGGCTACCTGATCGCGGAGGAACTGGCGAAGGCGAAGGTGCCGGTGGTGGCGCATCCGCCGATGCAGCGGGCGGGGGGGAGCATGGAGACGTACCACAGCCAGCTCTGCAACGCCGCCGTGCTGGCCGACCGCAAGGTGCCGCTGGCCATCGGCACCGGCTTCGAGGCCTACGTCCCCCGGACGCGCGTGCTGCGCCACGAGGCGGCGGTGGCGATGGTCAACGGGCTGGGGCACGAGCGGGCCCTGGCGGCGATCACGCTGGGGGCGGCGCGCATTCTGGGCATCGACAAGGAGCGCGGCAGCATCGAGAAGGGCAAGGTGGCCGACCTGGTGCTGTACGACGGCGACCCGTTCGAGCACGCGACGCACGTGACGCACACCGTCAGCGAGGGGCGGGTGGTGTACAGTCGGGCGGAGGAGCAGGCGCTGCCGTTCGCGCGGCGGGCGCTGCCGCTGGCGGGCGGGGGCGGGGGAGGGTGCGGTTTGGGGGCGTGGTAGGAGGAGACGACGACCAACGACAACGCCACGCACTCGGACACTCGTCCCAAGGCCGTGGCGTTGTCGTCTTCGCGCGTCGTGGTTGAGTGGTCAGCGGAAAGGGTCGGCCAGCCGCCTCTACTCTCTGCGGCAGGTCCGCGCCTTGAATTGGTGCCAGTCCCGGCGACGGCACGCGCAGGCGCTCGAAGCCGAAGAGGAGCCGGAGAGCGCTTGACGGTACGGCCACCGGCGATACAACGGGCAGGTCGGTTCGTTCAGGAGGTCGGGTCTAGCTGTGGTGCTTTGCACCGGGGCGGCGTTGCGCCGCCCGAGCGTCTGGTCTGTCATGCCTCGCGAGGAAGGCTGTTTCAGCCCCGCTATCGGGTGGGAGGTCACCCCGCCGCGGGTGGGGGGGGCCGACCCCCCCGCGGATGGGCCCAACCCGGGGGGGGTGGACCCCCCCCCCGCGCTGGCCTGTCCCCCCCCCGCCCCCGGCCCCGCCGGAGAAGGCCCCATCCTACC
>JBBSEZ010000360.1:0-10359 GCA_038239195.1 Gemmatales bacterium
AGTCTTCGAGGCCCACGCGGAACCTCACCTCGCGTGGGCCTCGAAGACTCGGCCCACCCTACGATCTCGATCGGGGCTTTGGCGCGGCTACAGCGCCCGCAGCAGGAAGGGCACCTCGGCGAGGACGTGGAGCATGGCCACGGTGAAGTAGACGGTGCGCGTCGTGGTGTAGTCGGCGAGGAAGCAGCCCCACAGCACGACCACCACGGCCAGCCCGAACGCCAGGAACAGCGCCAGTCCGGCCCGCCAGGTCAGCGAGCGGCGCGCCATCGGCACCGCGTCGAGCTTCCACGGCAGCGCGCGCAGGCCGACGAGAGGCATGGCGGCGATCCACACTCCGTAATGGAGCATTTCGAGGAAGGTGTGGGTGGCGACGAGCAGGTGCGAGGAGAGGGCCGGCAAGATGCTGGCCCCGGCGTGGTCGGCGATGCGATCCGTCAACTCGTCGCCCGCCACGGGCAGCGGCGGGGCGCCCGCCAGGCGCCACCACAACAGGCCGAGGAACAGCGGCAAGGTCGCCAGGCAGGCGTGGTAGGCGGGGCGCCACTCGGGCCGGCTGCGCCTCAGCTCGCGGTCGAGCAGCCAGAGCGCCAGCAGCGGGTGCAGGTAGACGATGGCCAGGCCCCAGGCGGTGGGCATCGCCCAGACCAGGGCGATGAGGAGGAAGGCGACCGGCCAGGCCCACGCCCATTCGCGGCGCGGGTTCTGGCGGCTGCGCAAGTGGACGAGCGCCGCGATCCACAGGAGAAGAGCGGTGTTCAGCAGCGCGGAGGCTTGCTGCCAGGTGTTCTCGGCGAGTTGCCCGCGCTCGGCCGACCAGATGAGGGCGCAGAAGCCGGCGGTCAGGCCGAAGATGCCGGCGAAGGCGAGCAGGAAGAAGCCGCGCAGCCGGCCCCAGCGGGCCGGCATGCGCGAGAGGAAGTAGCGGGCCTCGAGCCAGTTGTGCGGGCCGGCGAACAGGAAGACCGTCACGATCGAGAAGCGCACCGGGGCCCACCCGGCCAGGACGGCCGCCCCCACCGCCACCCCCAGGGCAGCGCAGACGAAGCCGAGCGGCGTGGCGGCGCGGTCGGCCGGGACGAGAGAAACGGACTGGCTCACGGGTCGTCTCCACGGGGCCACAGAGGAGGCGTCATTCCTCCGGGGCCACCTTCTTCTCAGCGTCTGCCCTTGCCCGGGGCGGATTGACCAGCATCTTCTTGCTGACGACTAGCCGGACGGCGTCGCCATTCTCGACGATCTTCAACGTCACCTTGTCCGAGTGATGGACGCCGGCGGGCAGGGCGATCGTGATTTCCTTGTCCTTCGGCTTGGGCCGGGGCCGAACGAGGTCGGCGTAGGCGGCGCCGCTAAACGTCAGCAACGACACCACGAGGAGGCTCGCGGCGACCTTTCGGCCGCGCTTCGACAGCCACAGCCCGCCCGAGACGAAGGCGAACGAGAGGGCGAGGCCAGCGACCACGGTGGGCACGTTGGCGGCGCCGAAGCCGGGCCTGCGGGGGGCCGGGCCGACGAGGAGGCCGCGCGGCACTTCGAGGCGCGGCTGGGTGGCCTTGTCATCGAGGACGACGACGAACTTCACGTCTTTCGTCTCCGGCTTCAACGCCGGTGGGGCTGGGAAGAGAGGGGCGCCGTTGGCGTGGGCGAAAGAGACCGCCCCGCCCAGCACCAACAACGACAGACAAGCAATCGACCAGGGCCTCATCAGACCATCCTCCCAGAGGAGCACGTTCCCGAACCTTCGCATTCTACCGGGGCCGGCGCGGCATAACAGCCCAAGTCACGTAACATGATGGCTTGCGGCCCCCTCTCAGCGCACTCCCGAGGTGCTTCTCGCATGGCTCTCTTCTACGATCCCCGCGACGACTCTTACCACCAACGCATCGGCAGCCGCATCCTCTACTGGCTCGACGACCTCGGCGCCTTGCCCCTCAACGAAGCGCCTCCGTCTGCGGCCGGCTTCCTCTTCGCCGGCGCCCGCCCGCTCGACGACTACGTTCGCCTCGTAGCTCGTTGCCCCCACCTTCGCGACCGCCCCGACGAACGCGCGCCCTTGCTCCGTCTCGACGGCGTGCTGTCCACCCTCGAGCGCGCCGGCGTCGCCGTTCTCTCTCCGCGCACCTGGGCCCTCCCTCTCGACGCTCCACTTCCGGGCGACCTCACCTTTCCCCTCTTCGTCCGCACGGCGGAGTCGTCGTGGAAGAAGGGCGGCCGCATTTCGCACGTACGAACGCCGGACGAACTGGAGGCCGAGGCCGCCGCGCTGCGTCGCGCCCTCGGCTGGGACGCCATTATTCTCGCCCGCCAATGGCTCGATCTGGCCAAGGCGGGAGAAGGGCGCTATGGCCCCGTCGCGCAAGAGGTGCGCACCTGGATCGTGGACGGCGCTCCCGCCGCCTGGTCGTTCCACCATCTCCACGTGGTCGCGAAACCGAAAGGCTTTCCTCTTTCGGGCGAAGACCTGGCGACGCTGGCGAGCAAGGCCCGTCAGGTGGGCTTGGCCTTTCGCTCGCGGCTGGTGGCGGCCGACTTCGCGCGCGGGGTAGATGGCCGTTGGTGGTTCATCGAGGCGGGCCTCGGGAGCTGCGCGGGCACCGACCACGAGGCGGTCTTCAAGGCCGTCGCGCGCCGGCTCGAGGGCGAGATCGCCGCCCCCGTCGCGGATCGGGTCGGCGGCCCTCTGTAACAGGTCGGCGGCGAAAGGGGCCCCCCGTCTGCTATACAAGCAGAGGACCTGGCCCACGCCGCCGCAGGAGGCCACTCGAGATGGAAATCGCCGTTCTCCCTGCCGACGAACACAACGCCCGCCTCGTCGCCAACCTCCACCCGCCCAACTGGACCAACCCGGCCCCCGCGCCGCACTACAACCTCGTGGTGATCGGCGGAGGCCCGGCGGGGCTCGTGGCGGCGGCGGGGGCAGCGGGGCTCGGCGCCAAGGTGGCCCTGGTCGAGCGCGGCCTCCTGGGCGGGGATTGCCTCAACGTCGGCTGCGTCCCGTCCAAGGCCCTCCTGCGCGCGGCGCGCGCCGCCGCCGAGGTGCGCGACGCCGGGCGGTTCGGCGTGCGCGTCCCGGAAGGCATGTCGGTGGACTTCCCCGCCGTGATGGAGCGCGTGCGCCGGGTGCGCGCCGAGCTCAGCCCCCACGACTCGGCCGCGCGCTTCCGCGGGCTGGGCATCGACGTCTTCCTCGGCGAAGGTCGATTCATCGGGCCCGACAAGGTCGAGGTGGCGGGCCAGGCGCTTCCCTTCTCGCGTGCCGTCCTCGCCACGGGAGGGCGCGCGGCCAGCCCGCCCATCCCCGGCCTGAACGAGGCCGGCTTCCTGACCAACGAGACGGTCTTCGCGCTCACGGACCTGCCGGCCCGCCTGGCGGTGATCGGCGCCGGGCCCATCGGCTGCGAGTTGGCCCAGGCGTTCGCCCGGCTGGGGGCGCGCGTCTTCCTGCTCGACGTGGAGCGCCAGGTGTTGCCGCGCGAGGACGCCGACGCCGCCGAACTGGTCGCGAGCTCCCTGACGCGCGACGGGGTGACGATGCGCCTGGGCGCTTCGATCCGGGCCGTCGAACGCCGGCCGGGCGGGAAGGCGGTCTTGCTAACAGGGCCCCCCGAGGAGGAGATCGTCGTGGACGAGGTGCTCGTCGCGGCAGGGCGCAAGCCCAACGTCGAGGGGCTGGGGCTGGAGGCGGCGGGGGTGGTGTACGACCCGCGCAAGGGCGTCACCGTCAACGATCGGCTGCGGACGACCAACGCGCGCGTCTACGCGGCCGGCGACGTCTGTTCGCGCTACCAGTTCACCCACGCCGCCGATGCGATGGCGCGCGTGGTCCTTCAGAACGCGCTTTTCGCTCCTCTGTCCGGCGGCAAGGCCAGCGCCCTGACGATCCCGTGGTGTACCTATACGAGCCCGGAGGTCGCCCGCGTCGGGCTGTCCGAGCGCGAGGCGAAGGAGCAGGGCGTCGCGGTGGACGTCTTCACGCAGGCCCTGTCGGAAGTGGATCGGGCGGTCCTCGACGGCGAGACGGCTGGCTTCGCCCGGGTGCTGGTGAGGAAGGGAACCGACCGGATCGCGGGGGCGACCATCGTGGCGGCGCACGCGGGCGAAATGATCGCGGAGGTGACGCTGGCGATGACGGGCAAGCTGGGGCTGGGGACGATCGCGAAGACGATTCACCCGTACCCCACGCAGGCGGAGGCGCTGAAGAAGGTGGGCGACGCCTACAACCGCACGCGGCTGACGCCGCGGGTGGCGTGGCTGTTTCGCAAGTGGCTGGCGTGGATGCGGTGAGGGAGAACCGGCCCGAGGGAGGCGCGGACGGGGAACAGCAGCCCGGAGCGCAAGCGAGGGACCAACTTGTCTACTCCGCCTTCTCCCGGCGCCTGGAAATAACGACCATGAGCGCCGAAGCCGGCCTGCTCTCTGCCATCCTCGAAGCCCCCGAGGACGATGCGCCCCGACTCATCTGCGCCGACTGGCTCGACGAGCACGACCAGCCCGACCGCGCCGAATTCGTGCGCACCCAGATCGAACTGGCCCGCCTCCCCGCCGACGACGCGCGCCGCCCTGCCCTCGCCCTGCGCGAGGCCGAGTTGTGGGCCAACCACGGCGAGGCGTGGCGCCGAGGGCTGCCGAAATGGGCCCGCAAAGGGGCCGTCTTTCACCGCGGCTTTCTCACCGGGCTGCGCTGCACGCTCGCCCAGTGGCTCCAGGCAGCGCCGCGCCTCCGCCGCCAGGCGCCGATCCAGTGGCTCGAATTGACGTGCCATTCGCCCGAGAAGATGATCGTCCTGGCGGCCTCTCCTCACGTGGCGCCCGTCACGCTCCTGAACCTGGGAGCCGTCAAGCTGGCGTCCGTTCGGGCGCTGGCGAGCTCGCCGCACCTGGCCAACCTGGAGCTTCTCAATTTGCGGCGAGCCGCGACCGGCTTTCGACACGGCGAGGCCGTCGCGGAGGCGCTCGCGAGCTCGCCGCACCTGGGCCGGCTCCGCGTCCTCAGCCTGGGCTGGGGCGAGGTCCACGAGGCCGGGTGCCGGGCCCTGGCGACCTCCCCCCATTTGACGCGCCTGACAACCCTCGACCTGGAGCGGAGCAACGTCGACGACGCGGGAGCGGAGGCGCTGTCCGGCCCCGCGCACGCCAACCTGGGCCACCTCGACCTCGGTAACAACAACCTGACTGCCCGGGGCGCGGCAGCGCTGGCGTCCTCGCCGCACCTGGCCAACCTCCGCTGCCTCAACCTGCGCTGGAACCGGGTTGGCCCGGAGGGGACGACGGCCCTCGCGACCTCGCCCCACTTGACGCGACTGACGCGCCTCAACCTGCACGCCAATTCGATCGGCACCGAGGGGGCCCGCGCCCTGGCCGTGAGCCCCGGGCTGGCCGGCTTGACCGAGTTGTGCCTCTACTCCTGTCAAATCGGCGACGAGGGGGTGAGGGCGCTGGCGGAGTCGCCTTACCTCAAGGGCCTGCAAACGCTCGACCTGAGCGGCAACGGTCTGACCGAGGAGAGCGTGCGGGCCCTGACTTCGTCCCCGAACTTTGCCAACCTGACGCGCTTGCACCTGGGCCTCCCGACCGACGAGGGCCCGCTCAAGGAGCAACTCCTGGCCGCGCCGCGCCTGCCCCGCCTGCGTACGGTGAACCTGCTCCAGCCGTGCTGGTCGCCGACGGGCGTTGAGGAGCTCCTGAGCGAACGGTTCGGGTCGCTCGGCCGGCGCTGACCCGGCATGGGGCCCGCTCGGGTTGCCTTCCACGCCTCCTTCGAGGACAATGAGCCGGTGCCATCGCAAGGAGCCGACGATGCCAACTCGACTGGACGAGCAACTGCGCCTGTTCGACCCCTCCCTGCCCCTGGAGCGGGCCCACACGATCCCGGCGTCGTGGTACTTGGGCCCCGACGTGTACGACGC
Source organism: Gemmatales bacterium (assembly GCA_038239195.1). Classification (GTDB taxonomy): domain Bacteria; phylum Planctomycetota; class Planctomycetia; order Gemmatales; family Gemmataceae; genus JBBSEZ01. The sequence goes on from JBBSEZ010000360.1 coordinate 5,907, forward strand.
CGAGGTTCGCGCCGTGTTCGCCAACACCTGGCAGGCCATCGGCCGTACCGATCAGGTCGCCGAGCCCGGCTCCTACTTCACCGCCGACCTCGTCGGCGAGCCGATCCTGGTGGTGCGCGACGGCGAGGGCGCGCTGCGCGCCTTCTCGAACGTGTGCCGGCACCGGGCGGCGCGCGTGATGTGCGAGGAGCAGGGCAAGGCCACGCGCCTGCGCTGCCGCTACCACGGGTGGACCTACGACCTGAGCGGCCGGCTGCGCGGCACGCCCGAGTTCGATGGCGTCGCCGACTTCTGCCGCGAAGACCACGGCCTCCCGCCGCTCAACGTCACCACCTGGGGGCCCATTGTCTGGGTACATCTGGGCGCCTCCCCGCCGCCCCTGGAGGAGCAGATCGGCCCTCTGATGGAGCGCACCAAAGGGCTCGGGATGGAGCAATTGCACTTCGTGGCCCGGCGCGACTACAAGCTGGCTTGCAACTGGAAGGTGTTCGTCGATAACTACCTCGACGGCGGGTATCACGTCAACACGATCCACCCGGGACTGGCCGGCGTCCTCGATTACAGCAAGTACCGGAGCGAGATACTCGGCCAAACGAGCGTGCAGATCAGCCCGCTGGTGCGGAAGGCCGACGCCGACCCGGCGGTGCAGGGGGTGCGGGCCGGGGACAACGCCTATTACTGGTGGGCGTTCCCCAACGTGATGCTCAACCTCTACCAGGGCGTGATGGACGTCAACTACGTCCTCCCCCTTGGGCCGCAGGAGTGCCGCGTCGTCTTCGACTTCTACTTCGCCGACACGGAGGGGGAGGAGGCGCAGCGCTTCATCCGCGAGAGCACGGCGGTCGGGCACCAGATCCAGCTCGAGGACGTGGGCATCTGCGAGGAGGTCCAGCGCGGGCTGGCGAGCCGGTCGTTCGACACCGGGCGGTTCAGCGTGCGCCGCGAGGCAGCGGGGCATCACTTCCATCAGGTGCTGGCGCGGAAGCTGACCAGTTAGCCGCCGCGCTCGGCTCGGCGCGTGGCGCCAGTCAGGACAACGTTGCGCGCATTCGGGGGAGCTCTCTTCCAGGATCATTCTCGCCCGAGGATCGCATCCAGCCCCCAGCAACCGCGGACGTGGCCGCCCGGCTCGCGCAGGTGGCGCAGCAAGCGCTCGTCCGCGCAGCCCGCGTCCTCCAGGGCGTCCGCGAGGATCGGCAGGCGCTCGAACGCGCTCTCCTCGTAGACCGCCTCCGCCAGCCCCAGCACCGTCCCGCCCTCCCACGCCCGCCAGGCCGCGTCCATCTTCGACAGGCGAAACGGGTTGCCGAGCACGTCGCGCAGCAAGGTTGCGCGGGCGAGCGGCAATGGCGGGACGGCCTGCCTTGCCGCGGCCTCCGCGAGCGCGGGGGCGGCCCCGAAGTTCATCGCGCAAGCGTGCGCCGCCCGTGCCCCCGCCAGGGCCGACTCGGCTTTCACGACGGCCTCCATCAACTGGTAACCGCGGTCGCCGTCGTTGGACGGGTTGAGCTCGAGCATCGCCTCCGGCGTCAACTCGCAGCAGAGGCAGTTCGAGAGGCCCGATTCGGCGCGGTATTCGCGCATGGCCTCGTACAGAGCAACCTCAGCCTCCCGGAACACCGCCAGGGCGCGATAGTCGGCATCGACCAGGTCATGCGCCCACCCCTCCCCGTCGGCGAAGCGCTCGGCCTCCTCCACCGCCTTACGGCTGCGCTCGTCGCCCAGCAGCGGCCAGACGGCCCGGCAGCAGGCGGCCGCGAACAGCCTCCTCTTCCGCTCGCTCGCCCGGCCGGCCAGGAAGTTCAACATCCCCTCGTCGTCGTTGCTCGTCAGCCATTCGACCTCGTTCATGCTTCGTTCGGGAACAGCGTCCCGCGGTTCGAGAGTGGTAACGATCCTCACGCCTTCTTCGCCGCGCCCCCCTTCGGCCGCGGCACCCGCCGCGCCCGCACGAGCTCGAAGCTCCCCTTCAACTCGTAGCTCGGGACTTGCCACTTCCCCTTCAGGGTGGGGGGCTGGAGCTCCGCCACGTACACCCCCGGGTAGATGCCGCCCCCGTCCGCGTGGTTCGTCACGAACGCCAGCCAGCGCCCGCCGACCACCGCCCCCGCCAGGCGAAAGCGGCCCGTCATCGGCACGGCGTACAGCGACCGGAAGTCCTGCATCATGTCGCCCCGGAACGAGTTGCCCTCGCGCTCGCGCACGGTCAGCGTCATCGGAACGCCGTGGTCCCACTGCGACAGCGCCCCCTTCCAGCGCGTCCCCGCGTCAAAGGGGTCGTCCGGCGGGCGCCCGCAAGCGCCCGCCCCGAGGAACACGAGCAGCGCCGGGCCCGCGTCGAGCGCCGAAAACTCCTCGGTCAGCGCCCCCGCCAGCGGGCCGATCAGCCCGGGGCGAACCGCGACGATCTCCTGGGCGCGGGCCGTGCGGGCCAGCACGTCGGCGGCCTTCTTGCGGCCCTTCTTGCCGCCCAGCAGGCGCACGAGCTCCGCCCGCTCCGCGTCGCCCTGCTCCTCCAGCCAGTCGGCCAGCACCAGGCGCCTTTCCGCGTCGTTGAAGCGGGCGAGGGCGCCCAGCAGCAGGTCGTCGATTTCCGGCATTGTTCACTCCTTGCCCATAACGGCATCCAGCGGCCAACATCCGCGAACGTGCGGCCCCGGATCGCGCAGATGGCCAAGGAGGTCGGCGTCGTCACATCCCGTGTCTTCCAGGGCGTCAGCGAGGATGGCGAGGCGGGCCGGGTCGAGATGGCCGGAAGGCAGGATGCGATGCTCATATGCGGCAGTGGCGAGGCCAGTCACGGTGGGCGTCAGCCAGGCGGGGTTGTTGGAGATCGGGCGGAAAGGGTTGCCGATGATGCATCGGATGAAGCCCACTTGCGAATTCCACTGCTCCTCGCGGTAAGGGAGAGGGGTGGTGTGCGCGACTTGGTTTGCCGTACCCGCAGCGGCTTGATACGCTTGCTCTGGAAAGTTTGGGATTACCCGCCCCGTTCTTGCAACGAATGCTGCGTCCGATTCACGAGCAAGTTGGGTAACTGCTTCAGAGGCTAAACTGGCTAAGTAAGCATCTGGCGACAACCCCGATTCCCATTCTGCCCAAGTAAACGCTCCTTCTGCCTCTCCTAACTCCTCATCGGTTGCCAACCCATCTGCGAACCGCTCTGCCACCAACACGACCGTTCGGGCTGCTTCGTTCGGAAGAAGATGCCAGATACTGCGGCAACAGGCAACAGCAAACGACCGCAATTTTCGGTCACTCGCCTTGACACGAAGAAACTCCAGCATCGGCTCCGGGCCCGCGCATTCCAGCCATTCCTGTTCGGTCATGCTCGCCTCCCGCGCGATGGGCCGGGCGCTCCCGCAGTCAGGGTAGCGGCTCCGTCCCTCCCGTCCAAGCTCAGGCTTGAGCCATCCCTGGCCGTTCGGGACGCTACTCCTTGCCCAGCACCGCATCGACCACCCAGCACCCGCGCACGTGGCCCTTGCCGTGCCGGCAGTGCCACAGGACGTCCGTGTCGTCGCAGCCGGCGTCTTCGAGCGCGTCGGCCAGGATCGGCATCTCGTCGGAGTGCTGGCCCTCGTAGATGCCCCGCGCCAGATCGACGGCGGCGCCGTCGTTCTGCGCCAGCCACAGCGGCGAGAAGGCCTTCGGCAGGAATGGGTTGCCGAACACCTCGCGCAGCAGGGTACACTGGCGGACGCGCTCGCGGCGGTAGGCCACGAGGGGGGCGTCCTGGAACGTCCCGGGGTAAGCGGCCGGCGCCGGCACCGCCCCGCAGGCGGCGAGCGCCGACAGCGCCTCCGCCGCCACCTGGCCGACCGCCCCCTTCGGCGACCACCCTTTCGAGAGGAGCAGGCGAAGCGCGTGCGCCGTCAGCGACTCCGCCTGGAGCTCCAGGTCCTCGTCATCCCCCGCGTCCGCCCTCTCCTCGGCCTCCAGCAAGTCCGCCTGCATCGCCTGGCGAATGCGCCGGTCCTCTCCCGTGGCCGGCCCGTCCGCGAGGCGCTCCGCCAGCGCCAGCAGTTCGGCCCGGCACCACTCCCGGTCGAGGGCGGCCACGAGCGGCCGGCAGCACGCCGCGGAGAACAAGCGCACCTTGCGTTCGCTCGCCCGTTCGCCCAGGTTCTCGAGCATCGCGTCCGGGTCGGTGGACGCCAGCCAGCCCGCCGTCATCTGCTCCGACCACGGCCGCTCGAACGGCACCACCCGCGCTGGCGCCGGCGCCGGCGCGCCGGGGCTGCCCGGCCCTCTGCGCATCGAAGGCGGGCTCGCCCCGGTCAAGCGACCCAGCGCCCGCCGCATTTTGCCAAACCAGCCTGCCATTGGCGACCTCCGCGGTTTGCCGGACCCCCCCAACCCCCCACCCAAATAGGGGGCGGGGGGGGCCCACCGGTACACCGCGGTGTCCGCCCCACCCCCCCCCCGTTCACTCCCCCCCACCCCCGCTGTG
>JBBSEZ010000361.1:0-10355 GCA_038239195.1 Gemmatales bacterium
CACGTGCTCCCCGAGACTTTTTTTGGGGGGGACGGGGATGGCGCGGACGCGCTGGAACTTCAGCCCCATCCCCTTGAGGAACTTGCGGACCTGGCTCGGCTGGCGGCGGATGCCGGTCCGCTGCTCGATGCGCTCGCAAGCCTCCGCGATGGAGCGGGCGGGTTGCCGGGTGAATTCCTCGCGGATGAGCTCGCGGTGGGCGGCCAGGTCGCTCACGGGGCCGGTGACGCCCCAGCGGCGCAGGCCGTCGAGGCCGCCATCGTGGAAGGCGGCGACGTAGCGCTGGACGGTGGCCCGCCCCACGCCGGCGACCTGGGCGGCCTGCGCGCGGGTCAGGCCGCAGTGTAGCATGCGGAGCACGAGCATCTTGCGGCGGACGTGTCCCTGGGGGTGAGAGTCGCGCTCTTCGTTGACGACCCGTTGCTGCTCTTCCGTCAGTTCGATCCGAAGCCAGCCCATCGCGGTCCCCCCGGGATCACAACCAGACCAGGTCACCTCCTTTCTTCTATTCGGGTCGCCAAACGGAAATGTCTCACTCAGCGCCGCGCAGAGTATAGATCCTGGCCCGCAACGGCGAGATCGGGCCGACTTACTTCTCCGTGCGGAGCAACCGATTCCTCTACCTGGAGCTGTGCCTGGAGAACCGCGGCTGACATCCGTCCAGTTGCGCAAGGAGATCGACGGGTTCGCCGCCAACATCCGGAGCAGTGAGCACCTGTGGAACCCGGCCAGGTATCCCAAGGGCGAGGCGGCTGCGGCCGCGAAGAAGTAATCCTCGGGTGAACGAACCAGCCCGCCCGCTCCGCGGCCCCGCCGCAGAGCGGGCGCCCCCTGTCAACGGGACCGCTGGCGACGTCGATTGAGGGGCCGGCAGGCAGGGATGCCCAGCGCCTCCTCCGCTTCCGCCCGGAAGCGGAGGATCTCCTCGAGCGTCAGCGGCTCCGTCTCCAGCCACGTTCGATTCTTCTCCACCCAGCGCAGGCCCTCTTCGTAGTCGGCCCGCGCCTGCGCCGTCTCGCTCAACCGCCGCCGCGCCGCGGCCCGCAGGAAGTGCCGCTCGATCACCAGTTCGCCGGGCTTCTGGAGCCCGATCGCCTTGGCGAAGGCCGAGGCGGCCCCCTCCCAGTCGCCGGCCCGGTAGCGCGTCAGGCCCAGGTTCTCCCAGTAGATGGCCGAGGCGGGGGACACCGCGACCGCCCGTGCCGCCAGGCGGACACAGGCGGCCGGGTCGCCACCGCCGGGTGAGAGCGAACAGAACCGAGACGCCTGAAACAGTCGCGCCGGGTCGGTCGCCATTCTGTGCCGGTCCAGCATCGACCGGCACAGCCGGGCGTACTCCCTCTCGCCGGCGAAGTGGTAGCGCAGCCAGGCCGGCCGCCAGCCCTCGCCGTCCAAGTCGGTCGCGTCCAGCCCCAGCGCCACCGCTCGGGCCGAGGCCGACGCCGCCTTCTCCCACTCCCCGAGCTGCGCCCACGCCCAGGCCCGGCGGGAGTACGGCCGGGCGTCGCCCGGCCGGCCGTCGATCAGCCGGCCCAGGTGGAACGCGGCTGCGGCCCACCGGCCATTTCGCTCGCACCCCTGGGCCTCCCGGTCGTGCCAGACGAGTGGCCCCCGCCGGAGGCGCTGGGGCTCGACGGAGCCGCCGTCCCACAGGCGGATGCCGGCCGGGTCCGTGCCGCCGGCGCCGGCCGCCAGCCACCGGCCGTCGGGGCTGAAAGCCACCCCGCCGGGGTGCGATTCCAACTGGCGCCGGAGGGTCAGGACTTCCTGGCCGGTGCCGGCGTCCCAGAAGGTGATGTTTTCATTCTCACTCGACGTCGCCAGGCGCAGGCCGTCGGCGCTGAAGGCCACGCCGAGCAACGGGGTGCCGTGGGTGTTGACGGCGTACACTTGGCGGCCGGTATCGACGTCCCACAGGCGCAACGTCCGGTCCTGGCCGGCCGTCGCCAGCCGGCCGCCATCGGGGCGGAAGGCAAGGGCCACGACCGCCCCCCGGTGGCCGCCCAGCCGCCGAACCTGCCGGCCGGTGGCGCCGTCCCAGAGGCGTACGGTGCCGTCCCGGCCGGCCGACGCCAGCAGGCCGGGGGCGGCAGGCCCGCTGGGGGCGTAGGCCACGGCCAGGGCCGGGCCGTCGTGGCCTACGCAGGTGAACCGGGGGGCCGGGCCGCCGGCGACGGCCCAGACCTTGATCGTCCCGTCCTCGCTGGCCGAAGCCAGGCGGCCGTCCGGGGCGAAGGCCACCCCGGTCACCCGCCCGGCATGACCGCGGAGGGTGGCCTCCTCTTGCCCCGACCGGGCGTCGCGCACCTTGACGGCGGCCCCCCAGTCGGTGGCCAGCCGATCAGACGGGCCGAAGGCGACGGCCCGGAAAGGAGTCGGCCCTTCACCCAGGGCATATACCTGCCGGCCGGTCGCGGCCTCCCAGACGGCCAGGCCGGCCCGCCCCGGCCGGGGGTGGCCCCGGCCGCCGCCCGCGGCCACCAGCCGGCTGTCGCGGCTGAAGGCGACGGCGGCGACCGGCAGGACCAGGCGCCCGGTCGGCTGGCCGGCCCGGTCGGGTTCGGCGTCCCACACCTTGACTTCCCCATCCCACCCGGCCGTGGCCAGGTACTGGCCGCCGGGACTATACGCCGCCGCGCAACAACGGCCGTGGGCGCGCAGGGTCGCCAGTTCGCCGCCGGGGTTGGCGTCCCAGAACTTGACGGTGCCGTCGGACGAGGCCGTCGCCAGCCGGGCGCCGTCGGGGCTGTAGACGAGGCGGTTGACCTCCCGCCGGTGGGCCTGGCCGACGAACGCCCGTTCGCCGGTCACCTCCCAGGCCATCAGGGTGCCGACGTAACTGGCGCTGGCCAGCCGCCGGCCGTCGGGGCTGAAGGCCACCTGCCGCACGTCGGCGGGGTGTCGCCCGAAGGCGGACCGTTCCACGCCGGTGGCCGCGTCGAGCAGGCGAACGGTGCCGTCGTACAGGGCCACGGCGAGGCGGCGACCGTCGGGACTGTAGGCCACGTCGTGGACGCCGCAGGCATAGCGGGCGTCGCGGACGGCCTCCCCGGTGGCGGCGTCGAAAACGGTCAGGCGCTGCGACCAGGCGACGGCCAGGTGCCGGCCGTCCGGCCGAAAGGCGAGGGCGTAGACGACGGCCGATTGGCCCAGGGCGGGGCGGACGCCGGGCCGGCCGGTCGCCACGTCCCACAGTTGGACCTCGCCCGGCCGGCGTTCCAGCCAGGTGCCGGCCCCGGAGGCGAGGGACCGGCCATCGGGGCTGAAGGCGATGCGGTTGATCTGCTCGGCGTGCCCCCGGAGCGTCCGCACCGGCCGGCCGGACGGCAGGTCCCACAGCCGAATGGTCCGGTCCTTGCCGGCCGTCGCCAGCAGTCGGCCGTCGGGGCTGAAGGCAACGTCCGTCACCCACCCGACGTGGCCGCTCAGGCTGAGCGACTCGCGGTGGCAGAGGCGCTTGAGGTAGCGCCACTCCCACCGGCGAAACTGGTCGGGGCAGGCGTCGAGCAACTGCTCGGCGGACCGGAGGTTGCTGACCTGCAACTCGAGGTCGGCCCGGGCGATGCCACTGTAGTAGAGGCCCCGCTGGGCCGACCCCAGGGCCTCCTCGGTCTGGGCGTGGGCCCCCCGCTCGGCCTCCCGGTACGCCTCGGCCTGGACGCGCTGGTAGTCGGCGTCCAGCCACTTCCAGGTGACCAGGCCGAACCCAGCCGCCACGCTGGCCAGCAGCAGGGCCGCCAGGGTGGCGACGGCGGGGTGCCGCCGGCCCCACTTGAGCAGGTGTTCGACGGGCCCAGCCGGCCGGGCGGCGACCGGCCGGCCGGCCCGGAAGCGGGCCAGGTCGTCGGCCAGCGCGAGGGCGCTGGCGTAGCGCCGGGCCGGGGCCTTCTCCAGACACTTGAGGCAGATGGTGTCGAGATCGCGGGGCAGGCCCGGCCGCGACTGGCCGGGCGGGGTCGGCTCCCGGCCGGCCACCTGCTGGAGCGTCTCCAGGGGGGTGCGGGCGCGGAACGGGGGCCGGCCGGTCAGCATCTCGTAAAGGATGGCGCCGAGGGCGTAGATGTCGGCGGCCGGGCCGACGTGGGTGCCCTGGGCTTGCTCGGGGGCCATGTAGCTCGGCGTGCCGAGGACGCCGCCCGTCTGCGTTGGGGCGGTCGCGGCCCCGTCGGCCTCGAACTTGGCCAGGCCGAAGTCGGCGATCTTCGCCGTCCCGTCGGCGGCGAGGAGCACGTTGGCCGGCTTCAGGTCGCGGTGGACGATGCCGCGCTCGTGGGCGTGGGCGACGGCACGCGCCAGCGTCTCGGCCAGGGCCGCCGCCTCGCCGGCCGGCAGCGGGGCGCCGCCCAGTCGATCCTCCAGGCTGCCGCCCTCGACGAACTCCAGGGCCAGGTACGGCAGGCCGCCCTTCCCGCCGACCTCGTAAATCTGGACGATGTGGGGGTGCTGGAGGCGTGCGACGGCCTCGGCCTCGGCTTGAAACCGGTCCACCTGGCGCGGGCCGGCGAACTCCCCGGCCAGGATCATCTTCAGCGCCACCACCCGGTTCAACTTCCGGTCGCGGGCCTTGTAGACGATGCCCATCCCGCCCCGACCGACCTCGCCCAAAATCTCGTAGCCGGGCACGCACGGGGCCGCGATGGTGGCCGAGCCGTGGCCGGGGGACAGGTCGGCGTGGGCCTCCGTCCGGTCCGCCCGCCCGCGGTGATATTTTTCGAGGGCGAGCAGCTCCTGGAGCAGGGCGGCTCGCTCGCCTTCGGGCACGTCGGTCAGGTAGTCCTCGGGGCGGGACGGACCGGCCCGGCAGTCGCGCTCGAAGCGGTCGCAGGCCCGCTCGAAGCGCCGGGCCCGGCTGGTCCCGGCGCCGTCCGGCAGCGGGGTGTTCATGGCGGACCTCGTTCGTCCCAGATTTCACGGATGAGGCGCAGCTTGCGCTCGACCGAGCGGGGCGCGCAGCCGAGCCGGTCGGCGATCTCGTCGTTCGAGTACCCTTCCATCTTCCACAGCGCCACCCGCTCGAGGTCGGCGTCGCCGAGGCGGGCGAATAGCTGGCCGCACTCCTCGGCCGCCTCGGCCGCGAACTCCGGCGTCGGCTCCCGGCTGAGGAGCTCGTCGGCCTCGGCGCCGAGGCTGAGCGGCTCGGCCGTCCCCCCGCGCTTGAGCCGCCGCTGGTCGCGGACCAGGTGCCCTGCCTTGCGGGCGGTGATGACGACCAGGACGCGCCACAGGTTGTCGCGGTCGGCGAGTTGGGGGAAGCGGCCGTTCGTGGCCCCCCGGCAGAAGCTGTCGAAGGCGCTCAGGGCCACGTCCTCCTCGTCGCGGACGCGGCGGTTGGCGCCGGTCAGCCGGGCGCGCGCCAACTCGACCAGGCGGCGGAAGTACAGCTCCCACAGCGGCTGGGCACCGGCCGGGTCACCGGCCCGGAGCAGGTGAATCCACTGGCTGACCGAACCGCTGGCACTCACGGGCTCCCTCCGCCCTGCGCCCGCCAGGCGCGGGCGCAGGCGCAGGCGCTGTCATTCTATGACGACGCCGGGGGGGCCGCAATCGTCGGCCGCCGGCCCTCTACCCTCCCCCTTGTTCATGCCCGTCCACCCCGGGGGCCCGCCACCGCCGGCCGATTATTTTTCTCCGTCGGGTCGGCGGTCCGCCCGGGCATGAACAGGGTGAAGGGTCGGGCAAGTCTGCCTGGCACTACCGCGGTGTCCGCGGCAGCCCCCGATCGCCCCCTCTCCCCTCCGAGGTGACCCCATGCTGCGGAACTGGTGGCAGAAGTTCTTCCCTCAGCGGGCCCGGCGCCTCCAGCCCCTGCGTCGCCGGCCCGTCGCCCCCAGGCTGGAGGCGCTGGAGGACCGGACGGTCCTGAACGCCGCCTACGGCCAGCTGCCCCTAGCGTTCGAGCCGAACGTCGGCCAGGCCGCCGGGGGCGTCAACTTCGTCGCCCACGGGTCGGGGTACGGGCTGGCCCTGACGCCGACGGCCGCCGTCCTCGCCCTCGGGAAGGGCGGGGACGCCGTCGGGCTCGAGCTCGTCGGCGGCAACCCCGCCGCCAAAGCCTCCGGGCAAGGGCTGCAAGAAGGGGTGAGCAACTACCTGGTCGGCAACGACCCCTCGGGGTGGCACACGGGGGTGGCCAACTACGGCGGCGTCAAGTATGAGGGCGTCTACGCCGGCATCGACCTGCTCTACTACGGCAACCAGCGGCAGCTGGAGTACGACTTCGTCCTGGCCGCCGGGGCCGACCCGTCCGCCATCCGCCTTCGCTTCACCGCCACGAATGGCGTCAGCCTGGGCCCCGCCGGGGACCTGGTCCTGCACGTGCCCGGCGGGGACGTGGTCGAGTACGTCCCGGTCGTCTACCAGACGGCGGCCGACGGGTCGCGCCTGCCTGTGTCCGGTGCGTACGTGCTGGCGGCCGACGGGACGGCGTCGTTCGCCGTCGGCGCCTACGACCACTCCCGGCCGCTGGTGATCGACCCGACCCTCAGCTACTCCACCTACCTCGGGGGGGCCGGCAACGATCAGGCCGATGCGGTCGCGGTGGACGGGGCCGGGAACGCCTACCTCGCCGGCGTCACCAACTCCATCAACTTCCCGACCGGCAACCCCTTCCAGTCGTCGGCAGCCGGCGGCGGCGATGCTTTCGTGGCCAAACTGAACGCGGCCGGCACCGCCCTCGTCTACTCCACCTACCTGGGCGGGTCGGGGTATGACGAGGCCATCGGCCTGGCGCTGGACGGGGCCGGCAACGCCTACGTCGCCGGCGTCACCCACTCCACCAACTTCCCGATCGCCAACTCCGTCCAGGCGACCAACGGTGGCGGCGACGACGCCTTCGTGGCCAAGCTGAACGCCACCGGGTCGGTCATCGTCTACTCCACCTACCTCGGGGGGGCCGGCGACGATCGGGCCAATGCGATCGCGGTGGACGCGGCCGGGAACGCCTACGTCGCCGGGCTCACCGGGTCCGCGAACTTCCCCACCGCCGGACCGCTCCAGCAGTCGAGACACGGCACCACCGACGCCTTCGTGGCCAAGCTGAGCCCGGCCGGGTCGGCCCTCGTCTACTCGACCTACCTGGGTGGGTCTGGAGACGAGACCGCCTACGGGATCGGGGTGGACGGGGCCGGCAACGCCTACGTGACCGGCTTCACCGGGTCCACCAACTTCCCCACCGCCGGCCCCGTCCAGGCGTCCAACGGCGGCGGCTACGACGCCTTCGTGGCCAAGCTGAATGCGGCCGGGTCGGCCCTCGTCTACTCGACCTACCTGGGCGGGACGGGGGACGACGAGGCCCACGCGGTCGCGGTGGACGCGGCCGGCAACGCCTACGTGACCGGGTTTACCGCGTCCGCCAACTTCCCGACCGTGGGGCCCAACCAGGCGACCAACGGGGGGGGCGAGGACGCCTTCGTGGCCAAGCTGAACGCGGCCGGCTCGGCCCTCGTCTATTCGACCTACCTGGGCGGCTCCAGCGACGACGAGGCCTACGGGGTGGCGGTGGATGGGGCCGGCAACGCCTACGTCGTTGGCTGGACCTTGTCCACCAACTTCCCGACCTTCTTCGCCTCCCAGTCTGCCAACGGCGGCGGCACCGACGCCTTCGTGGCCAAGCTGAACGCCGCCGGCACCCTCCGGTCCTACTCCACTTACCTGGGCGGGGCCGGCGAGGATTTCGCACACGCGGTCGCGGTGGACGCGGCCGGTAACGCCTACGTCGCCGGCGACACGGCGTCCGCCAACTTCCCGACCGCCAGCCCCTTCCAGTCCGCCAACGCCGGCGGCCGCGACGCCTTCCTGAGCAAGTTCTCGACCCCGTCGGGGCCCACGGCCGTATTCGTCGTCGGCCCCGGCACGCCGACCGACGGCACCCACTTCACCAGCCTGGCGTCCGCCATCCTGAACGTCGCCAGCGGCGGGACGGTCACCGTCCTGCCGGGGGCGGTGGCCGACCTGTACCCGGTCGCCGTCGGCCTGGCCGTCACCATCCAGGGCGACCCGAACGTGCCGGCCGACATCCTCCCCCGGTACGACCTCATCCTGGACGCGAGCGGCGTCACCCTGATCAACCTGAACCTCGGGAACGTCATCGTGGCCCCGGGCCTCGGGGCGGAGGGCGTCCACCGCTGTTCCCTGGTGTCGTTCACCGCCACCGCGTCGGTGTTCAACTTCCTCGATCAGTGCGTGGTCACCGGGTCGGTGGCCCTGACGGGGACGGCCGGCGGCTTTGACCTGGTCAGCAACTGCACGTTCAGCGGCCCGGCCGCCGTCCTGCTGTCGCTCACGTCCGACCCCAGCGCGACCGTCCAGAACAACACGTTCACCGGCACCGGCCTCGGCCAGGTCGGCATCAGCCTGACCGACAGCGACAAGGCCGTGGTCGCCAACAACACGGTCGCGCTCGCAGGCGGCGGGCTGTCCACGGCCGCCCTGGCCATCGCCAACCCCGGCGGCGCCCTGACGCGGGTGACGGTGTCCAACAACGCGCTCCAGACGCTGAACGGCCGGGGCCTGGCCGTCCGCGCCGGCAACGACGCCCAGCTCCTGATCACGGCCCAGGGGAACGATTTCCACAACAACGCGATCGGCGTCGATTACGCCGGGGCCCACGGCACCACCCTCGGGTCGGACTTCGGCGGCGGCGGGCTGTTCGGGCTCGGCGGGAACAACTTCCGGTCGTTCACCGCCACCGGGAGCGCCACCCAGGCGGCGATCTACCTGCACGGGGTCGGGGCCGGGGCCACCCTCAAGGCCCAGAAGAACCTGTTCGCCGCGTCCGTCAGCCCGGGCACCGTCGTCTTCGCCTCGTCCGGCTCGATCGACGTGGGCGCCGCCCTGAGCCCCGACCGGGCGTTCGTCCAGGCGTTGTTCAACGCGATCCTCGGCCGGACCGGGACGATGAGCGAGTTGGACGGGTGGGTGGGGTATCTGCACTCGGCCGGCCAGAGCCAGGCGACGGTGGCGCATGCGATCTTGTATTCGACCGAGGGGCTCGACCGGGTGGTGATCGGCCTGTACCTGCGGTTCCTCGGCCGGGCGTCGAGCATGAGCGAGCGGGCCGGGTGGGTGAGCAGCCTCCAGGGTGGGGCGACCCTCGAGTCTCTCCAGGCCGGGTTCATCGCCTCGGCGGAGTTCCGGGCGCACAACGACTCGGACTACACCCAGGGACTGTACCGGGCCATCCTCGGCCGGACCGGGTCGTCCTCCGAGCTGGCCGGGTGGAATGGCGTCCTCCAGCAGCCGAACGGGTTCCAGATGGCGGCCAACCTGTTCGCCCAGTCGGCGGAGAACCGGCAGAACGCGGCGATGGCCGACTACCGGCTGTACCTGCACCGGACGCCCTTCATTGCGGAGCGGAACGCTTTCCTGGCCGCCAACCCGACCAGCGACCTGCTCGGCCTGGCCTGGGCGTTGCTCAGTACGGCCGACTTTTACAACAACGGCTGACCGGGAGGGGGGAGGGGGGAAATTCTCCCGCCCCCCTTGCTGGGACGAGGGAGACCGTTTACCCCGCCTTACTTCTTCAGCTCCGACTCGATGGCCCCGACGAGCCCGGCCGACGAGGAACTTGGTGAAGTTCCAGCGGGCCTCGCCGGCGAACTTCGGGTTGCCCTCCGGCGACGTGAGTTGTTGGTAGAGCGGGCAGCGCCCTTGTGCCGTTAATACGGCAATGGGTTTTGCCGCGCCTGTCGAAGCGCACCAGGGCCTCCATGCCCTTGTCCTGCTTGCCCACGCGCATGCGGCGGTGGTAGGCGCACACCTGCCCCTTCTCGGTCACCCTGCGCCGGCCCACGTACCCCTCCAACACCTCCTCTGCCTTCGCCAGGCCCCACGCGGCCCCCCCCGCGTCTTTGCGGTACTCCCGCCCCGGGTGCGCCAGTTCGGGGAACGCCCCCAGGCGGCTCTTCCTCCCGACGGCGAGGTAGCGCTCCCTCCGGATCATGTCCGCCACCACCAGGTTCGCCCGCAACTCGTCGGCGGTCTCGCTGCCGGCCACGTCTCCCCACCGCTGCCCCGTGTCGTGCGACTTCTCGGTCACCCCGTTGTCCTGCGGCGTGCGCGGCGGGTTGAACGCCGTGAAGACGCCCAGGCTGGCCAGCCACAACTCCAGGGGCGTCGGCAGGTCGAACCAGCCGCCCCACGGGCAGCCTTTGCCCACCCCCAGCCACCCCGGCAGGCCCCAGGGCTCGAACCAGGTGCGCCGCTGCTCGCTACGTTTTGCCGTGCGCGATCCGATAAAGCGTCCCCTTGAGGCGTCGCCCCCCCGGCTCGCCGGCGCGCATCGTCTGCGCGGTGAACGAGAGGCCTTGCGCCGTGAGGGTGTCGCGCAGCACGTGCGACGGGACGCGGTCCTGGTC
>JBBSEZ010000362.1:0-10338 GCA_038239195.1 Gemmatales bacterium
AACGCCTCGTCAGGGGCGTTGCGGGGCTCGCTGCCGCGTGCGGGCCGCCAGGCTGGCTGGCCTGGCGCCCGCAACGCCTCGTCAGGGGCGTTTCGGGGCTCGCTGGTGTCCAACCTCCGGTCACTTCTTGCGGATTTCTCGCCGGAGCGCTTCAACCTCCCTCAGGAGCCTGTCCAGCCTCTCCTCGACGCCCGAGGACTTCTTGCCGGAGGGCGTGGAGCGACGGGATTCATGGCCCGGGGCGGCCTTCGGCGCCGGCCCGTGGCGTCGCCCCGCATCGCCTCCCGCGCTCTTGGGCGCGTGCCTGCCCCCCGAGCCCGGCCGGCCCCACTGACTCTTGCTCTTGGGGGCGGTCCTGCCCCACGCACCCCATCCGCCGCGGTGGCTCTTGGGGGCGGACTTGCCCCACGCGGAGCGATGCCCTCGGTAGCTCTTCGGCGCGTGCCTGCCCCAGGTGTGATGGCCCCGATGGCTCTTCGGCGCGTGCCTGCCCCAGGAGTGATGGCCCCGATGGCTCTTCGGCGCGTGCCTGCCCCAGGAGTGATGGCCCCGATGGCTCTTCGGCGAATGCGGTCGCTTGCCGTACTTCCCGGCGCTCTTCTTCGAGCCGGGGCGCTTCTCGGCCCCCTTGCCCTTCTTCTCGAACCAGTCCCGCATCGCCTTGGCCTTCTCGGGGCTGGGCCGGCCACCCCAAGGGCCGAAGCCCTTCTTCCCGCCCGGGCCCTGTTCGCCCTTTTTCGCCTTCTTCTCGAACCACTCCTTCATCTCTTTCATTTTCTCGGCGCTGGGACGGCCACCGCCCCAAGGGCCGAAGCCCTTCTTCCCGCCGGGGCCCTTCTCGCCCTTCTTGGCCTTCTTCTCGAACCACTCCTTCATCTCTTTCATCTTCTCGCGGCTGGGGCC
This sequence comes from Gemmatales bacterium, assembly GCA_038239195.1. Lineage (GTDB taxonomy): Bacteria > Planctomycetota > Planctomycetia > Gemmatales > Gemmataceae > JBBSEZ01. The sequence continues at coordinate 904 of JBBSEZ010000362.1, forward strand.
ACCGCCGCCCGGGCCGAAGCCCTTCTTCCCGCCGGGGCCCTTCTCGCCGTCCTTACCGCTTTTCTTCGGGCTCGGCAGCGTGAGCTTGGATTTCGAGAGGCGCGCCTCCAGGTCTGCGATCTGCTTGCGCAGCTTGACGACCTCCGCCTCGATCTGCTTCCTGTCATCCTTGCCAGACGAGGGCTGGGCCAGGGCTGGCCCGCTCGTGCCCACCGTCACCCCGAGGATGACGGCCCCAAGAAATCGCCACATACGTTGTCGCTCCGATCGAAAAAGGGAGGAGAGGGCCCGCAGCCATTGCCGCAGCCGGAAAAGCGTTCCCGTGTCTCGTGGGCGGGAAAGACCGCGCCGGTTCCTGCGAACACGATTACTAATTACTCAACGTAATCCCCACGGTCATGTTAGGCGGCGAACATTAAAGTTAGATGAGCCTGCCGCCCTTTGGAGGCCTGCCCCAAGAAGGCGGGCCCTCACCGAAATCGGTCCGGGCCCGCACGATTTCTTGAGCCGCGCGCTCGCCCCTTGACTGCCACCATACAATCCCCGTGTTCGTCGTGTACGGACGCACATGGCGCCAGCTTGCGCTCGGCGCCACTCCACCACCCGTCCGCAGCCGCGCGCTGCCCCGGCGGGCCACCGTCATCGCACGGTTCACACCCTTTCATTCGTCCACGCTTTTCCGAACGGCGCTCCTGAAAAAGCGCTGTCCGGAGCGGTGGCTTGTTGCGCTCTCGCTTGTCGAGAGAGGAGGTCGTCCGTGGAGTTTCGCAATTTTTTGCTCGGCGGGGCGGCCCTGGGGCTGCTGGCGAGTTGCTGGCAGCACCTCAAGGGCTTTTCGTGGCGCGTGATGGGCCTGTTCCTGCGCCGCATCGAGGTCCCGAGCGAGGCGGCGCATCAGGCGGTGATCGCGTATCTCGTCGCCAACTACCGGCGCTACCGCAACTACGACAGCATGTACGGCGCCGACTACGAGCACATGCGCGACGGCCGTTACGGGTTGGTCCCCTACGAGGTGTTCGGCAACCGCAGCATCGTGTTCTGGAACGGCTGGTGGCCCTTCCTGTTTTCCAACGCCCTGGAGAAGAAGACGAAGCGCGGCGCGGCCCCGCCAGAGGGCTCGTCGGAGAGCAGCACGACGAAGGTGTACTCGACGATCGCGTTCGTGCGCGGCACGCTGGACGTGGAGGCGCTGCTGCGCAAGGCGTGCGAGAGCTCCAACCATCTGGCCTGGGCGGTCAACACGGCGGAAGAGAAGGCCAAGAACCGCTTCGTGATCCACCACGTCCCGCAGCGCAAGGAGCAGGAGGACGACTGGGGCGGGGAGAGCAATGGTCTGCCGTGGTATCAACAGCGCTACTACCGCCTGCTGATGCACACGCCCGACCAGCTCGGCAAGGCGCTGCTGCACGAGGGCGGGGCGCTGGCCAACCTGATCTTCCCGCAGCGCATCAAGGGGCTCATCAAGGAGATCGAGCTGTGGCGCAACCACCGCGCCTGGTATCTGGAGAAGGGCATCCCGTGGAAGCGCGGCTGGCTGCTCTATGGCCCGCCGGGGACGGGCAAGACGGCCCTGGCGCGGGCCTTCGCGGAGGACCTCAACATGCCGATCTACGTCTTCAACCTGGCGCAGATGAGCAACCACGAGTTGATGAAGGCGTGGGCCGACATGCAGGTCAACGTCCCTTGCGTCGCGCTGCTCGAGGACGTCGATAACGTCTTCCACGGCCGGGAGAACGTGGCGCGCAAGAACGCTCCGATGTCGCTGATGCTGCCGCGCAAGAGCGACGAGGACGGCAAGGACGCTCCGCCGTTCGTGCCGCTGACGTTTGACTGCCTGCTCAACTGCCTCGACGGCGTGGAGCGCAGCGACGGGATCTTCACCATCATCACGACGAACGACATCGCCAAGATCGACCACGCGCTGGGCCAGCCGCGCAGGCTGCCGGACGGCAGCGTCGAGTTCATCTCGACGCGCCCCGGGCGCGTGGACAAGGCGGTGGAACTGACGTACATGGAGGCGGACGACAGGAAGTTGATGGCGAAGCGCATCCTGGGCGAGTACGCGGGGCCGTACCAGGAAATGCTGGCGTTCGTCGAGCGCTACCCCGAGTTGCAGGAGACGCCGGCGCAGTTCCAGGAGCGCTGCGGGCAGGTGGCGCTGGCGTGCTTCTGGGCGGAGCAGCAGGCGGCGCTCGACGCGCCGCCGGCGGAGCGCAACGGCAAGGTGGAGCGCGAGCTGGTGGGGGCGCGATCGTAGGATTGGTGGCCCTCCCAACCGTGTAGCCGCGACGCGAAGCGGAGCGCTCCGCGCTCGCTCCACGTCGCGTCGCGGCTACACAACCTCTGCGAGGAAAAAGGAAGCGACCGGCGGTACAATCCCGGAGAGGGCCCTCGCCCGGCCCTCTGGAGGAGCTCGCCATGCCGATCCACGACTGGTCCCGCGTCCGTTCCAATCGGTTCCACGACTTCCACCAGAACTGGACAATCGCCATCCGCAACGCGCTCAACGCGGGCCTGCTGCCGACCGGCTATTTCGCCATGGTCGAGCAAAAGGCGGGCGGCCCCGAGCCGAACGTGGTCACCCTCGAGCTGCCCCCGTCGGCCGAGCGGGGGCCCGGGGGCGTGGCCGTCGATCTCCAGCCGCCGAAGGCCCGGTTCGTGGCCCGCACCGAAACCGAGGGATCCGCGAGGAAAGCGAACCGCATCACCGTCCGCCACTCCGAGGGCGACGTGGTGGCGGTCCTCGAGATCGTCTCGCCGGGAAACAAGGACAGTCGGCATGCCGTCCGTGCTTTTGCCCGCAAGGCGGTCGAGCTCCTCCAGGCCGGGGTGCATCTGCTGATCGTGGACCTGTTTCCCCCCAGCCGCCCCGACCCGCAGGGGGCCCACAAGGTCATCTGGGACCGCCTGCGCGACGAGCCGTTCGCGCTGCCGCCCGACAAGCCGCTGACCGTGGCGGCCTACCCGGCCAGCACCGAGACGGTCGCTTACGTCGAGCCGGTCGCGGTCGGGGGCGCCTTGCCCGACATGCCGGTCTACCTCACGGCGGATTGCTACGTGCCGTGCCCGCTGGAGGCGACGTACCAGACGGCGTGGGAGCAGTTCCCGGCGCCCCTCAAGGGACCGCTGGAATCGGCGCCGCCGGCGCGATAGCGCCTCGTCCGGCCCGAACGACCGCGCACAGAGACGAGCGGGAAATAGGCGGGGGCATCCGCGCTCCCGGAACTTTGGCCCCACCCCGCGTGTCCGCCAGGAAACTTTTCGCTGGCCTCCCTCCCGCCCGCGCGTACCATGATGCCCATGAACGCACCTCCCTACTACGTCGGGCTCGACGTCGGCGGCACCACCATGAAGGCGGGCGTCGTCGATGACCTCGGCAAGCAGGTCAGCGGCATCGCCCTGCTCACCGAGGCCCACCTCGGCCAGGAGCTCGGCCTGGAGCGCATGTGCGAGGCCATCCGCCAGGCCGTCGCCGCCGCGGGGCTGACGATGGCCGACGTCTCCGCCATCGGCGTCGCCACGCCGGGGCTGATGGACGTCCCCGCCGGCGTCATCCTCGACCCGCCCAACCTGCGACCCTGGAAGAACGTCCCCGTGCGCCAGCACGTCGCGACCGCCTTCGGCCTGCCCACCGCCTTCCAGAACGACGCCAACGCCGCCGCGCTCGGCGAATACTGGGCCGGCGCCGGCCGCGGCGTCCGCAGCATGGTGCTGTTCACGCTCGGCACCGGCGTCGGCGGGGGCATCGTCCTCGACGGCAAGGTACTCGAGGGCCGGCACAGCCACGGCGCCGAGCTGGGCCACGTCAAGATCGAGATGAGCAACCCGCGCGCGTGCGGCTGTGGCCGGTTCGGCTGTCTGGAGGCGTATGCCAGCGCCACGTCGGTCGTCAAGCGGGCCCACGAGGCGATGGGCCACGACGCCGGCCGCTCGGCGCTGCACGCGGTGTTGCGGGAGAGGGGCGAACTGACGGCCCGCGACGTCTTCGACGCGGCGCCGGCCGACGAACTGGCGGGGCGCCTCGTCGAGGAGACGGCCTATTACCTCGCGGTGGGGGCGATGAACGCGATGCACGTCATCGACCCGGACATGGTGGTCTTCGGCGGGGGCATGACGGCGGCGGGCGAGGGCTTTCTGGAGCGCATCCGCCACCACGTCAAGGAGCTGGCGTTCCCGGTGCCGGCGGAGAACACCGTGGTCCGCTACGCCCAACTCGGGAGCGACGCCGGGCTGATCGGGGCGGCGGCAGGCGGGCGGCTGTTGGTGATGTGAGAGGAAGGCGGCGCCAAAGCCCGACGGGACGAACCGGCCGCGCATGCCGCCCGCTCGGCAAGGGCGAGCAGGCCTTTCCCAGGGCCGCCTGGCAACTACTTGCGACCGTAGACCGTCTCGTATTCCAGGCGCAGGCGCTCGCCGAGCGCCTCCAGAGCGAGGTAGGCCGCGGAAGAGCGATCCGGGTAATCGCGCTTGTCGTCGAGGGCGAGCGAGATAACGTCCCGCAGGCAATCCAGGTCCCAGCGGTAGAGGGTGATCGGGCGGGTGCCCTGGTATTTCTCGATCTTGCGGTCCAGCCCGAACGCCTCGGCCATGTCGCCCGTGTGGCGCTTCAGTTCTCGCAGTTGGTCGCCGGCGATCAGCAGCCGGTGCCGATGGTCGCCCGGAAGAGCCTTCATGACGTGGTTCCTTGTGGGTCGGCTGGGGCGGTGGCGACGCCCCGCGCGATCGCCTCCGCATGGGGCAGGCCCTACACCAAGCCCCGGATCACCCGCCCCGTGCTGAGCGGGAACGGCCGCCGCAGGTGGTCGTACATCGTCTGCTCCGCGTCGAGCCCCATGCAGTGGTACATCGTCGCGTGGACGTCCACCGGGTCGATCGCCGGCGAGGTCGGGTAGACGCCGAGCCGATCCGACGTGCCGATAACCTGCCCGCCCTTGATGCCGCCGCCGGCGAGCAGCACCGACTGGCACAGCCCCCAGTGGTCGCGGCCGGCCGACTTGTTGATCCGGGGCGTGCGGCCGAACTCGCCCATCACCACTACCAGCGTTTGCCCGAGCAGCCCGCGCTGGGCAAGGTCTTCGAGCAGCGCCGATAGGCCCTGGTCGAGCATCGGCAGCAACTCGCCTTGCAGGGCCTGGAAGTTGTTGGAGTGCGTGTCCCAGCCGTCGCAGACCGTCATCTCGTTGAAGTGGACGGCGACCATCGGCACCTCCGCCTCGGCCAGCCGGCGGGCCAGCAGCAAGGCATTGCCGAAGCGGTGCCGCCCGTAGCGATCCCGCAGGCGCGTCGACTCCGCGTCGAGCGAGAAGGCCGGCGACGCCCCCCCGCCGGAGCCGGTGAGCGCGACGCCCAGGCGCTGGAGCTCGCCGTGAACCTGCGCGCCGCGCAGCGCCGGGCCGCGCTGGTCCAGCACCGAGAGGAGGGCGGCGCGCCGCTCCATGCGCCTGGCCGGAACGTCCCCGGGCGGGCTGAGCGAGGGGACCGCCTCGGCGGTACCTGGCTCGCCGTTGACGGCGAGCGGATCGACCAGCGGGCCCAGAAACCCGGCCCCGCCGCCGCGCAGGCGCTGCCGCGAGCGCTTGAACTCGCCCCGCGTGCTGCTGCGCGTCGCCAGTTCGGGGATGGCGACGTGGCCCGGCAGGCCCCGCGGCGACCGCTTGAAGCGGGCGAGCACGGCGCCCAGGTGCGGGAAGTCGGTGCGCTGCGGCGGGCGCACGTCGTTGTCCTCGCCGGGCCGTTCCACCGGCCGCCCCGTCAGCGAGTAGTAGATCATGGGCGTGTGGTTGTGATTGTTGTGGCTGACCGAGCGCACGAGAGCGTAGCGATGCGCCAGGCGAGCCAGGCGCGGCAAGTGTTCGCAAACCTCCACGCCCGGCACGTTGGTGCGGATCGGCTTGAAGGGCCCGCGCACCTCGGCAGGAGCGTCGGGTTTCAGGTCAAAGGTGTCGAGGTGAGGCGGGCCGCCCAGCAGGTAGACGAGGATGCAGGAGCGCGCACCGCCTTTGCGCGGGGCCACGCCGGCGCTCGCTGGGGGAGGGGAGAGGAGGCTGGCGACGGCGAGGCCACCGCCCACGCGCAAGAACTCGCGGCGAGCAAGGCGGACGGCGGGCTCGATGGGCGGCGTCGGCACAGCAAGGGCTCCTGGAGAGGATCGGGGCTGTGTGCGGCATCGTGCGAGAAGGCCCGGTCGCTGCTCACAGCGGCAGGTAGAGAACGCGCCCTTCCCATTCGGCCTGTTCGCTGCCGAGGTGCAGTAGAAGGAGCTCGTCGATGGCCCGACCGATGGCAAGCGCGTCCGACACGACGAAGAGGCCGGGCACCGTCTGTCCGGCACGAATACGATTGTAGGCAAAATCGGGCATCGTTGCCCGGTCGTGGGTGAGAAGAATGCGCCCTGCCGTCGCCGACCACTCGAGCACGACCGGGTCTTCGGCGCCCCGCAGCCCGCCGTCTTGAATGCGAACCAGGTCGAGGTCGGGCTGGCGCCTCAACAGACCGCGCACGATCTCCCCGTTGAAGTTCTCGTCACTCGCCAGGGACAGCATGGTTGGCCTCCTGCCGAACTTGGCGAGCCAGGAGTCGAGCTCGTATGTCGCCCAGGTCCCCCTGCTGGGCCTCGATCTTGCGGCGAACCTCCCTCGCGCGTTCCTCGCGCCAGCGCAGGTACTCGCCGACTTCCTCTCGATGGTGGAGGTAGTAGGCCAGCACGCCGTAGACGTCGGCGAGGCCCAGCGTCGAGTAACGCGCGACGATCGTTTCCGGCATCGCCCCTTCCTCGAAGGCCCGAACCACAAGGTCTAGCAGAACGCGCGTGTCCCCCACGCGAACGTCTCCGTTCGCATCGACGCGCAAAGGGGCCGGGTCAAGGTGAACGGTCAACGTCATCGGCTTGGCCTCCAGGGCTTGCGGCATTGTACCGACTCCCTCTCCGCCCCGACACAACGAAGTTCCGCCCTCAAGCCCTCGTCCCCTGCTCCCCCGGCCGCAGTACGTCGCGCGCCCGCCGCGCGTGCCCGCTCACGAAGAACACGCGCGGGAACAGCCAGTGCTTGACCCCGTGAAACCGCGCCCCCGCCGACGTCGAAATCAGGTCCCGCCCGCCCGCCATCTCCTCGCCGTCGGCCCGGCACCATCCGCCGTCGCAGACGTTCAGCACCACCAGCCCAAGGCCGTAGCGCAGCCGATCCTCGATCTCGAAATACGCTAGCCCCAGCTTGTCGCGCCAGCCGAACAGGCCCTTGTTGCCGTGCCCCGTCACGAACAGCCCGTGCAACGCCCCCTCCTCCGTGCCAACCCGGAACAACTCCAGCACGTCCTCCTGCCTGGTCGGCCCGCGCTCCTCGACGCGCACCTCCTGTACGTTGAAGCCGAGCCGTTCCAGGTAGGCGCGCTCTCGCCCCCAGCCGACGGCGAGCCGGCCCAGCCAGCCCAGGTCGCCCGTCCACAGCATCAGCACGCGGTTGGGGACGCCGACCTCCTGCCCCGGCGCCAGCACGTCGTTCGCCGTCAGTTCGCCGACGGCGACGACGCGGCCGTCCGTCAATGCCACCTGCATCGTTGGCACACTCAGCCAGCCGCGCCACTCTTCCTCCTCGGCCCCCAGCCCGACGAGCTCGGCGAGGGCGGCGATGGTCGCGCCTGGCCCCGCCAGCGCGACGGCCCTCGGCCGGTCGGGAGAGCGGATGATTGCCCACGCCGGCGTGGCGCCAGGGCTCGCCGCGGTGCCTGTTGTCATGGTGGCAAATTGCTCCCGGGGCGATATCATGTTCCTTGTGCTCTGCCCACCGCTCGCCTTCCCGCCCGGACGTCCGGGCGGACGGATTGAACCATGACCGACGACCGCGCCGTTCTCGACGCCCTCCGCGCCATCGACCGTCCGCTCTGGCTGAGCAAGGAACAGGGCCGCCTGTCCCTGCTCCCCGGCGCCCCCGCCCACGGTGCGCCCGCCTTCTTCGTCCCCCCCGTCCGGCCCGAGAACCTCGGCGATCCGACCTTCTGCGCCGATCACGGCCTTCGCTATCCCTACGTCGCCGGGGCCATGGCCAACGGCATCGGCTCCGCCGAGATCGTCGAGGCGATGTCCGGCGCCGGCATGCTCGGCTTCTTCGGCGCCGCCGGCCTGCCCCTCGCTCGCGTCGAGGCCGCCATCGACCGCGTGAGCCATTCGCTCGGCGACCGGCCCCTCGGCTTCAACCTCATCCACAGCCCCAACGAGCCCGACCTCGAGCAGGCCGTCGTCGATCTCTACCTGCGCCGCGGCGTCCGGCTCGTCGAGGCCAGCGCCTACCTCGATCTTACGCTCCCGGTCGTGCATTATCGCACCGCCGGCATCTACCGGGGGCCCGATGGCCGGGTGGTCGTGCCCAACCGCGTCCTCGCCAAGGTCTCGCGCGTCGAGGTCGCCACGCGCTTCTTCTCGCCTCCGCCCGCCCGCTTCCTCGACGAACTGGTGCGCCGGGGCCAACTCACCGCCGACCAGGCAACCCTCGCCGCCCACGTCCCAATGGCCCAGGACCTGACCGCCGAGGCCGACTCGGGCGGGCACACCGACAACCGCCCCGCCATCACCCTCCTTCCGACGCTCATCGCCCTTCGCGACCGCCTCCAGGCCCAGCATAACTACGACGCGCCGCTGCGCGTCGGCGCCGCCGGCGGGATCGCCACCCCCGCCTCGGCTGCGGCGGCGTTCCTCATGGGCGCGGCCTACGTGCTGACCGGCTCGGTCAACCCGGCCTGCGTCGAGTCGGGCAGGTCCGACGCCGTGCGCCAGATGCTCGCCGAGGCCGAGCAGGCCGACGTCATCATGGCCCCCGCCGCCGACATGTTCGAGATGGGCGTGAAAGTCCAGGTGCTCAAGCGCGGCACCATGTTCGCCATGCGCGCCGCCAAGCTCTACGAGCTCTACCGCGCTTACCCCAGCCTTGAAGAGATTCCCCCCGCCGAGCGCGGGCCGCTCGAAAAGAACCTCTTCCTCGCCCCCCTCGAACAGATCTGGGCCCAGACGCGCGACTTCTTCCAGCAGCGCGACCCGGCGCAAATCGCGCGCGCGGAGAAGGACGGCCGGCATAGAATGGCATTGGTGTTTCGTTGGTATCTCGGCCTGTCGTCGCGCTGGGCCAACGCCGGCGAGCCGACGCGCAAGGTCGATTATCAGGTGTGGTGCGGCCCCGCGATGGGCGCCTTCAACGAATGGGCGCGCGGCTCCTTCCTCGAACAGCCCCGCAACCGCCGCGTCGTCACCGTCGCCCACAACCTGCTGTACGGCGCCGCCGTCCTCACGCGCCTCCACGTGCTGCGCTGCCAGGGCGCCGCCGTCTCCCCCGAGTGGTCGCACCTGCAGCCTCTGCCCCCGGACCAGCTCGCATCTGCCTGGGGGCAGGGATTGTGAAACAATCGGATGGCGAGCGGCGCGGCGTAAGCCCGCCGGTGCGGACGACC
>JBBSEZ010000363.1:0-10322 GCA_038239195.1 Gemmatales bacterium
GGGGGAAGATCGAGGATCGTTCGAGAAGGTGCCTCCTCCCGTCGAGGAGGAGAAGCCGGCCGAGAAGGGCAAGGACAGGCCCTTTGCTCACCCCAGGTTCTGGGCCGCTTTCGTCCTCATCGGCGATCCGGATTGATTTCGCGGCGTCATCGTTGTGCTCGGAGTGAACTGTGTCGGTCGTGACAAGGGCCCTGTCGATGCCTGCCAGGTGACGGAATGGTTTTTCCGCGAAGCGTCGCTAACCGGGGGTCGCCTCGTCCGCATCGACCCGCTCGCTCTTGGTGATCTCGCGCAACAGCACCGTCGCGTAGCTCCCCGCTGGGAGCGTGAACGTCAGCCGCACGCCCTCCGCCTCCACCGCCCCGCTCAGGTCGTCGAGGTAGATCGTGGTATGCCGGCGCGTTCCCGACATCAGCTTGCCGAACGCGCCGAACGCCTGAATCGTCAGTCCCGCCTCTTCCAGCACGGCCGCCTCGCGCACCGACGCCTCGCCCGCGCAGGCGAACATCTTGCGCCCGAAGATCGGCCCGGCCGGGACCACCTCCCGGGCGTCGAGCCGCGCTTGCTCGGCGACCACGTCCTCGGCGACGAACATTCCGCCGAAGGGCCATTTCGCCAGCACGTCGCCCGGCACGACGCGCCGCAGGAGCCCGTCGCGGAAGCGCTGGGCGAGGTAGTGGTTGAACAGCGCCGATTGCGCCGCCGACAGGGCCAGCCGGCGCAAGAAGGGCGCGGGTTGGCGCACCCTCTCGCCGGCGACCGGCTTCAGCAGGCGCAGCCCCAACAACACGGTCTCGCCGTCGCGCCCGAAGCGCTGCGGACCGTAATAGTTGGGCAGGCCCTCCTGGCGCAGGCGGTCGAGCAGCGGCGGCAGGCGCTCGGCCGCAGTGGCGTCGATGCCGCGCACCAGGATGCGGAAGCGGTTGCCGTGCAGGTGGCCCGGCTTGAGCTTGTTGCCGTGGCGGCTCACGCTCAGCACGCGGATGCCGTCGCCGTCGAGCTGGGCGAGGCGCGGCTCCGCACGGGCCGGCACCGACACCATCTGCCGCGTGACGGCGTGGCGGTCCTTCAGCCCGGCGGTGCCGACCTCCTCGGTCGGCACGTCGAGCCGGCGCGCGACCTGACGGGCGAAGTATTCGGCGCCGAGGCCGCGCTTCTCCACCCAGAGATAGAGAAAATCGCCGGTCCCACACGGTTGGTACGCCGGCACCTCCTCGACCTCGAAGTCTTCCGGCTGGGCCTTCACGTGGCCGGAGGTGCCGGGGAGGTCGGCGGTCGCGAGGGGCGGCGGGGCCAGCGGGTCGAAGGACATGACGGCTCCTGCGGACAGACAAGTCGCACCACACCCGTTAAGATAACGCCCATGACCACAATCACCACCCCCACCCCTGCGTTCAGCGCCGTCATCGAGCGCGCCCGCGCCGCCCAGCGCGCCTGGACGGGGCTCTCCGTGCGCCAGCGGCTGTTGCCGGTGCGGGCCTTGCGCCATCTCCTCGTGAGCGCCTGCGACAACCTGTGCGCGGCGGTGGCCAAGGACGTGGGGAAGCCGCCCGAGGAGGCCCTCGGCGGCGAAGTCCTGCCGCTGGCCGATGCCTGCAAGTTCCTGGAAAAACAGGCCGGGGCGCTGCTGGCCCCGCGCCGGGTGCCGCGCTCGCAGCGGCCCCTCTGGCTGTGGGGCCAGAGCGACACGGTCCACCGCCGGCCGCGCGGGATTGTCGCGGTCATCGGCACCTGGAACTATCCGCTCTTCCTCAACGGGGTGCAGCTCGCCCAGGCGCTCGTGGCCGGCAACGCCGTCGCGTGGAAGCCGAGCGAGGTGGCGCCCGCCTCGGCCTCGGCGTTGCACGCGCTCTTTCTGCAAGCGGGCTTTCCGCCCGACCTCGTCCAGCTCCTCCCCGCCACGCGCGAGGCCGGGCCGGCGCTTCTGGAAGCGGACGTCGATCATCTCGTATTCACGGGGGCCGTGGGAACGGGCCGGCACATCGCGGCCCGGCTGGGGGAGCGCCTCATCAGCTCGACGCTGGAGCTGTCCGGCTGCGACGCCCAGTTCGTGCTCGACGACGCCGACGTCGCCCTGGCGGCGCGAGCGGCGTGGTTCGGCGCCACTGTTAACCGCGGTCAGACGTGCATCGCCGTGCGCCGGGCGTTCGTGCAGCGCGGCGCCTACCCCGCCTATTGCGACGCCCTGCGCGAGTTGGCCGCTAACCCGCCTTCGCTGCAACTCGCGCTGCCGGCGCAGGCTCAGCAGGCGGAGCGGTTGGTGCGCGAGGCGGTGGCGGAGGGGGCGCGCCTGCTCGTGGACGTGGGAGAGGGCCAGCAGGAGGGGCGCTGCCGGCCGAAGGTCGTGATCGACGCGCGGCCCGAGATGGCCCTGTGTCGCGAGGCGTCGTTCGCGCCGGTGATGGCGGTGCTTCCCTTCGACGCCCTCGACGAGGCGCTGCGGATGGAGGAGCTTTGTCCGTTCGCCCTGGGGGCGTCGGTGTTCACGCGCCAGCCCGCCGCCGCCGCGAAACTGTCGGCGCACCTCAGGCCGGGCATCGTGACGGTTAACGACGTCATCGCGCCGACGGCGCACCCGGCCACCCCGTTCGGCGGGCGCGGTGCCAGCGGATGGGGCAGCACGCAGGGAGCGGAAGGGCTGCTCGAGATGACGATACCGCAGGTGGTGAGCGTGCGCGGCGGGACGTTCCGGCCCCACTACGACCTCGCCGCCGGGAAGAGCGCTGCCAAGCAGGAAGAGCTCTTGCGCGGGCTGCTGGAGAGCGGGCACGCGCCGACGCTGGGGCAGCGCCTGCGCGGGTGGTGGCGGCTGGTGCGGGCGGTGTGGCGCGGCACGTGAGAGGTGTTGAGGCCGTCGCGCCGACCGAAATGAATGCGAGGAAAGGGGCCCGCCATGTCCACCGTGTTCGACCTTCTCTCCGCCCGGCTCACGGCCGCCGGCGTGCCGTTCGCCGTCGCGCGCCACGCCCCCGTCTACACCAGCGAGGAGGCCGCCGCCGTCCGCGGCGCCCCCCTCGCCAGCGGCGCCAAGGCCCTCGTCGTCAAGGCCGGCGACAGCTTCCGCCTGCTCGTCTTGCCGGCCGATCGCAAGCTCGACAGCAAGAAGGCCCGCGTTGCGCTGGGCACCAGGGCCCTCCGCTTCGCCACGCCCGAGGAGGTCGAACAGCTAACCGGCTTGCGGCCCGGGTCGATCCCGCCGTTCGGCAGCCTGTTCGGGCTGCCCACCACCTGCGACCCCGCCCTGGGGCTCCACGCGACCATCAACTTCAACGCGGGCGATCACGCCATCAGCGTCGCCATGACCTGCGCCGATTTTCTCGCCGTCGAGGGGCCCGCCCTCGCCGAGATGAGCTGAGAGCCTGTGAATTAATCCCCGATCATCGCCGTAAGTCCTTATTCTGATGGTCCGCTGACGGGGTGATCTGGAATAAATTCACAGCCTCTGAGCTGAGCGGGCACGGTCGGCCCAGCGCGCCCACGGCAACAGCTGCAGGGCAGCGTGCCCTCAATTGCCTTTCGTCACCGGCATGGGCACAAGGTTGGTGTCGTAGATGTGGGCGTAGGCCTTCTGCGTCTCTTGCAGGGGCTTTAAGGTCTTTTCCTCCTCCGCGGCGATCTCGTCGAGCAAGGGCTTGATGATGGCCCACTGCTGGTCGGGGGGGAGGGGGAACACCGGGGGATCGCGGGGAGGAGGATCGACCGTTTCGACGATGGTGAGGAACTGGTTCTTCAGGAGCTTCTGCTGACTGTCGAGGAACTCGTGATAGGCGTAATGCATGCGCCAGCCGCGGCCCGAGAGCCGCGGGGGCGGGAAGTAGGAGACCTCCCGCGCGTCCTGGAGCGCCTTCTCCATCGCGGAGTAGGCGCTGCGGACCAGGACGGGATTGGCGGGCTCCCCTTTTTTCAGGGGCGCGAGCGCCTTGGTCATGGCCTTGCCCGCGTCGGCGAGATACCAGTTGGCCACGGCCAGATCGTTGTTGTACTGGATGGGCCGTTTCCGGAGGCAGCCCGCGCCAGCGAGAAGGAAGACGACCAGCAACAGCAGAGAAGTTTTCTTTCTCACGATCACTCCCCCTCGTACTCGAAGCCGGCAATCACGTCCTCGTCGATGCAAGTCAGCAGGGCCCAGAGCCCGGCGGCGGCGGAGGCGAGGCACTGCACGACCATCATCATGAGGAGGGTGAAGGCGATCCACCAGAACTCCTCCATGAACAGGATCAGGAGGATCTGGAAGATCATCAGCACCACCATGATGAGCCCGCCGCTGTTGAACAGCGGGACCATCGCCAGGACGCTGGCAACGATGCCCCAGCCTCGCGATTCCAGGCTCTGCAACTGCACCCCGCCGTAGGTCAGCGTGCAGGAGTAGGCCATGCCGATCAGGATGATGACCGCGAAGGTGAAGAAATACGCCCCTTCGTCCGCCATCGGCACGAGCTCGACGCCGAAGAGCTCGAAGAACCCCGGCGGCTCCTTTATACTCTTCGGGGCGGGCTTGGGCGGCGCGGTGATCTTCCCTGCCATGCCGGGCAGGCCGGGCATGTCGGGCGTGTTGGGCATGCCGGGCATGCCGCCGGGCCCGCTACTCCCCGAGCTGGCCACGCCCGAGAGCCCGGGGCCGATCATTACGATGGGGCGATGCGGGTCGCCGGTCTGGTTCTCGCGGACGTCCGGCTGGACGGGAAGGTATCGCCCGATCAGCAGCATGACGAGGAAGATCAGCCAGCCGATGAACCCCGTGATGCCCGTGAAGAGCAGGGCGTTGGACGGCCGCATCACCGCGGCTTGCGCGGGCCCGCGCAGGTCCTTGATCGACGTGTCGGGCGCGTAGCTGATCTTCGGCTTGCCGTCGTCCTCCTCCTCTTCGTCTTCGTCCTCATCGTCCTCGTCGTCGTCGTTTTTAGGCTTGGCCTTGACCTTGGCCTTCTTCTTTTCCGGTTCCTCCTGGAGGACGCCGTAGGTCCCCCCTCCTCCGTCGTCGTCGTCCTCGTATTTTTTCTTGTCGGCCGGCTTCTCCGGCGCGGCCTGGAGCGGCGCGGCCTTTTGCTTGGCGCCCTCGGCGGGATTGGCGGCCACCGGCTCGGCCGCCTCCGCCTCGGCGGTGAACAGGGTGCTGCACTTGGGGCACTTCACCTTTTTGCCGACCGGCAGCGGTTTGGCCGGCCGCAACACGGTGCCGCACTCGGGGCAGGTGACTTTGGAAACCAGCATGGTCGTTCGCCCTGGATGGCCGAAACAGATCGCCAACTCGATCGCGCAGGTTCGAGACAGGACAACCTCCGCCCATCCTATCCCATCAGCGCGGCTTTCGCCAGGCGCTGACCAGCGCCGAGAGCCCAAGAATTCGCACTTTCAGCGCTTCCCCCGCCTCCCACCCCACCTTGCGCGTGGCCGCCTTGAGCGCCGCTGCGTCGGTGACGATCAGAACGGCTTGCCCGCCGGGCCTCAGCACGCGGTCCATCTCGCGCACCATTTGCCGGTAGAGCGGGCCGACCTCCTCGGGGCTGCTCAACTGTTTTCCGAAGGGCGGGTTGCTCAGGACGACGTGAAAGGTGTCGCTCGGCAGGGGAAGTTGCGTCGCGTCCCAGCGCTGGAGCTGCACCTGCCCGAGCTTGCGCAGGTTGAACGATGCCGCTCGCACGGCGCTGAAATCCAGGTCGCCGCCCCAGATGGCCGGTGGGCTGCTGCGGAACCGCTCCCAGTAGGCAAGTTGCTCGGCAAGAAGCGTCCCCGCCCCACAGAATGGGTCGAGCACCAGGTCGTTGGGCCGAGCCCCGGCCAGGCGCACCATCGCCGCCGCGAGCGTGGGCCGCAGCGAGGCAGGGAGGTGGTCCAGCTTGTAGGGACGGTGCCGCATCGTGCGGTCCGAGAGCCGCAGCCCGCAGATTGCCGAGGCGCCGTCGATGGTGAGCCAAACCTCGATGGCAGCGTTCTCCTCGGCCGGCTTCCAACTTGCCGGGAACTTCCCCGCCAGGCCGCGCGCCAGCGCCTTGCGCGCGTCGCGACGCAAGTAGCCGTGCTCGCCGCTCATCTGCGCGATGAGCCGATAGGTCGGCTTGCCCTTGGGCTTGGGGTGGATGGCGTGATGGAAGCGCAGCAACTGCTCCCAGTTGGCCTCGCGCGCCGTCCAGCGCTCGATCTTGTCGAGGTCCTCGGCCCGGTAGGTAAGTTGGTCGGTGCCCCAGGCCAGCAGGAAGACGTCTTCGGTGGTGCGCAGGCGCAACAGCCGGGCGTCCACGACCGGCGCCCGAAAGATGACGAGACCGCGGCCGGTGCGCTTGACCTCTCCGCCGAGGTCGCGCACGATCTCGTCGCCGGCCACCGGCTCGAGGCCCAGGTGGACCATCGCGTAGCACGCGGGCTGGGGAGCGGGCTGTGCGCGCGACCGACTCATGGCTCTGCCTTTCATCTACTCTTGCCTGAAAGATCCGTGCCGTTATACTAACAAATTCCCACCCCAACCTTCCAACGGGTCGGAGCGCGAGGTGAGAGTTTCGCACGTTTGTTGATACAACGAGCGCTCCCCCTGCCCGCCGCGCCAGTCGGCCGGCTGGGGGTGCGCCGTCTGCGTTTGGCTTCCTTTCTCGGAGAGTTGCCGCATGGTGGACCATCTGATCGACCTCAAGTCGTTGCTCGTCGAGAAGCCGGATTGCGACGCCGGCACGGTGCAGCAACTGCGGACGGCGCTCGCCCAGGGGGGCACCCAGTACCGCACGCTCCGCGACGTGACCGAGGTGCTCAAGAAGAAGCTCGAGGCGGCGCCGCCGGCCCAGGCGAAGACCTGGCACCTGAAGATCGGCATCGCCTCGTTCTTCCTCGGCTTCGCCGGGCAGGCCGTCGAGCACCTGCGGCAGGTCGATACCGCCCTGGCCTGCTACTACCTCGGCCGGTCGCTCGCCTCGCGCCAGGAGTACGACGAGGCGCTCAAGGCCTACGACAAGGCGGAGAAGGCCGGCTACAACGCCAACCAGGTGCGCCTGCAACGGGCGGGCATCTACCGCCTCAAGGGCGACCTGGCCGACGCCCGCAAGCTGCTCAACCAGCTCCAGGACCTGGGCAGCCATAGCGCCGAATACCACTTTCAGCTCGCGAGCTGCCATCTGTCGGAGGGCGAGCGCCCCACCGCCATCAAGCACCTCGAACGCGCCGTGGAGCTCGACCCGGGCCACACCAGCGCCCTGTTCCAGCTCGGCCACGCCAACGACCTGGCCGGCAACGACGACGATGCCATCACGTTCTACGAGCGCTGCCTGAAGTATCCGCCGGTGAACGTCGGCACGCTGATGAACCTGGGCGTGCTCTACGAGGACTACGGCAAGTACGACAAGGCGGTGGAGTGCTATCGGCGCGTGCTCGCGGCGCGCCCCACCGATGAAGAGGCCAGGCTGTTCCACAAGGACGCCCAGGCCTCGCAGACGATGGAATACAACCCGGAGGAGGAGCAGAACTTCAGCAAGTTCAGCCAGGTGCTGGAGATCCCGGTGACCGACTTCGAGCTGTCGGTCCGCAGCCGAAACTGCCTGAAGAAGATGAACATCCGCACGCTGGGCGACCTGACGCGCGTCAGCGAGCAGCAATTGCTGAGCAGCAAGAACTTCGGCGAGACGTCGCTGGGCGAGATCAAAGAGATGATGGCCCAGAAGGGCTTGCGCCTGGGCCAGTCGCTCGAGGAGGGCGCCCAGAACGAGATGCGCTATCGCCCCCAGCAACCGCTCAGCGAGCAGGAACAGGCCAAGCTCAACAAGCCGGTCAGCGACCTCAACCTGTCGGTGCGCGCCCGCAAGTGCATGAACCGGCTGGGGCTCAACACCCTGGCCGACCTCGTCCAGCGCACGGCGGACGAACTGCTGGAGTCGAAGAACTTCGGGCAGACCTCGCTCTCGGAGGTGCGCGAAAAGCTCGCCCAGCACGGCCTCACCCTCCGCGGGGACTAATCGAAGAGGAATTAGCCACAGATGAACACAGATGAACGCGGATAAGACAAAAGGCAAAGGCGAGTAGAGAGATAGGCGGGCGCGGTCTTGGCCCCTTCTCTGCTCATTCTCTCTTATCCGTGTTCATCTGTGTTCATCTGTGGCTAATTCCTCTTCTTTTCTTTGTGGTTCACAATCTGATGGCGATCGCGTTCGAGTTGCTGGCCACCGACGGCGCGGCGAGGCGGGGGCGCCTGACGACGCCGCACGGCGTCGTCGAGACGCCGGTGTTCATGCCCGTCGGCACGCAGGCGACCGTGAAGGGGCTGACGCCGGCGCAGCTCGAGGGCGTCGGCGCGCAGATCGTCCTCGGCAATACCTACCACCTCGCGCTACGGCCCGGCGACGAGCTGATCGCCGAGCAGGGCGGGCTGCATCGCTTCATGAACTGGCACCGGCCCATCCTCACCGACAGCGGTGGGTTTCAGGTCTACAGCCTCGCCCAGTCGCGAAAGATCACCGACGAGGGGGCCGTGTTCCGCTCGCACGTCGATGGCGCACTCTTCGAGCTCAGCCCGGAACGGGCCGTGGCGATCCAGGAGAACCTCGGCTCCGACGTCGCCATGTGCCTCGACGAGTGCCCCCCCGCCGATACGCCCGACGAGTATCTGCGCGTGGCGGTGGAGAGGACGATCCTCTGGGCAGAGCGCTGCCGGTCGGCGCACCGCCGAGTCGATCAGGCCCTGTTCGCCATCGTCCAGGGCGGGACCAACCTCGACCTGCGCGAGCGCTGCGCGCGAGCGCTGACGGCAATGGACTTCCCGGGACACGCGCTGGGCGGGTTCAGCGTGGGCGAGACGGCGGCGCAGATGGTCGCGGCGCTGGGGCCGGCGGCGGCGCTGCTGCCGGCGCACAAGCCGCGCTACTTGATGGGAGTGGGCCGGCCCGAGGACGTCGTCGAGGCGATCGCCTGCGGCATCGACCTGTTCGACTGCGTGATGCCGACGCGCAGCGGGCGGAACGCGCTGGCGTTCACGATGGCCGGCCCCGTCAAGATGCGCAACGCGATCCACAAGCGAGATCCTCGCCCGCTGGAGTCTGATTGTCCGTGCTACGTGTGCCGCGGCTTCAGCCGGGCCTACTTGCACCACCTGTTCCTGGCGGACGAGATGCTCGGGCCGACGCTCCTGTCGCTGCACAACGTCGCATTTTACTGCCGGCTGATGGCCGAGGCGCGAAGCGCGATCGAGCAGGGCCGCTACCACGAGCTCCGCGCAGTCTGCCTTGCCCGCTGGCGCGGGCCGTCCTAGAATGAGCGCTTTCGACCACAGGGCCCCGCTGCCGGAGAGGCCGCCGATGTTCCACGAGTTCGTGCTGTTCGCGCAAGGCGAGGCCCCGAAAGGGGGCGGCGGGCCATTGAGCGATCCCATGTTGCCCATCCTTCTGATGGGGCTGTTGTTCCTGTTCTGGATGTTCATCATCCGGCCCATGGGCCGGCGCCAGCAGCAGGAGCGCGACGCCATGCTCTCCACGATGACCAAGAACGACAAGGTGCTGACCCACGCGGGGATCTACGGCACCGTCATCTCCGTCAGCGAGAAGGAAGACGAGATCGTCGTCAAGGTGGACGACAATACGCGCATGCGCATGACCAAGGGCAGCATCGCGCGGAACCTGACGCGCGAGGAGGCGGCCAAGGCCGCGAAGGTCCCGAAGAAAGAAGGCGCGGCCTGATTCGCTCCGTTTAGCGACGCTTCGCAGAATCGTCTTTCTCGGGCGCTTCTGCGAAGCGTCGCTAAACGGGGCCAAGGGGGCGAGGACACGCCGTACGGTCCAACGGAAAGGCATGAAGTCCGACCATGAGAAGGTTCCTGACGCGAATCCTGGTTTGTGTGCTGCCCGTGCTCTTCGCGGGCTTTGTGGTTGCCAAGGCCTCCAGAGACTACGTCGGGGGCCGCGGAGGCTTCCGGCTGGGCGTCGATCTGGTAGGCGGCACCATCCTCGTCTACGAAGTGGACGAGACGAAGATGCCGACCGACAAGGACTTCAAGGCGGAGGACCTCGCCGCCGCCCTGAAGCGGCGCATCGACCCCGCCGACCTTTACAACATCACCATCCGCCCCATCCAGGGCAGCCCGCCGCGCGTGGAGATCATCTTGCCCACCGGCGGGCGCTACCAGGTGGAGCGCGAGCAGCGCGAGTGGCAAGAGGTCCTCAACCAGGCCGCGGCGGACTGGCCCGGCGACAAGGGCGACGCCAATTACAGCGAGGTGCCACGCGGCAGCGGCGGGCCCGCGGCGCTCACGGACGCGATCGCGGCGACGTACAAGAACGCCAACCGCGACGAGGTCTCCGCGTGGGTCGAGAGCAAGACCCGCACCGGCGGCAAGGAAAAGCGCTTCCTGACCA
>JBBSEZ010000364.1:0-10312 GCA_038239195.1 Gemmatales bacterium
AGACTCGGCCCACCCTACGTTGGCCTACAAGGACGTTCTTCGAGTTGGGGAGCAGGGAATCGAGCCCCGTCCTCCTGGTTCAGAGCCAGGCTTGCTACCTTTACAACACTCCCCAGGGCGTTCGTCGAGCAACGGCGGGCGTCCATCCCCGTAAGCAGGATTCTGTTCTATGCCATCATTTCTCTAGGCACCTACCAGGCCCTCAACGCCCTGCTCACCGGCTCCGGCCTATTTGGCTTGCACCCTCCGAGGTCGTGGCGATAGTCCCGGCCAAGGGGCCGGTTTCTCTGCCTCGTTAAGCAGTAGTGTCCTGACTTTCCTCCGGGGCGTTTTCGGTCCGCCCCGACGATGGCTCGGAATGGACGTCGCACCGTTGTGCGCTTCCCCTCCACCGGCCCCCAACGAAAAAAGGCCAGGTGTCGGGGCGACACCTGGCCCTTGCTTCGCGGCAAGGAGCGCCGGGTGTCACGAGATCGCCGAACGAGCCTGACGGAAGCGGCCGGCGATCCGGCCGCCGGCGTCGCGATCGAACTGGCTCGAACGTCCGATCATCTTTGTTACCTCATCTTCACTTACGCGAGAAGGGCGCTTCTGTGACAGGTCGCTGTCTTTTTCGCCCCGCGTCGCCGTACCACTGATAGACGCCACGGCAGCAGGGAGGTTCGTGCGAAATCGGAAAAAAGTCGGAGCGGGAGAAAGAACGCCAAGCCGCGAGCGGCGAACCTCGGCGGGCCGCTGTTTGCGGCTTGGCATTCCCCCCAAGCGACGAGGTGGGCGACCTCCTGCGAAATTGGCGGAAGGAGGGGACGACCGCCGGCAACGCCGGCAACTTCTCCCACAACCGCAACCGCGCCCACCCTGATCTCGACACCGGCCCCTTCGCCCGAGAGAATAGACCGTGAGAGGTCGAGGCGGCCCCCGGGCCCGCCATCCCTTCCAGGACATCCTCTACCGTCGCCGTCGGCTCGGTGCTGAAGTACGGCAACCAGCGGTCGTCTTCCTTGACGAGCACCACCCGGATCACTCCCCCGGCCGGCCGCCCCGTCGCCAGGAACGTCTTGATCGTCTTGGTCACCGGCTTGTTGTACTGCACGCACGCCACCTCTTGCCAGCCGCGCGTCTGCCCGGCACGCAGACGCAATTTGATCCGCTCCTTGCCGTAGATCGGCTTGCGGCCGCGCCGGCCGGGGGGCGGCTCCTTCGGCAGGCCGAACAAGGCCGCGTTCTTGGGCAGGCGACTGACCACCACCACCTTCTTCGCCTCCTCCTTGACGGCGCGCAAGAAGGGCCTCTTGGCGTAATGCGGGAGCTGTTCCAAAATAACATTGCCAAATTGACTTGTTTTCTCGCTCCCGCCAGTAGGGAAGCCGTTCGTTCCAAAGTGCATGCCTCCGTGAGTTCCTCGATTAGGAACACACCAGCATTGGTTAAGGGCGGCACAACGCGCCCGGAGGACCAGCAGGCTGCCGGTCCCGGGAGGGCTTCGCTATGATGATGAAGAATCCTTTGACCGCATCAGGAGCCGCCGCTCATGACCTTGCCCGCCAATCGCCCTCCCGCGGCCGACGCCGCGCTGCCCATCGAGCCATTGACCGACTTCAGCCGCGAGCCCGCGCGCCAGGCCATGCGCCAGGCCCTCGACAAGGTGGCCGGCCAGTTCGGCGCCACCTATCCGCTCGTCGTCAACAACCAGACCGTTGTCACCAACCACTTCATCGACTCGCTCAACCCGTCGCACAGGCGGCAGGTCGTCGGCCGCTGCGGCAAGGCGACGCCCGAGCAGGCGAAGCAGGCCGTCGGCGCTGCCCTCGCCGCCTTCCCGGCCTGGCGCGACACCGACCCGGCCCGCCGCGCCCAGCACCTCTTCGACGCCGCCAAGGTGGTGCGCCGCCGGCGCTTCGAGCTGGCGGCGTGGCAGGTCCACGAGTGCGGCAAGCAGTGGCGCGAGGCCGACGCCGACGTGGCCGAGACCATCGACTACCTCGACTTCTACGCCCACGAGATGCTGCGCCTCGCACGCCCCCGGCTGCGCAACGCGCCCGGGGAGGACAATTCCTACTTCTACGAGCCGCGCGGCGTGGTCGTCGTCATCGCCCCGTGGAACTTCCCGATGGCGATCCTGTGCGGCATGACGGCGGCGGCGCTCGTCACCGGCAACACGGTGGTGATGAAGCCCGCCGAGCAGTCGTGCGTCGTCGGCGCCAAGCTGATGGAGGTCTTCCTCGAGGCCGGCTTTCCTCCCGGCGTCGTCAACCTGCTCTCGGGAGTGGGCGAGCAGGTCGGGCCGGTGCTGGTGAAACACCCCGACGTGGCGCTGATCGCCTTCACCGGCTCGCGCGGGGTCGGGCTGGGCATCAACCGCGATGCGACCGAGATGGCGGCGGGGCAGGTGCAGATCAAGCGCGTCATCGCCGAGTTGGGAGGGAAGAACGCCATCGTCGTCGATGACGACGCCGACATGGACGAGGCCGTCGATGGCGTCGTCGAGAGCGCCTTCGGCTACGCCGGGCAGAAGTGCTCCGCCTGTAGCCGCGCGATCGTCCCCGCCTCCATCCACGACGCCTTTCTCAAGCGCCTCGCCGAG
This sequence comes from Gemmatales bacterium, assembly GCA_038239195.1. GTDB lineage: Bacteria > Planctomycetota > Planctomycetia > Gemmatales > Gemmataceae > JBBSEZ01. The sequence continues at coordinate 2,585 of JBBSEZ010000364.1, forward strand.
GCGACCGCCAGCCGTGCCATCGGGCCGGCCGAAGACCCGGGCAACTTCGTTGGGCCGGTGATCGACGAGGAGGCGTTCAGGCGGCTGCGCGGCGTCCTCGACAAGTTCAAGAAGGAGGGTGGCAAGACGAAGCCGCGCCTGGCCTACGCCGGCAACGTCGGCCCCCTGGCGGACGAGGGCTACTACGTGGCCCCGCACGTCTTCGCCGACGTGGCCCCGACGCACAGCCTGGCCCAGGACGAGCTCTTCGGGCCGATCCTCGCCGTGCTGAAGGCGCGCGACCTGACGGAGGCGCTGGCGATCGCCAACGGGACGCAGTACGCGCTGACGGGGGGGATCTATTCGCGGAGCCCGGGGAACATCGCGCGGGCCAAGCGCGAGTTTCGCGTGGGCAACCTGTACGTCAACCGCAAGATCACGGGGGCCCTGGTGGACCGCCAGCCGTTCGGCGGCTTCAAGATGTCGGGCATCGGCTCGAAGGCGGGCGGGCCGGATTATTTGTTGCAATTCGTCCTGCCGCGGACTATCACAGAGAACACCCTCCGCCGCGGGTTCGCCCCGGAAGTCGCCAAGGGCGGCATTTGACCCACCCTGCCGCCCGACTCTTTCTCCTTGTGAGGTACGCTTTCGATGAAGCGCCTGTGCTGTGCCATTCTCTGCGCTCTCCCCCTTTGCCTGGTCCTCTCGGCCGCGTCGGCCGCCGATCCCAAGGAGACAACCAAGGAGCTCACCAAGGGCCACGACGCCCTCGTCTACAGCGTCGCCTTCAGCCCCGATGGGAAGGTGCTCGCCAGCGCCGGGTTCGACAACCTGGTCGTGTTGTGGGACTACCCTTCGGGCAAGGAAAAGCTCAAGATCAAGGGCCACACCGCCGCCGTCTACTGCGTCGCCTTTAACAAGGACGGTACGCTCCTGGCCTCATCCTCCGCCGACAAGACCATTCGCCTGACCAACCCGGCCGATGGCAAGCTGGTGCGCGAACTCAAGGGCCACACGGGCATCGTCGATAGCATCGCCTTCAGCCCCGACGGCAAGCTCCTGGCCTCGGCGAGCGAAGACAAGAGCGTGCGGCTGTGGGGCCCAGCCACGGGCAAGGAACTCAAGAACCTCGGTTCTCACGCCAAGACGGCCTATTGCGTCGCCTTTAGCCCCGACGGGAAGCTCCTGGCCTCGTCGGGGGCGGACAACCTCATCAAGGTGTACGACGTGGCCTCCCAGAAGGAGATCAAGCAGCTCAAGGGCCACACCGACGCCGTGACGAGCCTCGTCTTCACGGCGAATAGCGAAGGGATCGTGTCGGTGAGCGTCGGGCTGGACCGAACCATCCGCACGTGGGACGTCAAGAGCGCCAAGGAGATGAAGAAGCTGGGGCCGACCCCCGACGACCTGTTCGGCGTGGCGCTCTCGCGCGACGGCAAGCAGCTCGCGACGGCGGGGTACGCCGGCAACCTGACGGTTTGGGACCTGACGACGGGCAAGCCGACGTTCGCCAAGGTGTACAAGCCGATGGGCGGGTTCCGCGGCGCGTATTGCGTCACGTTCAGCCCCGATGGCAAGGCGCTGGTGAGCGGGCACGCGAACAACAGCGTGTTCATCACGCCGATAGGGAAGTGAGCGCGCGGAACGTCCGGCTTTCCAGCCGGACATGCCAAACCCGGACCGGCTGGAAAGCCGATCCCACGCCTTCAGCGCGGGGGGACGGGCTGGAGCCCCAGCAAGCGCGCCCCGGGGCCGATCTGTGGGCCTTCGACGATCGTGACGTCGGGGACGGGCAGGGGCGGGGGGGGCGGTTCGTGGTAGACGGTCCGCACCGAGTCGAAGGCGTTGGGCTTGCCCTCGACCGGCTTCTTGGTCACCAGCAGCGGGTCCGAGGGCGGCTTGTCGCGCACCGCGTGGTTTTTGGTGGCGCAGCCGACCGCAGCGCCGATCAGCAGCGCCGTCCCGCACAGCATCCTCAGTGTCCGCCGCATGCCTGGCCTCGCTGCTCGCGCTGTCCACTCCGCCATGAGTGAGGGGCTGGCCCTCCTGCCAGTGGAACTCTACACCGACGGTCTTGTTTCGGTGAGCGAAGGAAGGGCGCTTGAGACAAACGAGACGGGAAAAGGGAGCGGGCAATCGGTAGGCGCGGGACAGGCGCCCCGGGCGGCCCATCTTGCGGTGGGAGAGGCCCCCTACCCGGACCACGAGGCCGATGAGGAAGTTCATGGTCCCACCGGCTGGAGGCGGGCCTCCGATGGCCCTCGACCACCGCGGCAAACGAAGGCGCTCCGGGCAGGGCTGACGGGAGAACGGCCCTGGCGCCGGAGGGACTGTCAATCGCGTCGTACTTGAATCCCGGTTGCGACGAGAACTCGACCTGGAGCTTCCAGCGCTGGTCGGGCAGGCCGTTCTTCCAGAAGAAGCCAATGGCCATGCCGATTTCGCCGTTGGCGATGTAGGCGTTGTCCTTGGGGGGAAAAACCTCGCGATGACCATACCAGGAGAAGCTCGGGTCGGTGTTGTCCAGGTTGATGACCTTGTCGCCGTAGACGATCTCTTCCGCCCCCATCGGCCGGGGATACTTCCGGCTCCTCTCCTTCCGCGAGGCGTCGATGACGTCCTGCCGGAACCGCTTGTGAATCAGCCGATTCACGTCGGGCACGCCGTGAGGGCCGGCCCGCACCGGCGAGAGGACCTGCCACTGTTCGGCCTTCTCCGCCGCCCCGAAGTTGAAGAAGCGCATCCCTTTCCATTCTGCGCCGCCCAGGGTTGCGTCGAAGCCGGCGACGTCGTTTGGGCCGCGGAGCCCCAGCTCTTCCACGAGCACGTCCATGAGGCGAGCGCGGAGGTCATCGCCGGACTCCCACTGAACGAACCGCACGTGCTTGCTTTCGCCGGTGCCGACAACTTTGTCGAAGACCTCGTCCTCGCCCGGGGCGATGGGCGCGCCGCTGAACCACTCGGCGAGTTGCAAGTCTTCTCGGTGTTCCCCCACTTGCCTCATCCGGATTGTTAGTTCCGCGTACCCCGGGCCGACGCGAGGGAAGCGCGCGGTGATGCCTTCGGGCGCCAGGCGGTTGACGACGTCCACGAACGGCCGGCCGGCCCCGATGGGCGGCAACTGACGTGGGTCTCCGATCAGGATGAGGCGATGCACGCCCTTGAGCGCCTGGATCAGCGCGGCGAGCATTTCCTCGGTGAGCATCGACGCTTCGTCGATGACGACCGTTCGCCCTCCGACCTTCCCCGGCTTGTCGGAAAGCTGATAGCGCCCGGTCGAGCTGTCGTAGCGATGCGGCCTGAGGTATTGCGCGATCGTGAAGCCTTTGAGGCCGAGGCGGCTGGTCGCCTGCTCCATCCGCACGCGCGCCTTCCCGGTCGGCGCGAGCAGCAGCACGTCGTCGGCCGCGATCTGCGGGTGGGAACAGAGCACGGAGAGCAACGTCGTTTTTCCTGTCCCCGCCGGCCCGATGAGGACCGAGAGGCGCGATTCTGCCAGCACCTTCAGCGCGGCCGTCTTCTCCTCCCTCGCTTGCTCCTCCATCTCGCCGCCGCCTCGAGGCCCGCCCGCGGCGAGGTGTTCGTCGAGGAGCTTTCGCCAGTCGGCCGGGACAACGTGCGGCGCGCCCTGAGCGCGCCGGGTGATAGACATGCGGATCGTCTCGCCCATTTCCGCCAGCCGACCGAGTTGGAGCGCCGGGGCGTGGTTCGCCATCGTCTCGGCGACGATGTGGCCCGCGAAGTCATCCTTGGCCACGTCCATCAGGTCGGCATCGACTTCGCACGGGGGTTGCAGCACCAGGCCGCGAATGCCGAGTACAACCTGGTCCTGCGGAAGCAGGGTGCTGCCATTCGCCGCCGCGTCTTCGAGGACCTTGACGGACAGGGCGCGCACCCGTCGAGCGTCGGTCCCGGCGTCGAGGGCGGTAGGTTCCGGCAGGGGGTGTTTCTTGCGAATGACGTTGTCCGGGAATACGCCGCGGTCAACGGTCCAGACGCTGACGGGCTTGGCCCTCAGCCGCGTGATCTCGTAGAGCAGGTAGGGGTTGGCGAGGACGTCGCCGTCCGTTGCGGAGATCCCTGCCCTACAGCGCTCCTCCTGAACGTAGAGGCAGGTTGCCTGCTCCCGGCCGAGCTCGAATCGACTGATGAGTTCGAGAAGGGCGCGGCGCTCCCGGGGCAAGCGGTCCCATTTTGCGCGGAGCGTCTTGCCGACGCTCTGGGCCAGATGAGCCGGCAGGTGCTCCTCGGGATCGGCAAACATCTGCTCGACCAGAGGCCAGGGGTTGGCGTTGTCGCCCGCCTTGTCTGCGATGGCGCAAGCGACGAACGTCCCCAGCTCGAGGCCGAACGCGGACAGCGCGGCACCAAGCCCGGGGCACGGGCCGCGTGCTTTCCAGAGCTCGCTCAGGCGATTGTCGATCCATTCGAGGCACCGATCCCAGGGGCCCAGAAGGGCCTTTTTCGCCTTCTGAAGCGATTCGGCGCAGGCCAGGAGGGAGGCGATGGCCCCGTCGTGCGTGACGAGCTGTGAAACGTAGGAAAACTCCAGGAGCCGATCTTCCGGGGTGAACGCCACGAGCTCGGCCGGGTCGTAGTCCGGGCTTTCGGCCGCCTTCCGCAAGGCGTCGTGATAAGGAAGGATGAAGCCGTCCTTGAAATCGGGGCGGATCGAATGCTTCACGGTGCGCTCCCACAACACGGAACGCAACATGCCGTCGAGGTTCTTGGTGGCGTAGTTGTACTCGACGACCGGCGCCACGTGCTGGACGCGGCCGACGCCGATCAGCACCCGGCTCGCGCCGTAGTCCTCGACGAACGGCACTTTCTTCGCGTAGAAGAAGCACAGCGAGGCCTCCGGGCGGAGGTGGCTGGTGAAACAGTCGAGCAAGGCGCGCTGGTTCCGATGGTCCTGAACCCAGATCGTCTCGAAGCCCAGGTCCGGTTCGCGCTCCACCTTCACGTCGAGGGCGTGCTCCTCACCCAGCCGGACCATGTCCTCCGACATGATCCAGGCGAAGGGGATGGCCGAGGCCGAGTATGCCGGATGTCGAAGGGCGGTTGGGGCGAAGTGTCCGTGCGCGCACCCGGGGCCCCGGTTGTAGGGGTGGTTCTTGGTCTTCACGTAGTCGAACGGGGCCATGAACGCGACGCGCTCGTCGATGCAACAGGGCCACCGATCCTGCGGCAGTTCCAGGAGGGAACGGCCGGCGATTTGTTCTTCGGCGTCGTCGTCGCGCTGCTCGGCAATGCGCTTGAGTTTCAAGCACGAGCCATTCAAGCGCGGATTCGCGCAGACGCGGCCATCCCAGGCCGTGTCGTGCCAGGGAACGCGGATGGAAAGGTGCTTTAGCGGACGCGACATGGGAGGGCCCCTGCGGCGGCCTCGCTCGGGAGGTCGGAGACCTGCCCCACGGAAGACCGGCTGGAAAGCCGGTCCCACGAGGGAGAACCAAACATGCTGCCAGCCACCGTTTCACCGCCCGCAGTCGAGCTCCTCGCACATCCGCTCCAGCGCCTCGCGCGCGTGGTGGGCCACGTCGCTGTCCTCGGCGTCGGCGAGTCGGTCGAGGTCGGGCCACAGCAGCGTCAGGCCCTCGCTGGCGATGGCCTGGATCGTGTCGTAGGCGCGCTGCGGGTCCTCGCTCGTCAGCGTCTGGCGAAACCACAGCAGCGCCTGGCGCTCGCCCAGACGCGCCAGGGCGGCGCGGGAGGCGTGGCGCACGTCGGGGCTGGGGTCGCGGCGGGCGTCCTGCAAGGTGAGCAGCACCTCGGCGCGCTGGAGCGGCTCCCACCACCCCAGGCTGCCGACGGCGGCGGAGCGGTACGTCGGGTCCCAGTCGCGTGCGGCCAGCAACAGCAGCGCCTCCGTTTGCGCCGACCCATGGCCGCGCAGCGCCTTCAGGATGGCGCGATACGGCACGGTCGCAGCCACCGAAGCGCGACGTGGGGGAGACGCGCGCCGCCGGCGCTGCGCCCGCCGCACCATTGGCACCCGGTGCAACGCCCACTCGCGGAGGGCCACGCCCACCTCGGGCAGTTTCGACCAGCCCAGCACCTCGAGCGCCAGGTCGAGGTGGGCGAAGGGCTCGGCCTGCACCAGCGGGAGGACTGCCGTCCCGGCCTCGGCGCGCAGGTCGGCGAGGGCCAGCAACGTGTCCTTCTGGTAGCCCGAGGAGGCCTCGCTCAGCTGTTCGCACAGCGCCGGGCCTGCCTCGCTCAAGTAGTCGAGCAGCGCCGCCTCCAGCGCGGCCAGGCGCGACACCTGCCACTCGAACGCCTCCTGCTCGGCAGGCTCGCCGGCCATCAGGGCGAGGGCGTGCGGGGCGCGGCGCAGAAGCCGCAGCGACTCCTGATAGACGCGCACCACCAGCGGATCGACGCGCTCTTGCTGATGGTCCCAGAGCGTTTCAATCAACTCGCCCACGCGCGCCTCCGCCACCACCGTGGGCGGGACGCCGAAGCGCAGCCCCTCGATGGCGCGGTGCAGCACCCGCAGGGCCGCCCGGCCCAGCGCGGTGCGCGGCTGGCGCAGGAAGCCGGTGAAGCCGAGGAAGCAGATCGTCTCGGCCGCGAAGAAATGCCCCAGCGGGACGTCGCCCGCCGCCTCGGCGCAGCGCAGCAGGTGAGGCAGGCTCTGGGCGCGGTTGAGGGTGCGCAGCCCGTTCGCCAGGTCGATCCAGTACCACGCCTGTTCGATGTGATCGTCGGTCAGCCGGCGGTGCAACTGGCGTTCGAGGATGCGCCCGGCGTCGTCGGTGCCCAGCTCGGCGAGGGCGCGCACCTGCACGACGTACTGCATGCCGGCGCGCAGGCTGGCCTCGACCGCGGCCACCTCGCCGCGCTCCAGCAGGTCGCGAAACCGCGCCTTGGTCGCCTCGACGGCGGCCTCGCTCAGGTGCCCCCCCTGGAACAGGTCGATGTGCTGCCGGCTGATCGGCGACAACTCCTCGCGCAGGTACTGCTGCCGGTGCCGCCGGGCCAGCAGGAACAGCGCCGGCAGCACGATCAGAAGCAACACGAGTAGGAACAGCACGGCCTGCATGGGTGCCCAACTTCAGACGGCAGGAGGAGGAATCGGGTTATCGGCTTCTCTTCACTCGCCCCGCACGTGACCTTCACCATAGACGACGTACTTGTAGCTCGTCAATTCTAGCAAGCCGCACGGCCCCCGCGCATGGAATTTGTCCGTGCTGATGCCGATCTCCGCGCCGAGCCCCAGTTCGTGCCCGTCGTTGAAGCGCGTGCTCGCGTTGACCAGCACCGCCGACGAATCGACGGCCGCCGTGAACGCCCTCGCCGCGCCGAGGTCGTTGGTCACGATGGCGTCGGTGTGCCCCGACCCGAAGCGGGCGATGTGCTCTTCCGCCTCGTGCAGCCCGGTTACCACGCGCACCGACAAGACCAGGTCGAGGTATTCCGTCGCGTAGTCCTCGTCCGTGGCCGGGCGCGCTTCCGGCACCAGGCGGCACGTGTGAGCGCAGCCGCGCAGTTCGACGCCCCGCTCGCGCAACGCGGGCGCCACGCGGGGCAGGAACGTATCGGCGATGGCGACGTCGACGAGCAGGCACTCCGTGGCGTTACAGACGCCGGGGCGCTGGCACTTGGCGTTGAGGACGATGCGCTCGGCCCAGGCGAGGTCGGCGGCGGCGTGGACGTAGACGTGGCAGACGCCCTTGTAGTGCTTGAGCACGGGCATCCGCGCCTCCGCCGCCACGCGCCGGATCAGCCCCTCCCCGCCGCGCGGGA
>JBBSEZ010000365.1:0-10309 GCA_038239195.1 Gemmatales bacterium
AGGTCGAGGGTGAGCCGGCGGATGAGGGTGGCGTCGTCCGCCTGCGGGGCGGGCTTGACGTTCTCGTCCTTGAGCCGGGCGTCGAGGTAGTGGTCGATGGCTTCGTGGCAAGGCCGGGCGGGCGGGAGCAGGTCCGCGGCGGGCGACAGGGGCCCGGCTGCCGCGAAGGTGGCCACGACTGCATGGTAGCACGGTGCGGGTAAAGTGGACAACAAGATTTTTCCGCTGAGCGGGGGGCGGGCCGGGGGCAGGCGCCGATGGCCTTCTCTGCGGAGGCGCTCGGGGGTAGACTGAGCGCGAGTACGAGGCCAGCCCGGAAGGAGGAGACGCATGGGCAGGACACGATCGCAGGAAGCTCTGCGGCGCGAGTACGAGCAGGCCGCCCGGGACTATCTGGCAAGCCTGCCGTTGGAGCACTTCATGGAGTCGACCAGCCAGGCGACACAGCGGAAGATTAGCTGGGACAGCCTGGACCTCGTTCACGCACAGCGCCCCGAGGTGCAGGTCTTCAACGAGTTGCTCGTGCAGTACCCTCTGGGCGAGGACACAGCCCGGGTGGTGCCCGACAACATGGTGGTGATCCACACGGAGGCGATCGACGCGGAGGGCAGTTTCGACGCGCCGTTCCAGCCGGTCGGCCCTTTTTGGGTGCTGGAGTACGTCTCGCAGGGCAACAAACGCAAGGACTACGATGAGAACTTCCGCAAGTACGAGAGCGAACTCAAGGTCCCCTATTACTTGATCTTCTACCCCGATGGCCAGGAACTCACCCTCTACCGCCGCGGGCGGACGAGGTACGCCTCGGTCCGTCCCAACGAGCACGGGCGCTACGCGATCCCCGAGTTGGAGGTCGAGGTGGCGCTGCTCGACGGCTGGGTGCGTTTCTGGTTCCGCGGCAAGCTCCTGCCTCTCCCCGCCGACATGCAACGGGAACTGAATCGGTCCCGCGAGGAGAACACCACACTTACTCACGAGCGCGACCAGGCCCGCGAGGAGGCGGAGGCCGCGCGCCGCCTTGCGGCCGAACTCGGGCAAGAACTGGAGCGACTGAGAGCAAAGGCCAAGCGCAAGAAATCGTCCTGATCTGGAGGCGCTCGCTCTCAGCCCGCGGGCAGGTCATAAGCCCACGGCGAATAGACGGGCTCATAGTGGGCGTCGAGCAGCGTCACGTTGGCCAGCACCGTCGGCCCGACGCGCCACTCTCCGCGCCCCTCGTGAATGTGACCGAAGATCGCCAGCTTCGGCCGCACCTCCTCGATGCGCCGCAGCAGCGACGGCGAGCCCGTGCGGCGCACCTCGCCATTCCTCTCCGGCACCCCGTCGCCGTAGCCGTACGGCGGGCCGTGCAGCACCAGGACGTCCGTGCCTGGCGGAACCATCTGCCACTTCTTTACCAGGTCGTCTTCGTACAGGTTGAACGCCCAGTCGAAGAACCACGGCTGCCAGGGGGCGCCGTAGATCTTCAGCCCTTCCCACTCCGCGAGCTCGTCTTGCAGGTAGGTCCACCGCAGGTCGCCCGGCACCGCCTCGGGCAGGCGCTCGAAGACGAAGTCGTGGTTGCCCGCCACGCCGATGATCTTGCGCGCCGGCTGCACCTCCAACCAGGCGCGGAAGGCGGTGTCCAGCCACTCCGCCTGAAACGGAACGCTGTGGTCCCCAACGGGGCAGAGGTCCCCGCCGAGGAGCAACAGGTCGCACGCGGGCACCTCCGGCAAGTGGCCATGCAGGTCGCTGACGGCAATGATCTTCATGGGCGCCAGCGCTCCGTGACCGCGTCGCAGTTGCCCGCCGAGGCCCGCGCAGCGCGCTGCGCATCACGCCCTTCGAGTGAAACTGCACCATTGGACGCAACCGCCCCTTGACCGAGCCGCAAGAGTCGCGTAGGATGGAGTTGTTGAGACTGTGTCTCAGTATCAGCCACCCAGCCGAGGACGGCTGGCCTGCCGGGACGTCCTGCCATGGACCACTGCATCAACCACAACGACTGCTCCACCTGCCCCGAGCGCCTGGTGTGTCGTTGCTTGCAAATCACCGAGGCGGAGCTGGTGACGGCCGTGACCACCCTGGAGCTGCGGACCGTCACCGAAGTCCGCCAGCACACGGGCGCTGGCGATGGCTGCAACGCCTGCCACAAGCTGCTGCGCCGCTACCTCGACGCCATCGCCGCGCCGCACGCGGTCGCCGTCTCGGCTGCGGGCTAATGTTTCGGCGCTTCGCCAATCTGCTCGGTCAAGTAGTTTTGCAGCCCGACCTCCTTGATGAGGTGGAGTTGCTGCTCCAGCCAATCGACGTGCTCCTCGGACTCTTCGAGGATCGTGGCGAGGAGCTCGCGCGTGCCGTGGTCCTTGTGCTGGATGCACAACGCGATGCTCGCGTTGTAGTGCTGCACCCCGCTCAGTTCGAGCTTCAGGTCGTTCTCGAACTGCTCCTGGACGTTGGTGCCGACGCGAATCACGTCGTAGCGGGCGATCTCCGGCACCCCGTCCAGAAAGAGGATGCGGTCGATCAGCTTCTCGGCATGCTTCATCTCGCCCATCGACTCTTCGTAGTGCTTGCCGCCGAGCTTGTAATAGCCCCAGTTCTGGCACATCTTGGCCTGGCAAAAATACTGGTTGATGGCCGTCAGCTCGACCGTCAGCGCGCGATTGAGGGCGTCGATCACCTCGGGTATGCCTTGCATCCGTCACGACTCCTTGGTTCCTGGCACGGCGCGGTTCGGCGAACCGCGGCCAAACGAATCACAGTTTCCACGGCGGGCTCAGCGCCCGATCGACCAGCTTGTTCGCGCCTGCGTCGTCGATGAACTTCTCCGTGGCCGGGCTCCAGCGCAGCGCCCGGCGCAGCTGATAGCCGATGTTGCCGAGGTGGCAGACCGTCGCCGTGCGATGGCCCACCTCGGGCGGGCAGATCGGGGCCTTGCGGCTGACGATGCACTCCAGCCAGTTCTTCCGATGGTTCGTGGCCGTCCCAAGTCGGACGTCGCGGGCCCCCAAAGGCGTCGCCAGGACCGCGACGGGGTCGCTGCGGATCATGCTGCGGCTAACGAAGATGGTCCCGGTGGTCCCCTCGAACACGCAGTCGGTCGGGCCCCCGTGGTACATGACCACGCCGCTGGCGTAGGTGTACTTCAGGCCGGTGGTGGCCCGCCCCGCCGGGGGCTCGATCTTGACGGGCCCGCTGTTGTCCATGTTCAGCGCCCACTGGGCGATGTCGAAGTGATGCGCGCCCATGTCGGCCAGCAAGCCTCCCGCGTACTCGATGTAATTCCGCCAGGCGGGGAAGTGGCCGTGGATGCCCTTGGGACAAAGCACGGAGTTGTATTCGCGCTCCGGCGCCGGCCCGAGCCAGCGCTTCCAGTCGGTCCCCTTGGGCACCGGCTCCCCCGGCAGGTTGCACGGCACCGCCGGGCCGCCGACGCCGATGCGAATGGTCTTGATCGTGCCAATGCGGCCATTGCGCACGTACTCGGCGGCCCGGCGGAACATCTGCCCAAACTCGCTGCGCTGCTGGCTGCCCGTCTGGAACACGACCTTGTTGCGGGCGACCTCGCCGACGATCTTGCGACCCTGGGCGATGCACACCGTCAGCGGCTTCTCGCAGTAGACGTCCTTCCTGGCCCGGGCCGCCTGCACGCACGGGATGGCGTGCCAGTGGTCGGGCGTGGCGATCACGACGGCATCGACGTCCTTGCGATTGATGATCTCTTGAAAGTCGTTGTGGGCGCTACAGCCCTTGTAGGAGCCCTTGGCCTTCTTGGCGTAACGAGCCTCGACGATCCGCTTGGCGTCGTCGCGCCGCTCGGCGACGACGTCGCACACGGCGACCACTTGCACCTCGGGCATGCCGAGGAAGGCGTGCAGGTGGGCTCGGCCCATCGTGCCCACCCCGATGAAGCCGAGCGCGATGCGCTTCGAGGGGGCCTTGTCGCCGCGCACGGCGGAGGTGAGGACGGTGGGGGCGGCCAGGGCGGCGGCGCCGGCCTGCAAGAAATGACGGCGGGAGAGCTCGGTCATCGATTGGTCCTTTCGCGTTCGGCACGTGTCCCCTGGCAAGATACCGGCCGAGGGGCGCAGGGGCAATTCGCGCCGCGCGGATTTGCGCGGCGGGCCGCGAAAGGCCAGCAAGAAGGGCCACGGGTCACGGTTTCGGCGGCGCCGGCTCGCGCGCCGGAGCAGGCCGGGCCGGCGCCGGCCGGCGGGCCGGCTCGCGGCGGGCGGGGCGGGGCGCCGGCGGGCGCTCGGGCACGGTCACCGGCTCGCGCCGGGGCACCGTCTCTCGGCGATGGGCTTTGCACCTGATGGCGCACCTCCTGATTTCCCTCACCCCTCTTGCCCTCTCCCCCTATCCCAACCGAGGGAGAGGGGGAGCCGGAAGGGAAGCGCGACCTTCTCACGGGACCGTCCACAAACACTCTCCCCCTCTCCCGTTCTGGGAGAGGGGGTTGGGGGGTGAGGGAAACGCTTCACACCAGCGCCCCCGCATGCTCGACCCGATAATACAGCGCCGCCTTGCGGAAGGTGGCGGGCGCCGGCAGGTCTTCCGGCCGCGCCTTGCCCGTCTGGATCGCCCGCCCCACGCGCTTCAGATAGTGGCGCGTGGCGGCCTCCTCGCCCGGGTCGATGAAGGGGTCGGGCGGCACCTCCAGCGCGTACGGCCGCGGGGCGGCCAGCGCTTCTTCCATCGCCGTGGTTACCTGGTAGCCGAGCAGGCGCGCCCGATGCACGAAGTGCAACCCGCACGTCACGGACGTGCCCTCCACCTCGCCCTGGTGCAACAGCATGCCCTCGACGGCCCGCAGCGGCGGCAACAGCCGGTCCCAGTGCGCGTCCTTTCCATAGAGCGGGACCACCCACGGATATTGCGGATAGAGACACTCCTCAAGGCGGTAGGCGCGGAAGGCCCGCACGCGTTCCGCGTGGTCGGCGGCGACGAGACGGTGAATGCACCGGGGCGCCCGGTGGCGGTCGAACCGTCGGAGCAAGGCGACCAGCCGGCGCTCGAACTGGCGGTACAGACGAGCGCAGGCGCGGGCGCGGGCGTCGAACCAGGGCGGCGGGTCGCCGGGGAAGAAGGCCCCGCAGACGTCCTCGACGGTCGCCAGGAGCAGCCCGAGGTTGAGGAGTTGCAGCCCGTGGAGGAAGCCGGCGAGGCTGGGCGTGCTGAGTCGGGCCGGCAGCGGAAAGACGTAATCGAGGCGCCGGCCGCGCGACTGGCCGGGATAGCGCACCTCGACCACGTCGCCGCGGATGAGCAGCCCGAAGGCGGCGTTGGGGTCGCGGGCGGGCCGCCGCGTCAGCGACTGGAAGCGATTCAGGTCGGTGCTGACCAGGAAAAGGTACAGCGCGATGAACTTGCCGCGCTCGGCGAGGTAGGGGAGCACGCTGCTGTCGTAACCGATCGACAACTGCAATTCCTGGTGCTTGTCGGGAGAAGAGTGAGCGTGAGCCCACCGTGCCAGCACGAGCGGGTCGCTGGTGACCGGAGCGATGCGCTTCTCGGCGCTGCCGGCGCCGACCTTGGCGCCGAGGGTGACGAGCTGCGGCAAGGGGAAGCGCCCGTCGGCCTCCTGGAGAGCGATCGCGAAGCCGGGCTCGAGCAGGAGCGCCTTTTCCAGGGCGGCGCGGTGCGCTCGCGCCAGGTCGGCCAGGTCGGGCGCGGCGCGGAGCAAGCAGAAGGAGGCGGCGAACGCATGCTGGCGGACGCCCGGGTCGCGATCGACCAGTAGGGGCACGACACGGCGCAGCCTGTCGGCGGTGGCGAAGTCGGCCGCGCTGTGGAGAATGGGCCGCAGGCGCTCGAGCTTTTTTTCGGTGCGGTGCTGGCGGTAGCGCGCGGCCGTTTGCTTGGCGAGCTCGAGCGAAGCGACGCCGGCGGTCAGCAGGACGAATAGGCCGAAGCACTGCACCAGCCCCAGGGCAGCGGCGACGACGCGGTCGAGAAAGGACCGCGTGTCGGCCGGCTGTTCGGGCGTGAGGAGGCGGACGGCGGCGATGGACGCGACGAGGAGGAGAGCGAGCATCATCACGTGCTCGCCGGAACAACGGGCCGGGCGCGACCGAGTGGGCTCGGGAGAGCTCATGCCTGTCCTCCTGTCCCCGACGAGGCGACGAAGGAGGGTGGCCCCCCGCGCCGGCCTCCGGGCGAACGCTCCTCGTCATCCTACGCTCCCCGGCGCGCGAAGGGAAGCGTTTCGCTCCTTGCCGGGGCGCCTGGCGCCAGCGAATCTTTCGAGGATTGGAAGGCCGTCGCGAGGCCCTCTTCAAGCCCTTCGCGACGTGTTCGAGGCCCGCCACACCTCGAAGAGTAGCACGTCCATGCGCAGCTCGTGGGCGTTCTGGAACTCCTCGTTCGCCTCGCTGACGACCAGCCCCTCGAACCCCACTTCTTCGAGCAGCGCGAACACGCCGAACACCAGGTCGCGCGAGCAGTACATTGGCCGGTGCCACGGCTGGCCCGGCAGATAGCCTGGCAAGTGGACGTGGCGGACCTTGGGGGAGTACCGAGCGAGGAACGCGCGCACCTCGCCGAGCAGCGCGTCGAGCGTGGCGCCGGGCCAGGTGAAGACCCAGAGGTGTTCGACGTCGAGGGCGAGGCCCGAGTTGCCCTCGGCCCAGCGCAGGAGAGCGTCGGGGCTGAGCTTGTGGTTCTCGACGGCGAGGCGGATTTCGGGGGCCAGGCGCAGGAGCGCCTCGCCGTGGCGGTCGAACATCGGCTGGTGGATGACCAGGCAGCGGGCGTCGAGAGCGCGATAGAGGCAGGCGGTCTGTTCGAGCGCGGGCCCGGGGTCGTCGAGCCGGTTGGGGAAGTGCAGCGCGTAGCCGAGGGGCTGGGCCCGGGCGAGGGTGGCGGCGCCCTGCCAGTCGGCGAGGATGCGGGCGTCGAGGAAGACCTCGGCCCAGGCGAAGCCGGCGGCATGCGCGGTGGCGAAGGCGCCGGCGTCGGGGGCGAACTTGGTGGCGAGCTTGAGCATCGGTCGGTTCTCCGTCCCGAGCGCGAAACGACAAGCAAGAAGGGGCGCGCGGGCCCTCCCGTCTTGCTTGTCGTTTCGCGCGTCTCCTCAGCGCACGCCGAGCAGTTCGACCTCGAAGACGAGCGTGGCGTTGGGCGGGATGTCCTTGCCGGCGCCGCGGGCGCCGTAGCCCAGCGCCGCCGGGATGGTCAGCTTGCGCTTGCCGCCAATCTTCATGCCGGCGACGCCCTCGTCCCAGCCCTTGATGACCCGGCCGGCGCCCACCTGGAAGCCGAAGGGCCGGCCGCGGTCCTTGCTGCTGTCGAACTTGGTGCCGTCGGTCAGCCAGCCGGTGTAATGCACCTCGACGTTGTCGCCGGACTTGGCGGTGGCGCCGGTGCCCTCGGTCAGGTCTTCGTATTGCAGGCCCGAGGCGGTCGTGACCATCGTTCGCTCCCTGTTGGCGGTGGCGACTCGAGACCGGCCGCGCCGGTCGTCTCGGGCTAGTATACGAAGCGGCCCTCGCCCCGGTGGTCCAAGAGCTAGGACGCGGTGTTCGCAATGCCGAAATGGAGGTGCAAGTCCTCCCTGGGGCACTCCTTCACAGGATGGAGTTGGCGGTAACTGTCCCTTCGGGCGCCCCTCGACGCGGGCTGGGCCCGTAGCGCACCGCGTGGCCGAAGCGGGCCCGCAGCGCCTGGCGCCCGGCCGCGCTGAGGGGGTTGCCGCGGAGGTCGAGCCAGGCGAGGCGCGGCAGGTCGGCGCGCAGAAGCGCTCCGACGGCGGTGTCGTGCAGCGCGTTGTCCCGCAGGTCGAGCCGGCGCAATCCGGCGGCGAGGGGCGAAGCGAGCAACGCCTGCAAGCCCGTAACGGTGAAGTCGTTGCCGGCCAGGTCGAGCTCGGCCAGGCCGGTCAGGTCCGCCCCGACCAGGATGGCAAGGGCGACGTCGCCGATGCCGTTGTCCGCAAGGCCCAATCGCGCCAGCCTCGCCAGGTGCGGCGAGCTCGCCAGGCGCTCCAGGGCCGGGCGGTGGAGCCCCGCGGCTCGCAGGCTCAGGGCCCGCAGCCCGGCGAAGGCAGGCCCGCTCACCAGGGAGCGGAGCGACAAGGGGCCGCAGCGGTCGAGGGCCAGTACGGTCAGGCGCGGCAGAACGGGTGAGGCGGCGAGCGCGGCCACGTCGGGCGTGACCTGGTCGAGGCGCAGGGCGTGCAGTGCGGGGGCAGCGCCGGGCGAGAAGGGCCCGGCCGGGGGCGTGGTCGCCCACGTCAGTTCCAGCGCCTCGAGCCGTTCGAGGATGCGCGTCGCGCCTTCGATGAAGCGCGGCGGCGAGCCTTGCGACCCCCCCAGGCCGAGGCCCTCGCGTAGGCGGAGCACGCGCAGGCGCGCCAGGGCGGGAGCGCCGGCCAGGAGGTCGAGGTCTTCTCCGGTCAGGTCGTTGTGCCGCAGGTCGAGCTCGGTGAGCGCCTCCAGAGGCGCCCGGGCGAGCAAGCGGGCGCCGGAACTGCCGATGCCATTGCCGGCCAGGCCCAGCGCCCGCAAGCGCGCCAGGTGCGGCGAGCGAAGCAGTTCGGTCAGCACCCGCTCGCTGGCCGGCACGGCCGCCGGGCGCCGCCCGAGCCTGTGGGCCCAGTTCGTGCGGAGGACGTGCGTGCCGAACGCCGGGTCGGCGAACTCCAGCGCCGAGAGCCGTCCCAGATGGGGGCAAGCGGCGAGGTCGGCGGCCCGGGCAGCAACGTGAACGAGCTTCAGGTGGCGGACCGGCGCGAGAGCGAACAGCTCGTCGGCGCGGTTGAGGAAGTCGTTGCCGCTGAGTTCCACGCCCTCGACGAAGCCGCGCCGGAACACGTAGTGCCGCACCCAGGCGCCCACCGGCCTCGCCCAGGTGTTGTGGTGCCCGGCCAGGAGTTGCGTTTCGCGCGCTTCGAGTTCGGGGCGGCGCTCGTCCTCCACGCTCATCTTCGCCAGTTCGCACTGGGCGCGGATGAATTCGGCGCGCTCGGCGTCGCCCTGGTCGTCGAGCCAGTCGGCGTAGACGAGGCGCGGGGCGTCGTCGTCGGGGTGATCGCAGAGGTCGTGCAAGAAGGCGTCGTGCATGAGGGGCCTCCGACTCGATAGAGGCGGGAAGGGCCGATCGAGTTCGGGGCCCCGACCCGCCGAATCCGACGTGCAGATCTCCCGAGCCCGGCTCTCCGGTTGGGAGGCCCGCAACAGGACGGGCAGTTCAGGGCGTTGGCCAACGCCCGACCGAAAAGCCCGCGTTCCGCGAAGTGGGCATTGCCTCCCTTGGCCCCGCGTTCGCGGGCCGCCAGCATCCGCTCGCTCCAGGCCGCCGCGTCGCCTCCTGTTCCGTCCTGCCGCGCGGTGGACGGGCCAGGAAGGCCGTCCCACGGCGAGAGTTTTTCCCGCCGACCGCCTGACGAAGTCCCGTTCGAGCAGTGGCTCGCCTTCGCGTGCCGAGTTGTTGTATGGGCGTGGCGCGCCCAACGCGACAGAATACACTGGCAAGGAGGGAAGGTTGAGCATGCGCAAAACAAAGCCAAAGGCGGTATCGGCCACGAAGGCGACCGCAGTCCAAATTCGATTACGGCCGGACCAGAAGGCCGTCCTCGCCCGCGCCGCCCGGTTGCGACAGACGAGCCTCAGCAAGTTCGTGCTGGAACACGCCTACGAGGCCGCCCAGCAGGTACTCGCGGAGCAGGGGGACGTCGCCCTGCCCCCGGCAGAGTGGGAGGCTTTCTGCAACGCCCTCGACGCACCGCCGCGGCGAATCCCAGCCCTGGAGAAACTGCTCGCGGCCCCGAGCGTCTTCGAGGGACGTGGACGAGCTGCCGCTCAGTAGCCCGGCCCCGCTCGATGCGAGCCACGACTGCTCCGCCTTCGATTGCGACGTGCCGGCACCGAACAACTACCTCAAGAAGTTCGCTCTCAGAACCAACAGAGCCAATCGGCGCGCACCTACGTGGCGACACGCGGGGGCCGCGTCGTCGGCTACTACACCCTGGCCGCCACCTCTGCGTGCCGGGAGGAAACGCCGGCGCGGATGGCAAAAGGGCAGACCGCCCACCCCGTCCCGCTCATTCTCCTGGCTCGATTGGGTAGCGCCAGTCGGTGACGAGGTAGTAATTCCCCGGCGATGGGGTAGCCGTGCGGAGCGGCGAGCTCGATTCTTCCGATGGCCGCGACCACTTCCGCGTTCGTCACGTACCTGTAGACGTCGTTGTCCTGGTAGAGCCCAAAGGCGAGCGGCGAGAGTAAACAGCCGATCGGAGGGGCCAAAGGGGCCCGCCGGCCGGGGGGGGGGCGGGCCCGGGTGCCCCTCCGCTGGGGGGAGTTTTTCCCGCCGACCGCCTCAATGGCGC
>JBBSEZ010000366.1:0-10241 GCA_038239195.1 Gemmatales bacterium
GTCGCCTCGCCGGCCGGCTGAGCCGCGGCGGCGGGGGCGGCGGGGCGAGCGCCGAGGAAGGACGCGAACGACAGCACGGCGATGGCGGCGCACGCCGTCGTCGCACCCAGGGCGGCCAGCAACCATTTTCGACCCATGGGACGAGCTCCACGTGAGAGAGGAAGCGAGGTATTCGCGAAGGGAGTGCGCAACTGTCAGGCGAGCCAGGGCGCGCCTCAGTTTGCGCGATGGGGCCACAGCCCGGAGAGTAGTCTACTTGCCGTTCCATTCCGCGACGAGAGAGAGGGCGAGCCTTTAGGCAAGCGGCAGGAAAAGGCCTCCTTGGAGGACGGCTCGGGAGAGCCGTCCTATAGGATACCACGTCCTGCTGTTCGTCTTAGCGGGACACGCTCCCAGCCGGGTAGAGCCTGGCCGCTGCCTCCACCATCTCCGCGACGCCAAAGCGCTCGGCCCAGCGCCGGCCGGCGGCCCCGAGGCGCTCGCTCAGGCCGGCGTCGTTGAGCAGGACGTGCGTCTGCCGGGCCAGCGCCGCCTTGTCGCCGGGCGGGACCAGCAAGCCCCCGTCCCCCACCAACTCCGCCAGCCCGGGCAACCGGGACGCGAGGACGGGCTTGCCGGCGGCTTGGGCCTCCAGGGCGACCGTGTGCCCGCCCTCGCGCAAGCTCGGCACCCAGACCATGTCGGCGCGCGCCAGCCATGGCCCCAGGTCGGGGACGGGGCCGGGGAAATGCACGCGCTTCTCGACGCGGAGGGCGTGGGCGAAATGGACAACGCGGGCGCGGTCGGTCCCTCCGCCGACAACCACCAGATGGATGTCGGAGCGCAAATGGGCAAGGATGTCGAACGCCCACGTGGCGTCGCCAAAGCCCTTGTGCCGCTCGATCGGCCCGATGCCCAGGACCACCCGCGCGTCGGAGGGGACAGCGGGCCACGACGCCGGCGCCGCGGTCGCGCCTGGCGCCACGGCGCGCGGGACAATGGCCACGCGCTCGTGCGCCACGCCCAGCCGGCGATAGCGCTCCGCCTCGACCTCTCCCCGCGCCACGACGCGGGCGGCCCGGCGCAGGGCCCAGCGCTCGATCCAGCCCGGCTGCCCCGAGGGCGGCAGACAGGCGCTGGCGAAGAGACGACCCGGGGCACGTGCCCCGCTCAGGACGACGGCGCGCAGGGCGGGGGCCCCCCAGACGTGGACGGTCAGCCCGCGCTCGCGGGCGAGCGCGCGCAGCTCGAAGTAGGGGCGCACGTCGAACGGGCGGCGGCGATCGAGCGCGTGGACCAGGACGCCGGCGGCGCGCAGCTGCTCGGCCCAGGGGGACGAAGGGCCGAGGACGGCCACGCGCACGCTGAAGCGATCCGGCGGCAGGGCGGGGGCGAGCAGGGCGAGCTGGCGGGCAGCGCCGCTGTAGTCGAGGCTGTCGATGACGAAGAGGACCTTGTGCAAGGAGAGGGCCCATCCATGAGAGGGTCAGGTTGTCGCGGGGGCAAGCATCACGGCGAGGTAGGGCAGGTGGCGGTATTCGTCGTTGTAGTCGAGCCCGTAGCCGACGACGAAGGCGTCGGGGATCTCGAAGCCGACGTAATCGGGCTCGAACGGGACGGTCTGCCGGCCGAGCTTGCGGAGTAGCACGGCGACGCGCACCGACTCGGGCCCGCGCGTGCGCAGGTGGGCCACGAGGCGCTCCATCGTCTGCCCGGTGTCGAGGATGTCGTCGAGAACGAGGACGTGCCGGCCGCGCAGGTCGGGCAGCGCCTCGGCGTCGAAGCGCAGGTCGCCGGGGGCGGTGACGGCGCCGCGGTAGCTGGACGCCTGGACGAGATGGATGCGCAGCGGGAGGTCGAGCTGCCGCACGAGGTCGGCGAGGAAGATCAGACAGCCGGTGAGGACGCCGAGGATGGTGACGGGCCGGCCCTGGTAGTCGCGGGCGATGGCCTGGCCGAGCTCGGCCACGCGCTCGCGGATGCGCTCGGCGGGGAGCAAGATGTCCATGTCGGCCGCGGCCTCCGGCAAGGGAGGAGGGAAAAGCCCATTGAACAAGAAAGGGGTGGGGGAGGGAAGGGGGGAGTTTGTGGCTGGCACATTGGTCGCGCGATGGGTAACATCAGAGGGAAAGGAAGTGGTGAACGAGGAAAGCAATGCCATGAGCATTTCGATCGCTGAAGCCCTGGGACAAGGGATGCTTCAAGTGGGACGAACCTACCGCGGCAAGGTTCAAGGGCGAGCCATCGAGTTTCGCCTTCTCGACGCTTCGCCGCCGGGACCGACGACCGCCCTCGACGAAAACGACATCATGCTCGATGCGTGGGTGGAGCTGCCGGGCCCCGAAGCGGCGGAAGGGGTTGTGACCGTCAGCAAGCTCGGCGAACCCGACCTGCCCGACGTCCCCGTCATTCCAGAAGAGGATGCTCCATGATCTACGGCTCGCCACCAACCAACGACGCCGTGGACCAGGGAGACGTCATTGAAGGTTGTCCGCTGCTCTCGGTCGAGCAGTTCGATCCGGCCGATTTCAGCACCCTTCGGACCAAGCACGCCCTCTACCGGGTCGTCGTACTCACGCAAACGTGCGACCTGGCGAACCTGAAAACCGGCAAGGTTTGCGTCGCGGTCGCCCTCGACGCGGAGGCACTGGTCCAACAGCAACTGCTGAAGCCGAACGACGTCAAAGGCCCTATCCGAAGCGGCCGAGTGTTTGGCTGGTACTTTCTGCCGAAGAACGTCGAGTTGCGGCTGCCGGAGATGATCCTCGATTTGCGCCAGCTTCACACCGTTCGCCTCGATCTTCTCACGACCCTCTGCCTGCGAGGCCACCGTCGGGCGCGCGTTCAGCCCGTCTACCGCGAACACCTCGCCAAGCACTTCGCCGACACCTACAGCCGCATCGGCCTGCCCGAGCCCTACCAAACCGATTGACCCCGCCAGAGAACGCCGTGAGCACGTATCCTCACCTTAACCTGATCGTTCTCCGGGCCGCCGACCTCGAAACCACGTGCGCCTTCTACCTCACCCTCGGCGTCCTGCTCATCGCGGAACAGCACGGCGCCGGCCCCCTCCACTACTCCTGCGACCTCGGCGGCACCGTCCTGGAAATCTACCCCGGCGCTACCGGCAGCGCCCCCAGGCGCACCTGTGCCGGCGCCACCCTCCACGGCTTCCGCGTCGCCTCGTTGAGCTCCACCCTGGCAGCGCTCGAAGCGCTGGGCGCGAAGGTCGTCACCCCACCTCACTCGTCGGCCTGGGGCCGCCGTGCCGTCCTGCTCGACCCGGACGGGCGGGCCGTGGAACTGACCGAACCTGTCGAGGACTGAGTCAGAACGGCAGCGCCCGCGCGTGGGCCCGGTACGCCTCGAACGCCTGAGGCACGAACCGATACAGCTGCGCCGGCCGGTGCCCTCCCACGCTGCGCGTCCCCTCCGCCGGTTGCAAGAAGCCCAGGTCCAGCACCTTGCGGCGGAAGTTGCGGCGGTCGAGCGCGCGGCCCAGGATCGCCTCCAGAAGCGCTTGCAATTCGCTCAGCGCGAACGTCGCCGGCAGCAGGTCGAAGCACAGGGGCGCCTCGCTGACGCGCCGGCGCAGGTGGTCCAGGGCCCGCTGCAACAGGAGGCCGTGGTCGAACGCCAGCGCCGGAAGTTCTCCCGGCCCGGCCACGTCGTACCAGCGCGCCTGCCGCGCATCGCCCCGCGCGATCAGCCGATGCCGGTCGCCTGAGGTCAGGCCGACGTGAACGACGGTGATGACGTGCCCGCGCGTGTCGCGCCCCGGCGTGCCGACCGTCTCCACCTGCTCGAGCGTCACCTCCGTCACGCCCGCCTCTTCTTCCAGCTCGCGCCGCGCGGCCGCGAGGAGGTCTTCGTTCTCGCGCACGAACCCGCCCGGCAGCGCCCACTGGCCCTGCCACGGGGGCTCGTCGCGCTCGATCAGCAACACCTGCGGCCGCAGGTCGTTCAACGCCCCCGTCACCGCGAACAGCGCGACGTCCACCGTCACGCCGGGGCGCGGCCATTCGTAGCAGTGCTCGCGCCTGGCCATCTCCGCCTCCTCAGCCGACCGGGCACGGCGTCGCGTTCCAGATGCCTGCCGCGTACTCCGCGATCGTCCGGTCGCTGGAGAACTTGCCCGAACACGCGACGTTCAGGATCGCCTTGCGCGCCCATGCTTGCGGCTCGGCATAGAGGGCGGCCACGCGCGCCTGCGCCTGCGCGTAGGCCGTCAGGTCGGCGAGGTGCACGTAGTGGTCGCCGTGCGTCAGCAGCACGTCGCGGATGGGGCCAAAGATGCCGGGCTCGGAGGGGCTGAAGTGGTCGGCGAAGATCAGGTCGAGCGCCGCTTTCGTCTCCGGCTCGTGCTCGTAGTGCCAGTGCGGATCGTACCAGCCGCGGCTGCTCTCCACCTCGGGGGCGGTCAGGCCGAAGAGGAAGAAGTTGTCCTCGCCGGCCTCCTCCGCCATCTCGATGGTCGCCCCGTCGCGCGTGCCCACCGTCAGGGCCCCGTTCATCATGAACTTCATGTTGCCCGTCCCGCTCGCCTCGAAGCCCGCCGTCGAGATCTGCTCCGACACGTCGCTCGCGGGGATGAGCCGCTCGGCGAGCGTGACGTTGTAGTCGCGGAGGAACAGCACCTTGAGCCGGCCGCGCACCGCCGGGTCGCTGTCGATGACCTCCGCCACGTTGTTGATGAGCTTGATGATGAGCTTGGCCAGCGCGTAGGCCGGCGCCGCCTTGCCGGCGAAGAAGACCGTGCGCGGCGCTGTGTCCTGCCCGGCCCGCAGCCGGTTGTAGAGGACGATCACGTGCAGCACGTTGAGCAACTGGCGCTTGTATTCGTGGATGCGCTTGATCTGGCTGTCGAACATCGTGTCGGGGTCGATCACCTGCCCCGCCGAGGAGCGCAGCCAGCGCGCGAAGCGCACCTTGGCCTCGCGCTTCGCCTTGAGGAAGCCGGTGCGGAACGCGCCGTCCTCGGCGAGCGGGACCAGCTTCTTGAGCCGGGCCAGGTCCGCCGGCCAGCCGTCGCCGATGCTCTCGGCGATGAGCTTGCTCAGTCCCGGGTTGGCCATCAGCAGCCAGCGACGCGGGGTCACGCCGTTCGTCTTGTTGCCGAAGCGCTCGGGAAACATCTCGGCGAAGTCGGCCACCACGCGGGTGCGCAATAGCTCCGAGTGGATGGCCGCGACGCCGTTGGTGCTGTGGCTGCCGACAATGGCGAGGTTGGCCATGCGCACCTTGCGCGTCGGGCCCTCCTCGATCAGGCTCATGCGCTGAACGCGAGCAGCGTCGTTGGGATAGCGGGCCCGCACCTTGTCGAGAAAGCGACGATTGACCTCGTACACGATCTCCAGCAAGCGCGGCACCAGCATTTCGAACAGTTCGACGGGCCATTTCTCCAGCGCCTCGGGGAGCAGGGTGTGGTTGGTGTAGGCGAGGGTGCGCGTGGTCACGTCCCAGGCCTGGTCCCAGTCCATGCCGACCTGGTCGAGCAGGATGCGCATCAATTCGGCGACCGCCATCGCCGGGTGGGTGTCGTTCATCTGGATCGCCACCTTGTCCGGCAGGGTGGCGAAGTCGTCGTTGGTGCGGTGAAAGCGGGCGACGACGTCGGCCAGCGAGCAGGCAACGAGAAAGTGCTCCTGCAAGAAGCGCAGCGCCCGGCCGGCCGCGGTGGAATCGTTGGGGTAGAGCACGCGCGTCAGCGATTCGGCGACGACGCGGTTGAGCACGGCGCCGAAGAAATCGCCGTGGCTGAACTCGCCGAAGTTGAAGTAGTCGGGGGTGTCCGCGCTCCACAGGCGCAGCGTGTTGATCGTCTTGCCCGCGTAGCCGACCACCGGCCGATCGTAGGGCACGCCGAACAGGTGCATCGGCTGGCCGGGGACGAGCTTGATCTGCCCGTTTTGCAGGACCACCGAGCTATCGAGCATCACCTGCACCGTCTCGGGGTGGCGGACGACCTCCCAGGGGTCGGGGTTGCGCAGCCAGTTGTCGGGGTGTTCGACCTGGTAGCCGTTCTCGATGGTCTGCCGGAAGATGCCGTACTCGTAGCGCAGCCCATAACCATAGGCGGGGATTTGCAGCGTGGCCAGCGAATCGACGAAGCACGCGGCCAGACGGCCCAGCCCGCCGTTGCCCAGCCCGGCGTCCGGCTCGCGCTCGGCAAGGTGCAGCCAGTCGAGGCCGTGCTTCGTCATCGCCTCGCGAACGGCCGGCTCCGCTTGCAAATTGGTGACGTTGCTCGTCAGCGTTCGGCCGATGAGGAACTCCATCGAGAGGTAGTAGACGCGCTTGGGGTTTTCGCGGTCGTGCGTCTGCTGGGTCAGCAGCCAGCGCTCGGCGAGCAGGTCGCGCACGGAGCGGGCCAGCGCCTCGAACTTCTGGCGCCGGTTGGCCGACGCCGGCTCGAGGACCTGGTCGAGGACGAGGTGGCGGTCGTAGTCGGGGGCGAGCTCGACCTGTTTCAAGGGGTCGGACATGGGTGTTTCTCTCGTCGTCAGCAGGAGGCGGAACGGCACGGAGGCGGAACGGCACGGAGGCCGTTCCCTACAGGGGGGCGCTGTAGGGAACGGCCTCCGTGCCGTTCCGTTGGTCGATCACCGCCCCCACTTCCAGTCGCGGACCTCGGGCATGTCGTCGCCGTACTTGTTGATGTACTGCTTGTGCTCGATCAGCTTGTCGCGCAGCGCCTGCTTCAGATACGCCGCCCCGGCGCCGAGGTGCGGGACGCGGTCGATCACGTCCTCCACGAGGTGGTAGCGGTCGAGGTCGTTGAGGACCACCATGTCGAACGGCGTCGTCGTGGTGCCCTCCTCCTTGTAGCCGCGGACGTGCAGGTTCTTGTGGTTGTGTCGCCGGTACGTCAACCGATGGATCAGCCAGGGGTAGCCGTGGAAGGCGAACACGATCGGCCGGTCGCGCGTGAACAGCAGGTCGAACGCCTTGTCGCTCAGGCCGTGCGGGTGTTCGAGCTGCGGCTGGAGCTTCATCAGATCGACGACGTTGATCACGCGCACCTTCAACTCGGGCACCTCCTTGCGCAGGATGGCGACGGCCGCCAGCGCCTCCAGCGTCGGCACGTCGCCGCAGCAGGCCATCACGACGTCCGGCTCGCTGCCCTTGTCGTTGCTGGCCCACTCCCAGATGCCGATGCCGGCCGTACAGTGCTTGATCGCCTGGTCCATGTTCAGCCACTGCGGCGCCGGCTGCTTCCCCGCCACGACGACGTTTACGTAGTTGCGCGAGCGCAAGCAGTGGTCGGTGACGCTGAGCAGGGTGTTGGCGTCGGGGGGGAGGTAGACGCGGACCACCTCGGCCTTCTTGTTGATGACGTGATCGATGAACCCGGGGTCTTGATGGCTGAAGCCGTTGTGGTCCTGCCGCCAGACGTGCGACGTCAGCAGATAATTGAGGGAGGGAATGGGCCGGCGCCAGGCGACGTGGCGGATGGTCCGCAGCCACTTGGCGTGCTGGTTGAACATCGAATCGACGATGTGGACAAACGCCTCGTAGCACGAGAAGAACCCGTGCCGGCCAGTGAGCAGATAGCCCTCGAGCCAGCCCTGGCACTGGTGTTCGCTGAGCACCTCCATCACCCGGCCGTCGGGCGCCAGGTGGTCGTCGCCGGGGATGATTTCGGCCTCGAAAGTGCGCTCGGTCACCTCGAAGGCGTCCTGCCAGCGGTTGGACGCCACCTCGTCGGGCCCGAAGAGGCGGAATTGCTTGAGCGCGGCGTTCTCCTTGAGCACGTCGCGCAAAAACTTGCCCATGACGCGCGTCGCCTCGCCCATCGTACCACCCGGCGTGGGGACTTCGAGGGCGTACTTGCGGAAGTCGGGCATCCGCAGGTCGCGCGTCAGGAAGCCATTGGCGTGCCGGTTGGCCCCCATGCGCAAATCGCCCTTGGGCGCCAGCTCGGCCAGTTCGGGGAGGAGCCGCCCGTGCTCGTCGAAAAGTTCCTCCGGCTTGTAGCTCTTCATCCAGGTTTCGAGTATCTTGACGTGCCCCGGGTGGGCCATGTCTCCCATCGGCACCTGGTGCGAGCGCCACGAGCCCTCGGTCTTCTTGCCGTCCACCTCCTTCGGGCCCGTCCACCCCTTGGGGCTGCGCAAGACGATCATGGGCCAGATCGGCCGCTGCTTGTAGCCGTTCGTGCGGGCATCCTTCTGGATTGCTTTTATGTCGGCGACGCAGCGGTCGAGGGTGGCGGCCATGAGCTGGTGCATCTTCTCGGGCTCGTCGCCCTCGACGAAGTGCGGAACGTAGCCGTAGCCCTTGAACAGCGCCTCCAGTTCCTCGTGGGGGATGCGGGCGAGGATGGTCGGGTTGGCGATCTTGTAGCCGTTGAGGTGGAGGATGGGCAACACGCAGCCGTCGTGGATCGGGTTGAGGAACTTGTTGCCGTGCCAGCCGGTGGCGAGCGGGCCGGTCTCGGCCTCCCCGTCGCCGACGACGGCGGCCACGATCAGGTCGGGGTTGTCGAAGGCCGCGCCGAAGGCGTGCGAGAGGGAGTAGCCGAGCTCCCCGCCCTCGTGCATGGAGCCGGGCGTCTCGGGGGCGACGTGGCTGGGGATGCCGCCGGGGAAGGAGAACTGCGTGAAGAGGCGCTTCAGGCCCTCTTCGTCCTGGGCGACGTTGGGGTAGAACTCGCTGTAAGTACCTTCGAGGTAGGTGTTGGCGACGAGGCCGGGCCCGCCGTGCCCGGGCCCGGCCACGTAGACGACCTCGATGCCCTGCTCCTTGATGACGCGGTTGAGGTGGAGGTAGATGAAGTTGAGCCCCGGCGTCGTGCCCCAGTGGCCGAGGAGGCGCGGCTTGACGTGTTCGAGCTTGAGCGGCTCTTTCAGCAGGGGGTTGTCGAAGAGGTAGATCTGGCCGACCGAGAGATAGTTGGCGGCCCTCCAGTAGGCGTGCATCTTGCGCAGTTGGTCGGGAGAAAGCACCTCGGCCATTCGCGAGCTCCTCTCATGGTGGACGTTTGCCGGACGGGCCCTATCTGTGAATGGAGGGCCCGCGGGGCGCTCCTTCAATGACAGAGTAGGGAAACGCCCGGTTGCCGGGGAGGACGCGGGGGACAGAGCATGGCCGGCCTCACGAAGGGAGACACGCCGACAACGCGGCCCGACCTGGGCCCCGTCGATCATCGGCAGGTGCAGACGGTGTGCCTGCTCATCCTGGCCCTGCTGGCCGTCGGCGTCGGGCTCTACCTGCTCAAGCCGCTGCTCGTCCCCTTCGTGCTGGCCGTGTTCCTCACCTACTGCCTCATCCCCGTCATCGACCTGCTCAAGCGCCACCTTCACCTGCCCGAGCCCGTCGCCCTGGTCGGCGCCGGGCTGATGGGCATGCTGATGCTGGGGCTGGTGGGCTACCTGCTCTCGGTGGCCATCGTCCAGATACGCGACAAGTTCGGCGTGTACGAGGCGCGGGTGAACGGGCTGGTGGAGCGCGTTCAACATCAGGTCCCGCTCGACAAGTTGGGCATCAAGGTCGATGAGCAGTCGGGCTCGCTGTTCACCGTTTCCGAAGAGCAGAAGTCGCGCTGGCGCGATGCCGTGCTCAGCGAGGCCACCGAGCAGGCCTCGCGGGCCGGCCTCGTCCTGCTGTTCATGGTCTTCCTCCTCCTGGGCCGCAAGCGCGAGAACCTGACCCACTCCGGCCTGCTCTCGGAGGTCGAAGTCCGCGTCCGCCGCTTCGTGACGCGCATCGTCTTCTTCTCGGCGCTGACCGGCGTGATGGTCTGGCTGCCACTTCAGGCGTGCGGGGTGGAGTTCGCGCTGGTGTTCGGCTTCCTGGCGTTCCTGCTCAACTTCATCCCGAGCATCGGCTCGCTGGTCGCCACGGTGTTGCCGATGCCAGTCATCCTGTTGAGCAACGACCTCTCCCTGGCACAGATGGTCGTTGCGATGGTAGTGCCCGTGGTGGCGCAGGTGATCATTGGGGTCGCCCAGCCGAAGTTCGTGGGCAACTCGCTCGACCTGCACCCCGTCGCGGTGGTCATGTCGCTCATCTTCTTCGGCATGATCTGGGGCACGGTGGGCGCCTTCCTGGCGGCCCCGACGATGGCCGTCATCAAGATCGTCCTGGAAAAGAGCCCCGCGACGCGCCCCATCGCCAGCGTGCTCGCCGGCGACCTCGGGCCGCTGTCCCGGCCGCACCCGCCGCTGGAGTGAAGCAGGAGATCGCGCACGTGCGAGGGCCGCGTCGGGTGGGCCGAGTCTTCGAGGCCCACGCGGGAGGTGCGCGTGGGCCTCGAAGAC
>JBBSEZ010000367.1:0-10221 GCA_038239195.1 Gemmatales bacterium
CCCCGGGGGCGGGGCCCCCGGCCCCCCGCGCCGGGGGGGGGGGGCCCCCCCCCCCCCCCCCGGCCCGGGGCCGGCCAGCGCGGGCGCTCCGCGGGCGGGCGGGCCCGGGGCCCCGAGGAGGTAGGCGGATGAGTACGCGGATCACCGACCCCGAAGGGCGGTCCCTGGCCGTGCCCCCGGCGCCCGCGCCCGATCCGGTTGGCCTGGCCGAGACGGTGATCGCGCCGCCGGCCGGCTGGCAACTGCTCGACCTGAGGGAGCTGTGGCGCTACCGCGAGTTGGTTTACATCCTCGCCTGGCGCGACGTCAAGTTGCGCTACCGCCAGACGGTGCTCGGGGCCGCCTGGGCGGTGCTGCAGCCCGGCCTGATGATGGTGGTGTTCACGCTGTTCTTCAGCCGCGTCGGCGGGGGGGGAGGGGGCGACTACCCGGTGTTCGTCTACGCCGGGCTCTTGCCGTGGACGTTTTTCTCGCAGGCGGTGACGGCGGCCAGCCAGAGCGTGGTCGCCTCCGAGAGGCTCGTCACCAAAACGTACTTCCCGCGCCTGGCCCTGCCGCTGGCGGCGGTGGGAGCGGCGGCGGTCGATTTCCTGGTTGCGTTCGGCCTGCTGCTGGTCCTCATGGCCTGCTACGGCGCCAGCTTCGGCTGGAACATGCTGCTGGCGCCTCTGGTGTTCCTCGTCATCGTGCTGGGCGCGACCGGGGTGGGCACTTTCCTGGCGGCGGTCCACGTCGCCTACCGCGATTTCCGCTACGTGACGCCGTTCCTGCTCCAGGTCTGGCTGTTCGCGACACCGGCGATCTACCAGCAAGGCGCGCCGCCCTCCGAGGGCTGGGCGCAGGCGCTCCTGGCGCTGAACCCGATGATGGGCCTGATCGCGGGCTTCCGGGCGGCTTGCCTGGGAGGCCCGGTGCCCTGGGGCGAACTGGCCGTCTCGTCGGGCGTGTGCGTGGCGGTGCTCGCGTTCTCGGCCCTGTACTTCCGCAAGGTCGAGGACGGGTTCACGGACGTCATCTAACGTAGTCCGTAGTCCGTAGCAAGACCGACTGTGTTGCCGCTTGCGGCTTGGCGGTCACGTGTTTCGAGGCCAGAACGCCAGGCCGCAAGCGGCGGGCCCTGTCGGTCTTCTGCGAAGAACTGCGGACTACGGGCTACGGACTAATCTGGGAGGCCGGGAACCATGCCGCCTGCGATCGTCGTCGACCGCATCAGCAAGTGCTACCGCGTCACGCCGCCGGGGGAGCGCTCCGACTACGACACCCTGCGCGAGAGCCTCATGAAGGCGCTGACGCGGCCCTTCCGCGGTCGCGGGCCGCGGCGCGACGACCGCTTCTGGGCCTTGCAGGACGTCAGCTTCGAGGTCGAGCCCGGCGAGGCCATCGCCATCGTCGGCCGCAACGGGGCCGGCAAGTCCACCCTCCTCAAGGTCCTGTCGCGCATCACGAAACCGACGAGCGGCGAGGCCCGGTTGCGCGGGCGCGTGGGCTCGCTGCTGGAGGTCGGGACCGGCTTTCACCCCGAATTGACCGGGCGCGAGAACGTCTTCCTCAACGGGTCCATCCTCGGCATGTCGCGCAAGGAAATCGGCCGCCGCTTCGACGCGATCGTCGCCTTCGCCGAGGTCGAGGCGTTCCTCGACACGCCGGTCAAGCGCTACTCGAGCGGCATGTACGGCCGGCTGGCGTTTGCCGTCGCTGCCCACCTGGAGCCGGAGATCCTCGTCGTCGATGAGGTGCTGGCGGTCGGCGACGCCGAGTTCCAGAAGAAGTGCCTGCGCAAGATGGGCGACGTTGCCGGCGAGGGGCGGACCGTTCTGTTCGTCAGCCACAACATGGGCGCGGTGCAGACGCTGTGCCGCCGCGCGGTGCTGCTGGAGAAGGGCCAGGTGAAGAGGATCGGCCCTACCCGCGAGGTCGTCGCCGAGTACCTGAAGGCCAGCGACGCCGAGGCGACGGTGCCGTTGGCCGAGCGGCGCGACCGCAGCGGCGAGGGCCGCTTCCGCTTCGCGGAGCTCACCCTGCTCGGCCCCGATGGCCACCCGCGCGCTTACGCCGTCACCGGCGAGGACATGACCCTCAAAGTGAAGATCGCCGTGCCCGACGATGGCCCGCTGTCGTCGCCGCTGGAGATCGGCATCGCCGTCCGCGAACCGCAGGGGATGCGCATCACGGAGCTCGGCTCGCACTTCGTCGGCGCCAGTCCGACGACAGGGGCCGCGGCGAAGGAGGTGACGTGCTTCGTGCCCCGGCTGCCGCTGCTGCCGGCCCAGTACCGCCTCGACCTCTGGTGCGGCGTCATGGGCGAGACGGAGGACTACCTCCTCGACGCCGTCGTCCTCGAGGTCGAGCCGGGCAACTACTTCCGCAACGACAAAGACGCCCGGCTGCCGGTCACGGAGAAGCACGGCTACTGCATGATTCCGCAACAGTGGAGCAGCGCCGGGGTGTAGGCGAGCGGCAGGAACAGGCCGTCCTACAGCAAACCAAGTCCTGCCGGCGTGTAGCGCGAGGAGGAGTTTTTGATGAGCGCCACGCTCGTCTCCGTCGTCGTCCCCTGCTACAAGCAGGCGCAGTACCTGCGCGAGGCCATCGACAGCGTCCTGGCCCAGACCTACCCGAACGTCGAGGTTGTCGTCGTCAACGACGGCAGCCCCGACGACACCGAAGCGGTCGCGAAGAGCTACGGCGACCGCGTGCGCTACGTCGCCCGGCCCAACGGCGGCATCTCGGCGGCGCGCAACAGCGGCATCGCCGTCGCGCGCGGCGCCCACCTGAAGTTCCTCGACGCCGACGACTACCTTCATCCCGAGCAGTTGGCCCGCCAGATGGAGGCCGTGACGGAGGCGGGTGGGGGCCGCGAAGTCGTATCCTTCACGGCGGTGCGCCTCTACCGCGACGGCCACCCGGAGGAGTATCTGGACCACGTGCCCCAGGCCACGGCCCTGCTGCCGGACCTGTTTCGGGGCTACGACTGGGGCGGCATCCACGGCTACCTGTTCCCGACGCGGCTGGTCCAGACCGTGGGCGGCTTCGACGAAAGCGTTCGC
This sequence comes from Gemmatales bacterium, assembly GCA_038239195.1. Classification (GTDB taxonomy): domain Bacteria; phylum Planctomycetota; class Planctomycetia; order Gemmatales; family Gemmataceae; genus JBBSEZ01. The sequence continues at coordinate 3,048 of JBBSEZ010000367.1, forward strand.
CACGCCGAGGACTGGTACTTCTTCTGCCGCGTCGGGCTGCTCGATCCGAAGTTCGTCGCCGACCCGCGCGTCGGCTGCTACTACCGCCAGCGCGCCGGCTCGGCCAGCGCCGACCGCAGCGCCTGGGCCCGCTCGCAGGCACGTCTGGTCCTCTTGCTGCACGACGAGCTGCGGCGAGTTGGCCGCCGCGACTGGTTCGGGCGCGACCTGCTACAGTTCGAGCAGGGCATCTTCGAGGGGCTGGTGCGGCTGGGCCTGAAGGATCGCGACCTGCACGACGGCCTGCTGGCCAACATCAAGGAGCTCCAGGCCCGCGAGGGCTTCGGCCAGTACGGCTGGCGCTTCCGCCTGATGGCGCGCTTTCTCGGCTACGCCCGGGCCGAGCGATTGCGGCAGTTTGTGGTCCGGGCGCTGAAGAAGCGCCCGCCGGAATCGCTGGACACGGCCTCGTGGAGGACCACCGGATGAGCGGGCCGACGGTCAGCGTCATTGTCCCGGCCTACCGGGCCGCCGGCGTCATCGGCCGGGCGCTCGCCAGTCTGTTGGCCCAGGCGCCCCCCCCCGATGAGATCGTCGTCATCGACGACGGCAGCCCCGACGACGTGGCGGCCGCCCTCGCCCCGTTCCGGGAGCGGGTGCGGTTGATTCGCCAGCCGAACGGCGGCGCCGCCAGCGCCCGCAACCGCGGCCTCGAAGAAGCGAGCGGCGACCTGATCGCCTTTCTCGACGCCGACGACTACTGGGAGCCGCACAAACTGGAACGGCAGCTCGACCTTCTGGCCCGTCATCCCGAGGTCGGCCTGACGGGCAGTCGTTTCTACGAAGAGGTGCCGGAACGGCCGCGCACGGAACCGAAAGGCGGGGAGCCCGAGTTCTTCGACCGCGTCGTGACGCCGCGCGGCCCCGAGACGCTGCTGGTGGCCAAGCGCGTCTGGACCTCTTCGGTGCTGGTTCGCCGTTCCGTGGTGGGGGCGCAGCGCTTCGACACGACGTTGCGCACCGCGGAGGACGTCGATCTGTGGGCCCGCCTGATCCTGACGACGGCGGTCTACCTGACCTGGGAGCCGCTGGCTACCGCGGTGCTGCAACCCGGCTCCCTGTCGCGCAGCGACGTCGATGACGATTGCGGCAACATGCTGCGCGTCGTGCGGCGGTACGCGGCGCTGCTCGGCCCGGCGGCGCTGCGAGCCCGGGAGGCGAGCGTCTACCGCGAGTGGGCGGCGGGCCACCTCGGCGCCGGGGCCGCGCGGCGGGCGCTGGCGCCGGCCTGGCAGCGCTGGCGACGCCAGTGGTGGTCGCCGCAGGCGTGCTGGGTCCTGGGCAAAGCGCTGGTCCGCTCGGCGCTGCCCCAGCCCCTCTCCCCTCGAGGATGAGGGGGCCGGCGGCTTCGCGACCTCGCGCAACCGGCGACGGTTGGCCGGCGACACTTTCACCCGGAGGAAGCCGTCGTCGCCGCCCACTTCCTCGTCCGTCTCCAGGGCCTTGAAGAAAGCGTGGAGGTCGCGCCACGAGAGGGCGGGGTCGTCGCCCTCGACCCAGTTCCACTCCCGTCGCGGGCCCTCGGCGAGGAGCCGGCGCGCGAACCAAGCATCGCCGCCCTTGCCCCAGACGTCGAGGATGCGCCGCGCCAGCACTTCGCGCCAGCGCGGCGTCTCCGCCAGCCCCGGCGTCGCCGCCTCCAGCAGGCTCAGGTCTTCGCGGGCGGGGAGGGGGAAGTCCCGATCGAGCCGCCCGATCTCGTCGCGGACGAAGAACACGCGACTTTCCGGCTTCAGCAGCGGCCCCAGCCCCTCGACGCGCGCCGCCAGGCGCTGCTGTTCGCGCTGGAGCAGGGGGCGGGCCATCACGGCCACGTTCGACGCTGCCGCAGCAAGGAAGAAGGCCACCGCCATCGCCCGGCAGACGAGCGGCACGCGCTCCAGCGCGAACAGGCCGGCGACGGCGAGGAACAGGAACGGGTAGAGGGGCAGGTAGCGCTCCAGGTCGCCGCCCTGCCAGGCGACGGCGAAGCCGAAGGTGGGCACCGCGCCGGCCGCGAGCAGACCGAGCAGGCGCCGGCCGCGCGGCGAGCGGGCCAGCCCCACGACGAGCGCGAGCAGGAAGAGGTAGAACAGCACCAGCTTCCAAAGGCTGTGGCGCACGAGGTCCCCCGCCGAGGTCGGGTTGAGCGGATCGTGGAGGAGATGGCGCTTGAAAAGCACGCCGTCCGCCCCCATGGAAAGGAACGAGCGCGGTAAGCCGAACAGCGCCCGCGGCGCCCCGCTGACGCCCACGATGCCGTGCGACGCCTCGGCGATCCAGGCCCGCAAGGCCTCGACGCTGGTGATGTGGAGCGCCGCCAGCGGGATGCTGTAGCAGAGGGCAGTGAAGAGCACACATGCCAGCCCCGCCCGCGCGGCGAGGCGCACGCGAGCTCGGTCGGGCCCGCCGAGAAACAGCGGGAGCAGCACGGCAGCGGGCAAGCCCCACACGTAAACAAACCAGAAGCAGACCGCCGCGGCCAGGGCCGCGCCCGCTCCGATGCCGTCCCAGTTCGACGGGCGTTCTTTCGCCGTGGCGCGCGCGAGCAGATAGCAGCCGAGCAGCAACATCGCCAGGCCGGGGACGTAGGAGCACGCGGTTTGCGCGTAGTTCAGGAACGCCTGCGAAACCAGGAGCCCGACGACGGCGAGGTCGGCCGGCCAACCGCGCAGCCCCGCCCAGCGCAGCAGGCCGCGCAGCCACACCACACAGCCCAGCCCCGACAGCCAGCAGACGGCCAGCAAGAGGACGAGGTTGGTCTTGGGCCCGGGCGAGGCCGGGACGATGGCGGCGAGCAGCGTGCCGAGAGGGCGCCAGAAGAGATGGCCGAACTCCCAGAAGTGGGCGCCAACGTGGACCTCGTCGGCGTAATCGACGCTATCGCCCCAGAGGTAGGCGCCGGTCGCGGCGGTCGCCACGACATAGGCGGCGACGGCGGGGCCGTACGTGCGAGCGAGCCCGGGGTGAGTAACGTCGGGCATTCGCGGGCCTCCAGGTGGTTCGGTCTCGCCGTCGTCCAGAATACGGTTGCGGGACGGTTTGGGCGAGCGGCCGGACGCGGTTTGCTGTAGGATGGCTCTCCCGAGCCGTCCTCTTCTCGGAGGACGGCTCGGGAGGGCCATCCTCTTCTCGGAGGACGGCTCGGGAGGGCCGTCCTACTGGAAACGAGCTCCTGCCGCCCGCCCGCAACCAGGACCAGACGATGCCCAACCCCTTCTTCGAACACCCGATCCTGAACTCGCCCTACGAGTGCCCGGGGCAGCACTGGGAGCTCGACGATCAGGGGCAGCCGACGCAAAAGATCATCGAGAGCCGTCGCCGGGCCGAGTTCATCACCCCGATCCCCAAGCCGAAGAAACGCAAAGGGGCGCCCGCTCAGAAGAGTTTTGTCTTCGACGAGGGCAAGGGGCTTTCGACCCAGGAGCAGCAGTACGATCCTACGTCGATCATCAACGAGGTGCGCGGCCACGTGAGCCGGTGGCGGGCGTGGCCCAACTCGCGCGATTGGCAGGTGACTCCCGAGACGGCCCGCTTGCTGCAACACTGGCGGCTTCACAAGTTCAGCGGCGCCCGCCCCTTCTTCTGCCAGGTCGAAGCAGCCGAGACCGCCATCTGGTTGATGGAGGTCGCCCCCGAATCCAAGGCTGGAAAGGCCCTCCTCGACCATCTGGCGAGGGCCAGCCAGGACGCCAACCCCGAGCTCCTGCGCCTCGCCTTGAAGCTCGCCACCGGCGCGGGCAAGACCACCGTCATGGCGATGCTGATCGCGTGGCAGTCGATCAACGCCGCGCGGCGCCCCGGCAGCAAGCGCTTCACGCGCGGGTTTCTCGTCGTCGCGCCAGGGCTCACCATCAAGGACCGTCTTCGCGTCCTCCAGCCGAACGACCCCGACAGCTACTATGCCAGCCGCGAGCTCGTTCCCGGCGACATGCTCGACGACGTCCATCGGGCGAAGATCGTCATCACCAACTACCACGCCTTCAAGCTCCGCGAGCGCATCGAGCTCTCCGCCGGCGGGCGCTCCTTGCTCCAGGGGCGGGGCGAGGAACTGAACACCCGGGAGACTGAGGGCCAGATGCTCCAGCGGGTGATGCCCGACCTCATGGGCATGAAGAACGTTCTCGTGCTCAACGACGAGGCGCACCACTGCTACCGCGAGAAGCCGACGGAAGGGGACGAAGCGGACCTGAAGGGAGACGAGAAGAAGGAGGCCCAGAAGAACAACGAGGCGGCCCGGCTGTGGATCTCCGGCCTGGAGGCCGTGAACCGCAAGCTCGGCCTGGCCCGCGTCATCGACCTGTCGGCGACGCCCTTCTTCCTCCGCGGCTCCGGCTACGCGGAGGGCACGCTGTTCCCGTGGACCATGAGTGACTTCTCCCTCATGGACGCCATCGAGTGCGGCATCGTCAAGCTGCCGCGCGTGCCCGTCGCGGAAAACATCCCCGGCAGCGAGATGCCGGTGTTCCGCAACCTCTGGGAGAACATCCGCAACGACATGCCCAGGAAGGGGCGCGGCAAGGCCGAGGGGCTCGACCCCCTCAAGCTGCCCACGCGGCTGCAAACGGCCCTGCAAGCGCTCTACGGGCACTACGAGAAGACCTACGATCTCTGGGAGAAAGCCGGCATCCGCGTGCCGCCGTGCTTCATCGTCGTCTGCAACAACACCTCCACCTCCAAACTGGTGTACGACTTCATCTCCGGCTTCCACCGCAAGCACGAAGACGGCACCACCACGCCGGAGAACGGCCGCCTCGCCCTGTTCCGCAACTTCGACGAGCACGGCAACCCGCTCCCGCGCCCGAATACCTTGCTCATCGACAGCGAACAGCTCGAAGCGGGCGACGCGCTCGATACCAACTTTCGCGCCATGGCCGCGGATGAGATCGATCGCTTCCGCCGCGAGATCACCGAGCGCACCGGAGACCAGCGGAAGGCCGAGACCATCACCGACCAGGAGCTCCTTCGCGAGGTCATGAACACCGTCGGCAAGCCCGGGCAGCTGGGCGGCTCCATCCGCTGCGTCGTCTCGGTGTCGATGCTCACGGAAGGCTGGGACGCGAACACCGTGACCCACGTCCTCGGCATCCGCGCCTTCGGCACGCAGCTCCTGTGCGAGCAAGTCATCGGCCGCGCCCTGCGCCGCCAGTCCTACGACCTCAACGAGAAGGGCCTCTTCAACGTGGAGTATGCCGACGTCTTCGGCATTCCCTTCGACTTCACGGCCAAGCCGGTCGTCGCCCCGCCGCAGCCGCCGCGCGAGACCATCCAGGTCAAGGCCGTGCGACCCGACCGCGACGCCCTCGAAATCCGCTTCCCGCGCGTCGAAGGCTATCGCGTGGAATTGCCGGAGGAGCGCCTCGAAGCCAAATTCAACGACGAATCCATCCTGGTGCTCAGCCCCGAGCTCGTTGGCCCGTCCATCACGCGGAACTCCGGCATCATCGGGGAGAGCATCGACCTCAGCCTGGAGCACCTGGGCGACATGCGGCCGTCCACGCTGCTCTTCCACGTCACCCACCGCCTGCTCTACACGAAATGGCGCGACCCCGGCGAGGAGCCCAGGCTCCATCTCTTTGGCCAGCTCAAGCGCGTCACCAAGCAGTGGCTCGAAAGCTGCCTCGGCTGCAAGGGCGACACCTATCCCGCGCTCCTCATGTATCAGGAGCTGGCCGACATGGCCTGCAACAAGATCACTGCGGGCATCACGCGGGCCATGAGCGACGAGCGCCCCATCAAGGCGCTGCTCGACCCCTACAACCCCACAGGCTCGACCCAGCATGTCCGCTTCAACACCTCGAAAACCGACCGCTGGGAGACGGACGCCCGCCGCTGCCACGTCAACTGGGTGATCCTCGACAGCGACTGGGAGGCCGAGTTCTGCCGCGTGGCCGAGTCGCACCCCAGGGTGCGGGCCTACGTGAAGAACCACAGCCTCGGGCTCGAAGTGCCCTACCTCTACGGCTCGGAGACGCGCAAGTATCGGCCCGACTTCATCGTGCTGGTTGACGACGGCCACGGCCCCGACGACCTCTTGCACCTCGTCGTGGAGATCAAGGGCTACCGGCGCGAGGACGCGAAGGAGAAGAAGGCGACGATGGAGACCTACTGGGTGCCGGGAGTGAACCATCTCAAGAAGCACGGCCGCTGGGGCTTCGCCGAGCTCACCGACGTCTATGAGATCGCGGCCGACTTCAAGGCGAAGGTCGAGAGCGAGTTCAATAAGATGATCGTGCAGGCCGCCTCGTTGTAGGACGGCTCTCCTGAGCCGTCCTCCGAACCGGACGGCGCAGGAGAGCCGTCCTACAAGGAGGCGGCCCGTAGGACGGCTCTCCTGCGCCGTCCGAAGCGCACCGCTTTCCCGAGAAGAAGCCCCCCAGGATCGCGCTCATGTGGAACCTTCCGCCACCGCCGGGCTTCCGAGGCCTCCAGCCGGACCTGCCCCTCACCGTTTACCAGCGCCATCTGCCCCACTGGCGCCAGGACGGGGCCACGTACTTCGTCACCTTCCGCCTGGGCGACTCTCTGCCCCAAAGCAAGCTGGACGAGTTGGCCCTCCTCAAAGTGGAATGGGAACGACAACATCCCGAGCCGCAGCCGGCCGAGGCCCTCGAAAAGCTGGCACGGCAGGCGTACGAGCGGGTCGAACGCTGGCTCGATGAAGGAATGGGCGATTGCCTGTTGAAGCAAGCCCCTCTGGCCGCGCACTTGGCCTCCGCCATGCACCACTTCGACGGCGACCGCTACGAGCTCGGTTGCTACGTCGTCATGCCCAATCACGCCCATGCGATCGTGCGGCCCTTGATGCCGGAGGCGCACCCGCTCGAAGCGATCGTGGGCAGTTGGAAGAAGTACAGCGCGCGGCGGATCAATGCCGAACTGCAGCGAACGGGGGACTTGTGGCAGGAGGAAGGGTACGACCGAATCATTCGCGACGAGGAGCACCTCTGGCGCGTGCTTCAGTACGCGGGCGCGAACCCCGACAGGGCGAAGCTACCTCGCGCCAGCTGTCCGTTGTGGGCTCGGCCCGCGTGGGTAGCGCTCGGGTGGAGGTTCGACGGGCTTGCGCCTTGACGGCCTGCCCGGACGGCTCAGGAGAGCCGTCCTACAAGGGGCGGGACAAGGCGCCTTGCCTCGTAGGACGGCTCTCCTGAGC
>JBBSEZ010000368.1:0-10213 GCA_038239195.1 Gemmatales bacterium
CGCCGGCCGGGGGGGGGCCCGGGTCCCCCGGCCCCCGGGGGGGGGTGGGCGCGCGGCGCCGCCGACGCCGCGGCCCACCCTACGCCTTGCGACGGACCAACGACGAAGGAGGGGGCTCATGTTCTGGCTGTTCACCGCCGCCCGCCGGCTGCGCGAACTGGGCATCATGGGGATGAATCGCCGCAACGCGGCCTGCATCCTCGATTGCAACCCGCGCGCGAAGTTCCCCCTGGTGGACGACAAGCTGCGGATGCACCGCCTTTGTAGCGAGATCGGCGTGCCGACGCCGGAGGTCTACCTGGAGGTCTCCTCGTACGGCAACCTACGCCACCTGACGGCGCTGCTGGGCGAGCGCGCCGATTTCGTCATCAAGCCCAACCGCGGCTCGGCCGGGCGCGGCGTGCTCGTCATCGCCGGCCGAGCCGGCGCCGACTACCGCCGCCACAACGGCGAGGCGATGAGCGTCGATGCCCTGCGCCAGCACGTCTCCGACGTGCTCTCGGGGATGTACTCGCTGGGCGGCCAGCCCGACTCGGCGATCGTACAGCAGCGCGTGCGGCTGCATCCCGCCTTCGAGGCGATCAGCTACAAGGGCATCCCCGACGTGCGCGTGATCGTCTACCGCAATCAGCCGGCGATGGCGATGCTGCGCCTGCCGACGAAGGAGTCCAACGGCCGGGCTAACCTGCACCAGGGCGGGATCGGCACAGGGGTCGATCTGGAGACGGGCATCACGCACCACGCGGTGCAGCGCAACCGCCTGGTGGCCAAGCACCCCGACACGGGCTTGCCGGTCGTCGGCATGCAGGTGCCGTTCTGGGACGAGGTGCTGCGCATGTCGCGTCGCGTGGCCGAGGCGGTCGGGTTGGGCTATCTCGGGGTGGACGTCGTGGTCGATGCGGAGCGCGGCCCAATGCTACTGGAGGCGAACGCCCGGCCGGGGCTCGCCATCCAGATCGCCAACGGCCACGGCCTGCTGCCGCGCCTCGAACAGATCGACGCGCAGCTCGACGAGGCGCCGCGCACTCTGCCGCTGGAGCGCCTGCGTCAGGTGCGCCGCGCGCCCGAGCCGGCGGCGCGGCGGGCCGCGTGAGCGCGCCTCCTCTATCATGCTTGCAACGCCCTCGCACCCTTGAGAGACCGCCCATGAGCTTTTTCGTGTCGCCCGAGTGCGCGGCGTTGGGCCTGCGGGCCGGGGCGGTCGCGTTCCGCAGCCTGGCGGTCGGCAAGGCGCCTCCCGAACTGCGAGCCGAAATCGCCCGCGCCGTCGAAGAGGCTCGCAGCGCCTTCGCCGACGTGGGTGCCGTTGGGGCCGCGCCGGAGGTGGTTGCCTTTCGAGAATTGTTGCAGAGGGTTGGCGTCAACCCGAAGCGCGCTCGGCCATCGGTCGAGCGGTTGCTGGCGGGCGCCCTCAAGCGCGGCGACCTGCCGGCGATCAACGGGCTCGTCGATGCCTACAATCTCGTGTCGATGCGCTCGCGCTGCTCGCTGGGCGCTCACGACCTCGATTTGATCGAACTGCCGGTGGCGCTGCGGCTGCTGACGGGGAACGAATCGTTCGCGCCGCTGGGCCGCACGGCGCCCGAGCCGGTGAAGGCGGGGGAGTACGGCTACGTGGACGCGCGAGGCCGGGTGCTGTGCCGGCTCGACGTGTTGCAGGCGGAATTCAGCAAGGTGACGGAGAAGACGACGAAAGCGCTCCTGATTGTCGAGGGAACGGCGTCGCACGGCGAGGGCGCGGTGCGGCGGGCCCTGGCGGAGGCGGTCGAGGTGGTGACGCGCTACTGCGGGGGGACGGCGGAGGTGGTGGCCTGGCCGTGAGGGACGCACCGTGACCGAGCAGGAATGGCTGGAGAGCGCGTCGCCCGTGGCGATGCTCGACTACCTGGTCCCCAAGAGCCCGCGCGCGATCGCGAAGCGATTCGGCCCGCGCGCCCGCAAGCTGCGACTGTTCGCCTGCGCGTGCTGTCGCCGGCTGTTCCCGCTGCTGACCGACGAGCGCAGCCGGGCTGTCGTCGAGGTGAGCGAGCGCTTCGCCGACGGCCGGGCGACCGCGAATGCCCGTCAGGCGGCGTACGCCGCTGCCTTCTCGGCACATAGGAAGGCGAACGTGGCCGACGACTTCGCACGGACCGCTACGAACGCCACGCGGTGGGCGGGGGCCGTGGGCTCGGCCGGGGCGATCAAAGGGATGGCGATGTATTCCGCCAGCGAGGCGGCGAAGGCCGAACGGCTGTCGCATGAAGGCGCGCCCCTTTCCGAAGCGCCTGAGTCGATCCAGGCCAACCTCCTGCGCGACGTCCTCGGCAACCCGTTCCGCCCGGTGGCGATGGCCCCGAGCTGGCTGGCGGGCAACGAGGGGATGGCCGCCCGGCTGGCGGAGGCGATTTACGAGGAGCGCGCCTTCGAGCGGATGCCGATTCTGGGGGACGCGCTCGAAGAGGCCGGCTGCGACGAGGACGAGGTACTGCGCCACTGTCGCGAGCCCGGCGAACACGTGCGCGGGTGCTGGGTGGTCGATGCCATTTTGGGGCGAAAGTGAGGGCCTGGGACGGAACTTAACCCACCAGGGATCGCTGGCGAAGGAGATCGTCGAAGCGCTCGCCGGGGACGACGCCTTTCTCGTCCAGGATGCGGCGAGTCCCGCGCAGCGTGGCCGGCTCGAGGAGCTCCGCGTCGCGGTACGGCCGGAGCAACACGACGGTGTCCGTGGGCGCGTGTTCGAGCAAGACGTGCGACCCCGGAACGGAGCGGTCCTGAAAGCCCAGCCCGAGCAAAACGGACCGGAAATCGGAGAAGGTCGGCCTGGTCATGACGGCCTCAGGTTTGGTGATACCGGGCGTACGCCCGATCGCGAAGAACGGCGAACTGCCGAACGGTCGCCGGGCCCAGCACCTGGGTGGTCGGCACGCGGACGGTCACCGTCCTGCCGGCCTCGAACAGGTTGAAGTCGGGGAGGGCCTGGAAATGGCCTTGCACGTGAACCCAGTAGGCCACCTCGCCCGCCACATCATACACGACGAGGATGACCGGGAGGAGCTCCGTCAGCCAGGCGCGCAAGTCGGCGCGTTCCACCCGGAAAGAAACGGCCTCCTGGCGGGCAAGAGGACGTGCCCGTTCCGTTCCCTTGACTTGAAGAAGAACCAACCCATTCTCGACCTCTCCCGCGGCGTTGTACGTTATCGGGGCAAGGTCGATGCCGTAGTCGTGAGTGACCCGTTCAACCGTGTGCCCGCACAGGAGCACCTGGCGCTCGACGTGGTTGACGGCAAGGTCCGCAACGACGTGTTCGCGGGTGCGGAGCTTTCGTTGGATCGGAGTTCTTCTCCTGGCCAAGGCAACCTCCTGTATTGGGGCCGCAACGCACTCCGAGGTGATCTTCCGCCAGGGTACGGTTGCCGTCCACGAAATTCCCGGCATCTTCGCCCCCAACCCCTCGATTGCTCGCTCTCGCCCAAGTTCCGGTTGCTCGGAACGAAGATGCGAAGTAAGCTGGCAGAAGAGTTGTGGTCCGACAACGTTTCTCCTTCCCAACCGAAGCGCCTCCACCAACACCCGCGCTCCCCCGCGACGCCCGTGGCCCTCCCGCGACGGGCGGTGTTTCCGTACGGAGATCGTGGCTCCTTCCCGCCCCGGCAGGAGAGGCCCGGACCACGTTGCGCGTCCAGCGGGTTGCACAGGGGCAACCTGTGGGGCGAGCATTTCGGCACGCCAGCGTGCCGATCCCAGGAAAGAGGACCTCATGTTCAGTATCTACCGCGATCAGGCGGCGATGGTGCCCTTGAAGGACACGTGGGAGCAGGCCAGCGAGGCCCTCCGCGAGTCGATCCTCCAGGCGTCGGGCCGCCTGGATCAGCAACTCCAGCACGACCCGCAGGCGCAGGGCGAATCGCGCGACGACAAGACGCGCATCCTGTTTCAGGCGCCCCTCGGGGTGACGTTCGCGGTGGACGAGGCCAAGAAGTTGGTCTACATCGTGCGCGCCTGGGCCTACCGCTGTGGCGCGGCGGGGGAGGCCGCCTGGTAATGAGGGCAAGGGCCCCCTCGGGGGCCCCACCTGCTTCGCGTCGAAGGCATTCTTCAGATGTCGCGCCGCGCGAAGTGGGCGAGCCCCACGATGGCCGTGAGGACGCAGACGACCACCGACGCGCCGATGAGCTGGCCGAGGGAGCCGGCGTCGTAGTAGCCGCGCAGCACGTAGGGCAGGGCCCCCAGGGCTCGCGTCGGCGAGGGGAAGCGAGGAGGCAGCAGCGAGAGAGCGAAGCCCCCGCCGTAGAGCAGCACCCAGAGGACGGTGATGCCGAGCAGCGTGCTGTTGCAGATGGCGCTCACGGTGACGCCGGCGGTGATGACCACGGCGAGAATGGCCGCGACGGTGAGCAGCGCCATGACGCTGCCCCCGGCCGAGAGGTCTTCGTGCAAAAAGAAGAGGCTGCCGATCAGGGCGCCGGCGCCCAGGAGCAGGAAGGTGCCCAGGACGGTGACGAGTCGGCTGTGCCATTTGCCGAGGAAGTACTGGTGCCGGCTGATGCCGCGGCTGAGGACGGAGTCGGCCATGGTGCCGCGCTCCGAGGAGATGCTCCCGGCGGTCAACACGACGATCAGGCCGACGCTGGCCAGGGCGGTCCAGGTGAGCAGGTCGCTGATGAGCTTGGAGGCGGGCTGGACGATGCCGGCCTCGTAGGTGAGGCCCATGCGGTAGAGCAGGTAGCCGACGGTCGTGAGCACCGAGGCCGCCACCCAGACGCGGTAGGCCCAGCTACAGGCGGTCTGCTGCATGTCGGCCTGGAAGACGGCCCAGTAGGGGAGCCAGCGGTTGAAGCGGATGGGCTTTTGCGCGGGGGCGGCGTCCATGTCCGTGACCTCACCGTGGGGGACCGGAACGGCACGGAGGCCGTTCCCTACAAGCGGGGCCCGGAACCTGTAGGGAACGCCCTCCGTGGCGTTCCGTCGAGGAGGAACGCCACGGAAGGCGTTCCCTATAGGGCTAGGCCGCCTCGCGGTAGATGCGGGCGAACCCGCGCGACTCTTCCTTTTCCACGAGGTCGAGAAACGCCTGTTCGGTCTGCTGCCCGACGCTGCGGATGCTGACCAGCGTCACCTTGCCCTCGTGCAGCGTCGTGAGGACGCTGGCGATGGCGGAGGCGTTTACCGCGTCGTCTTGCAGGTAGAGCTCGAGCTTGCGCTGGCGCAGGTTGACGGTCTTGAACTCGGCCAGGGCGCGGACGGCGGTGACGGCCTTGGAGATGGCCTTCTGTTCGCCTTCGAGGTCGAGCTCGTAGTGGTTGCGGCGCATGCGGCCCTTGAGGTCCTGGAGCGAGCCGCAGTAGATCAGTTGGCCGCGGCTCAGCACGGCGGCGTGGTTGCACACCTCGTCGATGTCGGAGAGGTTGTGGCTGGAGACGATGAGCGTCTTGGCGCGACTGAGCTCCTTGATGAGTTCGAGCATGCTGCGCCGCGCCTCGGGGTCGAGGCCGTGGGTCGGCTCGTCCCAGATGAGCAGGTCGGGCTCGTTGATGAGACTGGTTGCGACGGCTAGGCGGGCCGTCATGCCGTTGGAGAACCCGCTGATGGGGTGGCCCGAGCAGCCGAGCAGATCGACGGCGCGGATGAGCGAGGCGAGGCGAGGCTTGCGGACCTCCTTGGGGAGGCCGAAGAGGCGCGCCATGTAATCGAGGTAGGTGATGGGCGTCATGCCGCGCGGGAACTGGGGGTTGGTCGGGATGTAGCCGATGCGGCGGCGCAGGTCGGCGGAGTTGGGGCCCATGACCTTGCCGAAGACCTTGGCCCAACCGGCCGTGGGGCGGTGCAGGCCGATGATGAGGCGGAGCAGCGTGGTCTTGCCGGCGCCGTTGGAGCCGAGCAGCCCCAGCACGGTGCCGGGCTCGAGGCGCAGCGTGACGTCGTTGAGGGCGATCTGGCGGTTCTGGTAGATCTTGGTGAGCTTGAAGGTCTCGACCACCAGTTCGTTGTCGCTGTCGGCCACGAGGCTCCCTCCGCGGGCAGGGGGACGGTGCGCGCGGCGGCGATTATAAGCGCGGGGGCGAGGCGGTGGCTAGGCCAAGTGGGGCCGCCCTCGTGACGGGCGTGACAGGCGGAAGGCGCCGGGTACAATGCCCTTCTCGCCCACCTCCCCCGGGCCTCGCCATGTCCACCCTGCACGACCGCGCCGCCGCCTACTTCCGCGACCTGCAAGACCGCATCGCCGGCGCCCTCGAAGCGCTCGATGGCGGTGGCCGTTTCCGCGAGGACGCCTGGGAGCGCGAGGGCGGCGGGGGAGGGCGGTCGCGCGTCCTCGCCGAGGGCGCCCTGTTCGAGAAAGCGGGCGTCAACTTCTCCGACGTCCACGGCCAGATGTCGGAGGAGCTTGCCACCCAGTTGCCCGGCGAGGGCCGCGCGTTCACCGCCTGCGGCGTGTCGCTGGTGCTGCACCCGCGCAGCCCGATGGTGCCGACCGTCCACGCCAACTTCCGCTTTCTCACCAAGGGCCCGCGACAGTGGTTCGGCGGCGGCGCCGACCTCACCCCCTACTACCCTTACCATGAGGACGTGGTCCACTTCCATCGCACCTGGAAGGGCGTCTGCGACCGGCACGCCCCGCTCATCGACCACGGGCGGCTCAAGCGCTGGTGCGACGAATACTTCTTCCTGCCCCACCGCGGCGAGGCGCGCGGCGTCGGCGGGATCTTCTTCGACTATCTGGAGGGCGACGTGGAGCGCGTCTTCGCCTTCGTGCGCGACGCGGGCGACGCCTTCCTCGACGCCTACCTGCCAATCGCGAAGCGGCGCAAGGACGAGCCCTACGCGGAGGAGCAGAAGGCGTTTCAGGAATACCGCCGTGGCCGTTACGCCGAGTTCAACCTCGTGTACGACCGGGGGACGCTGTTCGGCCTGAAGACGGGCGGCCGCATCGAGTCGATCCTGATGTCGCTGCCGCCGCGCGTGCGCTGGTGGTACGACTACCGGCCCGAGGCGGGCACGCCCGAGGCGGAGCTCGCCGAGTTCCTCAAACCGCGCGACTGGGCGAACGAAAAAGAGGGGGGCCCGTTTAGTTCTACTGTAGTTGTTTGCGGTAGCCGGGAGCAGGGCGGCGATCCATGAGCGCCAGCGATCGACGTAACCGCAGGACTCTTCCGGCGGTGGTCGGGGGGCGCTCGCCGACTCCCCGGCCGCTTCGCTCTCCGCGTTCGCGTCTGCCTCTGTCCGCCGGGGTGGGTACGCGCCGGTCTCGCTGTGCCAGTGGTAGATCCGCGCCTCCTCCTTGCGCCTCAGCGTCGCGTTTAGCTCCCGCACGATCTCCCCGAGCGTCAGCCGCTGCATGGCCAACAGCCGGCTGAACACCTCCCTCAACACGCTCACCGTCATCGCTGGCGTTTTTTTTTGACGACGTCGCGCTCCGAGGCCAGGAACCACAGGGCCAGCAGCGACAGGGTCATGTGGTGGTGCCAGCCGCGCCAGCCGCGCACCTCGTACTCGTCCAGGCCCACCTCGCTCTTGCCCTCCTTGAAGTTCGCCTCTTCCCAGAACCTCTGGCCGTGGCCGCGCACCACCTCCCGGAGGGGGACCTCCTCGGCCGCGTTGCTCAGGCAATACCAAGTCTTGGCCTCCGGATTGTCCACCGTGCGGATAACCACCAGCCGCTCCTCCGGCCCCACGCGGTTGTCCTCGAACGTCAGCACCTGCGTCTGGGTGGCTTCCACCCGCAACGGCCGCTTTTCCCCCGGCCGGATCTTGAATTGCTCCCAGGCCGTCGCCTCCTTGGTCGCCGCCCACCGCTCCGCCGTGGTCTGCGGCACCACCGGGAAGCGCCCCGTCGAGCCGTTCCGCTCGGGCGGCGCCTGCCGCAAGTCCCGTATCCTCAAGTCGCTGCGCACGTCCACCACGTAGCGCTCGCCGTCCTCCCGCAGGGCCGCGCGGAACGCGTTGACCCGCCCGAACTCCGCGTCGGTGACGACCCAGGCGTGCGGCACGTGCTTGTGCGCCTTGATTTGGCCGTGCAGGATCTCCCATGTCTCTTGGTAGACGACCTCCTTGGGCACGCCGGCCTTCTTGCGCCGCTTGGCGTCCTCGGCCCACTCCTTGGGCAAGAAGAGGCGGTGGTCCAGCAGAACCTGCCCGCGGCGACAGGCATAGCCCAGGAAGATGCCGATCTGACAGTTATCGACCTTGCCCAGGCGGCCGCAGTACTGCCGCTTGACGCCGCACGAGTGGTCGCCCTTCTTGGGGAAGCCGGAGCCGTCGCCGATGAGGACGCCTGCGGGCTCCGCCCAGATTTCGACGACGTGGTCGCGCAGGCAGTCCAGCACGAGGCGGTCCTCCCAGGGGGAAGAGCCGACGAAGTCCTGGAGGACTTCGCGGCGGGCCCCGAAGAAGTGAGCGATGGGCTCGCAGGTCTTGCGCGACAGGGAGGAGAGTTTCCCTTGGAGGATG
This sequence comes from Gemmatales bacterium, assembly GCA_038239195.1. GTDB lineage: Bacteria > Planctomycetota > Planctomycetia > Gemmatales > Gemmataceae > JBBSEZ01. Next base: position 8,431 of record JBBSEZ010000368.1, read on the forward strand.
GTCCGGGCGTTCTCGCGCTGCTCGGTGCGCTGGAAGCAGGGGAGGTAACGCCCCAGGAAGGGCTGAATGCGCCCGGCCAGTTCTTCGAGTTGTTCGACCGTCAGCGTGGCATCCTCAAGCAGGGCCTGCGCGTCGGGGTGTTCCAAGATAGCCATCCGCCGTCTCCTCCTGGACGCAACTTCCCGCTATCCTATCTAAGGGCCCCGGGCCGCACAGGCATAAACAACTACAGTAGAATTAGCGACGCTTCGGAGAAGCGTGCGGCCGAAGACGCTTCTGCGAAGCGTCGCTAACCGAGGGTTGCCGCGTAGCGCGTCAGGGCGGCGACGTCGCGCAGGGGTCGGCCGTGGCCGGGCAGCACGAGCGTCGGGCGCAGGCTCGCCAGCAGGCGGATCGACTCGCGGTTCTGGGCGGGATCGACGGAGAAGATCGGCGGCGGCTCCCACACGCACGGCGCCCCCGACAGCCAGTTGATGTTGCGCACCACGTCGCCGACGATGGCCACGCCATCGGCTTCGCGGAAAAAGACGACGTGGCCCGGCGCGTGGCCCGGCGTGTGAACCACGCGAAAGTCGCCCAGCATCTCGCCTCCCTGCCAGCGTATCTCGACCGGATGAGGCGGGCCGCTCCACAGGCGGTCGGCCAGGCGCGCCACCGCGTTGCGCGGGAGCATGGGCGCGCGGCCCTCCATCACGGCCACGTCGGCGGAGTGGCAGGCCAGCGGCACCTTCCGGCGCCGGCAGACCTCCGCGGCCGAGCCCTGGTGGTCGGGGTGGGCGTGCGTCAGGGCCACCAGGCAGAGGGGCCGGCCGCGCAGCTGGCGCAGCACGTGCCCCGCCGCCCAGCGCGTGCCGGCGTCGATCAGCACGTCGCCGGCCGGGGTGCGCACCAGGTAGGCGTTGATCACGTGCGGCAGGATCAGGGCGACCTGCCATACCCCTGGCGCCAGCTCTTGCATGGGTCACACCTCGGCGCGAAAGAACCAGTCCCACGGGGGCGGGAGTCGCTTCAGCTCGGCCCCACAGGCGAGCTGCTCCCAGGCCAGTTCCACCTTCTCCACGCGAACGCCGCGGAAGCCGGCGCGCTCCAGTCGGTAGGGCAACTCGAACGGCTGCCAGAAGTGCTGGTCGAGGCCCTTGTAGCAGAAGCCGCCGAAGGCGAACTCGTACAGGTGGTGCTCGCCGTGGTGCGCCGCGTTCTGCCTGGCCTTGTCCTCCGGCATCCCGGCGGCGCGCGCCCGGTCGATCAGCAACATGGTCTGGTAATGCACCGAGTCGATCGCCGGCACGATCCCCAGGAAGTGTCCGCCTGGGCGCAGCAGGGCGCGCACGCCGCGGAGCGCGGCCTCCAGGTCGTCGAGCGACGGCATCACCAGGCTGTTGACGGCCACGGCCACGTCGGCGCGTCCGGCCAGGGGCGCCAGGTCGGTCAGGCTGCGCTGCACGAACTCGACCTTGGCGGACCGGCAATGTTCGCGGGCGCGCTGGAGCATGCCCTCGGCGAAGTCGATGGCGAGGACGTGGCGGAAGTGCCGGGCGAGGAACGGCAGCAGCGGGCCGACGCCACAGCCGAGGTCGGCGACGGTGCCCGCGCCGCCCAGCTCCTTGAGAGCGTCGAGCAGCGGGTTGGGGCCGGCGGCGCGGTAGGGATCGACGAACTCGTCCTCGTAGCTTGCCGCGGCCGCGCTCCAGGCGCGTGCTTGATCGGACATGCGAAAAGCCTTCGTGGGACAGGCTTTCCAGCCTGTCCGCGGAGAAGAGGACAGGCTGGAAAGCCTGTCCCA
>JBBSEZ010000369.1:0-10119 GCA_038239195.1 Gemmatales bacterium
CATCTTCAACAGCGGCACCGCCAACGTCTTCGATGACACCATCACCGCCGACCAGGCCCTGCTGTTCGGCGCCGGCGGCGCCGGCGGCGCCGGGGCGGGCACCGGCACGGCGGGGGCCACCGGCGCGGCGGGCCTGGGCCAGGGGGGCGGCTACTTCAGCGCCGGCGGCACGACCTCGCTGGGCAACACCATCATCGCCCTGAACGCCGCCGCGACCGACCCCGACGTCTCGGGGGCGTTCGCCAGCAAGGGCAACAACGTCATCGGCGTCGTCGGCGGCGCCACGGGCTTCCTGGTCAGCGACCTGACCGGGGTGAGCGCGGCCCAACTCAACCTGGGCCCGCTCCAGAACAATGGCGGCCCGACGCCGACCGACGCGCTCCTGCCGGGCAGCATTGCCATCGGGGCCGGGAACGTCGGGCTGGTGGCGGCGGGCGTCACCACCGACCAGCGCGGCCCCAGTTACCAGCGCACCCTCAACAACACCGTGGACGTTGGCGCGTTCGAGGCCCTGCCCGCGTCGGTCGTCGCCAAGAACCAGGACACGCTGTTCGTGCGGGCCCTGTACCGGATCGTCCTCGGCCGCCTCGGCTCCGACGCCGAGGTCGCCGGCTGGGTCGCCGACCTCATGGGAGGGGCCTCGCGCGAGCAGGTGACGCAGGCCTTCTGGGAGTCGGCCGAGCACCGGGGCGAGGAGGTCGATTCCTACTACCTCACCTACCTCCACCGCCACGAGAGCGCTGCCGAGCGGGCGGGTTGGGTGCAGGACTTCCAGGGAGGCGCCTCGGAGAAGGACGTGATCTTCGGGTTCCTGTCCTCGCCCGAATACCTGGGCGACCATCCCGGCCCGGTGGCGCTCGTCGATTCGCTGTACGTGGACGTGCTGGGCCGCGGCGCCGTGCCCCCGGAAGACGCGGGGCTCGACCAGGAGGCCATGACCCCCGCGGGACAACTCGCCGCGATTCGCGAAGTCCTCAATTCGCCGGAGGCCGCCGGGCGGATGGTGGGGCTGCTCTACGCCAACCTGCTGGAGCGCCAGCAGGTGGCGCCAGAGGGGCAGGGCTTCGTGACCGCGCTGGTCAACGGCTCGCTGACGCTCAGCACCGAGGCCGAGTTGATCCTGGCGTCCGACGAGTTCTTCTCCCGCGCGGTGGCCGGTACGATCTGATGGCCGTCGATGCCTTCATCGCCCCCGCGGCTGTTCGCTGACCGCCCGCGCCGAGGAATTACCCTCGCTTGTCGTTACGCGCTATCACGTCACGCTGACCATGACGTTGTAGCAGGCGTGGGCCCCCACCGCGATGCCGAAGCCGCGCAGCTGGTAGAGCAGCGCGAAGTACAGCCCCGCCACCAGGCGGAAGACGAACAGGTAATTGCTGTAGGGCTGGCCGTAGGGCCCGAGGTGGTGGGCGGCCGAGAACAGGGTGGCCGACGCGATGGCGGCGCACAGCACGGCGAGGACCGTGGGAAATTCGACCCAGCGCAGCCCCCAGGCGAGCGCCGAGAAGAGCGCCAGCCGGAACAGCGCCTCCTCGTAGATCCCCGCTCCGAGATAGGTGATGACCTGGCGCAGGCCGGGGTCGGCGCCGTCGCCCGCGGCCACCGCCAGGGAGAGCTCGACGCCGGCGCGCTGGAGGATCGGCGCCAGCCCCCGGCTCATGGCCCACAGCCCCAACGCGAACGACACGCTCTCCAGGGCCATCCCGCTCAGCACGCCGACCAGGTCGCCCGGCCGGTCGTCGCGCCGCCGCCACGCCCAGGCCACGAAGATGGCGAACAGCACCATCGGCGGGAACCACGCCATCTTCAGGCCGATGGCGCCCAGCCCGCAGCGCAGCCAGTGGTCGGCGCCGTTGCGCACCGTCTCGGGCCGCGCCCCGCCGACGGCGAGCACGCCCGTCTCGTACACCACCAGCAGCGGCAAGACGAACAGCATGCTCGGCCAGGGGTGCCGGGTCGCGGGAACGTAGCCGAGCTCCGCCATGAACGCGGTCTCCCTGTTCGGATGACAGGGTGACAAGGTGAGGGGGCGACAAGGTGACAAGGTGAAACCACAAGAGTCGGGTCGTCCCAACTCCTCCTACCTCACCTCGTCACCCTGTCACCTTGTCACCCCCTCACCTTGTCACCCTGTCACCTTTCAGGCCGCCCACTCCGGAAACCGCCGCCCCAGCAGCTCGCCGCGCTCGGCGGCCGACAGCGAGCGCACGATGCTGTGGTTCTCGCACTGGCCGAGGTCGAGGTGGTGCGGCCGGGCCTCCGGTTCGCCGTGCTGGTCCAGGAGCAGGGCCACCACCGGGCGGGCCGGGCTGCTCAGGTCGCCGCGCGAGACCGGCGTGGCGATGACCACGCCGACTGCCCCGTGCGCCAGCTCCACCACCGAGCCAACCGGGTAGAACGACAGGTGCAGCAGACACTCGGCGTGGTGCTGGTCGAGCAGCCCCTGCTCGGCCATGAGCAGCGTGTCGGTCAGGGCGGTGCGCGGTGCCCGCGCGAGCCGATGGGGCCGCCCGCTGCACTGGGCGGCGTAGACGTCGCAGACCCCCAGCAGGCGCGCCAACGGGCCGACCTGGTGCTCGCGCAAGCCGTCCGGGTAGCCCGTACCGTTGAGGCGCTCGTGATGGCCGCACGCGGCCTCCGCCAGCCACGGCGCGTCGGGCATCAGCGCCGCGCACAGCTCCGCCCCGGCGCGGGCGTGCGCCTCGATGGCCCGGAACTGCTCGTCGTCCAGCGGGCTTGTCTGCGCCAGGATCGCCTCCGGCACGCGCAGCATCCCCACGTCGTGGAGCAAGGCCGCCAGCACGGCGTCTTCCTTGCGCGGCTTCAGCTCGGGGTCGTGCCGCACTACCCGCGCCACCACCCGCGCCACCGTCAGGCCGTGGCAGGCGATTCGCTCCGCCAGGGTGCCCCCCTCCGTCTGGGGGAAGCAAAGGGGGACGCACTCGCGCGCCTCGGCCAGCACGTCCTCCGCCAGGACGCGGAAGGGCGTCAACTCGACCGGCTTGCCCGCCGCCAGCGCCGTCAGCAGGCCGGCCAGGTGCGCGATGCGCTCCGACTCCTGGCGCTGGCGCGCCGTCCCGGCGAGCAGCGTGCGCACGCGCCCGGCGACCGCGCCCAGCGTCGCCTCCAGCCCCTCGCAAAGGTGAAGTTGGGCGGCCGTCGACTCGGGCAACAGCGCCACGGTCCGCAGCACCGTGTCCAGCATCGCCGACGCCTCGCGGTAGAGCTGCCCCAGCGGCGGGCGGGCGGGCGCGGAAACGCCCTCTTTCAGATCGAAATCGTCCGCCATTCCGCGCAGCGGGCCGAGCAGGTCGCGCCCCCGTTCCAGCACGCGCCGCGCTCGCGCCGTCAACTGGCGCGGCACGGGGCCGCTCCCCGCGACGGGCCCCGTGACGGGCCGCAGCGCCGCCTCGACCAGGGCGTCGTGCTCGCCGCCGGCGCTCACCTGCTCGTCGAGCGCCCGCACGATCCCGTTCGCCGCCGAACGGGCCTCGCCGGCCAGGCAAAGGGCCTGGCCCAGCCGCTGCCGCAGCGCCCCGATCTTCGACAACAACCCCTGCGTCTCGCTCATCGCTGCTCCCCCTCGCAGACCTCGGCCCCCAACCGCGTCTTCTCTTCCATCGACCCGTTGCCCCGGCCGACTTTAACGAAGGCGCCGAAGATTCGGGCCCCGCCAGCGAAAGACCGGGAGAGGCCCCTTCCCCACTTCTTTCGTTTTTCCTCGTTGACTGACATTCTATGCTGGTGTACTATGACGCTGTTACACATCGCCTCATCCTCGGGATGAGCACGGATTTGTTTGACGGAGGGCCGGGAACATGACGGGGAAACTGACCGGGGCTTTTGTGGTCGCGCTGCTGGCGGCGCTGGGGCTGTCGGGGAGCTGGCGCGAGCGGGAGGTGGCGGCCGAGGACAAGGGCGCGCCGCCGGCGAAGGGCGCGCTGCCGGCGGACCTGGAGCGCGTCCCAGGCAACGCCGTGGGCGTGCTGTCTGTCCGCATCGCGGACGTCTGGGTGAGCGATCTGGGCAAGGCGGTGCGGCAGAAGGGGGCAATGGAAATCGAGCCGTGGGCGAAGGAGATCGAGAATAAAGTGGGCGTCGCCCCCAGCCAGATGGAACGGCTAACCATGGTGATGGTCAACGCCCCGCACGAGTCGGTGGTGTTCATCACCACGCGGAAGCCGTACGACCGCGCCAAGGTGCTGGCGGGAGTCGGCGCGGGGTCGGCGGAGGAGAAATTCGGAGGGGAAACGATCTACGTGCGGCGCGACTTCGGGCTGCACTTCCTCAACGACCGCACCTTCATGGCGGGGGCCCTGACGGACGTCAAGGCGATGATGAAGAAGGCGGACCTGAAGAAGACCGACCCGCTCGCCCCCGCCGTCGCCCTGGCCGCGAGCAACCGCACCTTCGTGTTCGGCGTCAACCCGGCCGCGATCGAGCGCCTGGTGAAGAACGAGCCTCTACCGCCGCAGGCCGCCCCGTTCAAGGCGCTGCTCAAGGCGCGCTCGGCGACGCTGACGTTCGACGTGGGCGAGCGCTTCCGCGCCGACCTGAAGGTGGAGTTCGCCGACGCCGCCGCCGCCAAGGCCGGGCAGAAGTCGCTCGAAGCGGCGCGAAAGGTCGGGCAAGGCGGGCTGGCCGAGGCGATCAAGGAACTGACCCGGAGCAAGGCCCCCGCGGAAGTTCTCGAGCTCGTCCGCGCGGTCGAGGCGAGTACCAAGGCCACGCCGATCGCGCAGAAGGGCGACCGGGTCGAGGCCTCGCTGGAAGTGCGCGTGGACGGCAAGACGCTGGGCGCCGTCGCGCTGGAACTGGTGCAGCGCGTGCGCGTGGCGGCGGCGCGAACGCAGAGCGTCAACAACCTCAAGCAGATCGGCATCGCCCTGCACAACTACCACGACGTCCACGGGGCGTTTCCGCCCGCGGCCGTCTACGACAAGGACGGCAAGGCTATCTTGAGCTGGCGCGTGCTGATCCTGCCCTACGTCGAGCAGGACAACCTGTATCGCAAGTTCAAGCTCAACGAGCCGTGGGACGGGCCGAACAACAAGAAGCTGCTGGCGCTGATGCCGCGCACCTACGCGATGGCGGAGCGCGAGGGGCCCAAGGGCTCGACGTTCTACCAGGTCTTCGCCGGCCCCGGGGCGATCTTCGAGGGCAAGCGCGGCACGCGCCTCACCGACGTCTCGGACGGGACCTCCAACACGCTGCTGGTCGTCGAGGCGGCCAAGGCGGTGCCGTGGAGCAAGCCGGAAGACCTCCCCTACGCGGCGGGCAGTCCCGTGCCCCAGGTCGGCGGGCGCGACGGCTCGTTCAACGCCGGCTTTGCCGACGGCTCGGTCCGCCGCTTCACCAAGCGCCCCAAGGACGTGGTGTTCCACGCGCTCATCACGCGCGCCGGCGGCGAGGTCCTCCCGGGGAACTTCGACGAATGATCGTCCCGACGAGCCGTTGGCCTAAAGCGAGCGGCGGCAGGACTTGGTGTGCTGGAGGACGGCTCTCCTGAGCCGTCCGGACGGCTCAGGAGAGCCGTCCTACAGGGACGCTTCCTCCTGCCGCTCGCCTCATGCCCCCGGCTCGCCGCTCAGGAGAAACCACCCATGCAGCGCGCCGTTGCCCTCCTCCTGGCCCTACCGTTCGCCTCGCTGTGGTTGAGCGCGGCCGGGCCTCCCATTGTCTCTCCGGGCCCGAGGCCGGTGCCCGGCGACGCTCAGGACGTGGTCGTCTTTCACAGGTCGCGGCCCTATCTGGTGCGCCTGCACCTCCAGGCCGGGGGCAAGCCATTCCAGAGAAACTGGGACAGCACCGTGTCGCAGTTGTTCCGGTTCCTGGACGCCGACGGCGATGGCGTGCTGAGCAAGAAGGAGTCCCGGCAGGCGCCCAGCGCGGAGCAGTGGAAGCAGCTCCTGGCGGGGGGCGAAGTCGATCCCGACGCCAGCCCCGGCTACGAGGCCCTCGGCGGGGGCCCCCGGGGCGCGAGCCTGGAACGGTTCCGCGCCTACTACCGCCGGTCCACGGCGGGGGCGCTACAGGTGAGGTGGGGCCTGCGCGCGTCGATCCTCGACCCGCTCAGCGATGCGCTGTTCCGCGCCCTCGACACCAACCGCGATGGCAAGCTCTCGCGGGCCGAGCTCCTGGCGGCGCCGGACGTGCTGAACAAGCTCGACCTCGATGGCGACGAGATGGTCACGCCGGAAGAACTGCAGAGCGCCCCGCCGCAACAGGCCTCCTTCATGCCCGGCTCCTCGCTGGGCCTGGCCCCCGGCGGGCTGCCGTTCCTCCTGCGCCAGCCGGGCGACCCGCCCGGGGCGCTGCCCGCGCAGCTGCTGGCCCGCTATGGCCGCAAGGGCGCTTCCCTCGGCCGTGACGAGCTGCGCATCGCGAGGGCCGCCTTCGACAGGCTCGACCGCAACGGGGACGGCCGGCTCGACGCCGCCGAACTGGCCGGGTGGGCCCAGTTGCCGCCGGACCTGACGGTGCTGATCGAGATGGGCCCGCGGGCGCGCTCGCCCCTGACGGTGCTGGCGAAGGCGCCGGGGATCGACGTGCGCCGCGCCCCCGGCGGGCCCGTCGTGCTGGCGATCGAGAAGTGGCAAATCGAACTCGGCCTGGGCGAAGGCGGGCCAGCCCCGCCGCGGCGCTCCACGCGCGAGTCGGCGCTCCAGACGTTCCGCTCCTTCGACCGCAACCGCGACGGCTACCTCGACGACCGGGAAGTGTCGTTCCCCGCCGTCACGATGGTTGCCCTGATGCGCCTGGCCGACCGCAACAGCGACGGGAAGGTTTCGGAGAAAGAGTATCTGGAATTCACCGACTGGCGCGACCGACTCAACGGGCAGACGACCTTCCTCCCGGTGGAGGACCGGGGCCGGCGCCTGTTCGCCCACCTCGACCGCGACGGCGACGGCCGGCTGAGCCAGCGCGAGTTGAAGACCGCCTGGTCGCGACTCCAGACGTGGGACCGCGACCGCACCGGCGCCATCCGGCGCGACCAAATGCCGCAGCAGTATCGGCTCACGGTCAGTTACGGCAGGCCGCTGCGGGTCACCGTGGCCGGGCCAGGGGGATTCGCTCCCCCCGGCCGGCCGGGCGCGGCGACAACGGTGCCGGCGTGGCGCGGCCCGCTGTGGTTTCAGAAGATGGACCGCAACCGCGACGGCGACGTTTCGCGCGGCGAGTTCCTCGGGACGGACGAGCAGTTCCGCCGCATCGATGGCGATGGCGACGGGCTGATCGACGTCGAAGAGGCCGAGCGCGCCGACGAGTGGTTCCGCAAGCAGCTCAAGCGGTGAGAATGTAGGCCGCGACTCCGTCGCGGATTGCGGGACCGCGACGGAGTCGCGGCCTACATTGGCGGCCCGGCGCATGGCGGAAAACGACAACCCGTTCCTTGACGCGCCCCCTCCGTGCGATGACAATTCCAGAAGGGCGCGTCGAGCAACCGAGGGCGGAGCATGAAGACCCACGAAGAACGGGCGATCGATCACTTCCGCCAGCGCCTGGGAGCTCTGCTGGTGGTGCGTCACGCCCTGACCGCCCTGACGCTCTGGGCGTTCGCGTGGGGCACGGCCGTCCTGGCGCTGCGCGCCGGGCTCTCCGTCTCGCGCGAATCGCTGCTCTGGGGCCTGCTCACCCTGCCCGTCGCGCTGGTCCCCGCCGTGGTGCTGGCCCTGCGGCGCCTGCCGGAGCGCTCCGCCGTCCGCGCGCTCCTCGATCGTTACAGCGGCTGTGGCGGGCTCTTGATGGCGGGGGAGGACGTGCCCCTCGGCGGCTGGGAACGCAAGCTCCCGCTGGTCGATCAGCCGCGCCTGCGCTGGCAATCCAGCCGGGCGTGGGGCCTCCTGGGCGCGGCGGCCTGCTTCGTGCTGCTTTGCTTCTTCCTGCCGAGCAGCCTGGCCGACCTGGGCCACGGCCCGCGCCTTGAGATCGACCGCGAGACCGCCCGGCTCGCCGAGCAACTCGACGTGCTCAAGAACGAGAAGGCCCTCACGCCCGAGCGCGCCGAGGAGCTCAAGCGCGAGCTGGAGCAGGTGCGCCGCGACGCGCGCGGCAAGGGCCCCGCCAAGACGCTCGAAGCGCTCGACCACCTGCAGAACACCACCAACAAGGCGGCGCGCGAGGCGTCGTCGTCGATGGCCCGGCAGCGCGAGGGCCTGGCGCGGGCCGAGGCCCTCGCCGACCTGCTCACGAGGAAGCGCTCGTCCCTCGGCGGCAAGGGGCTGGCCGAGGGCATGGCGCAACTGGCCCTGTTGACGCGGAAGGCCGGCCTGGAGGACGAACTGCTCCGCAAGGGGCTCGACCCGCGCCTCCTCGACGCCCTTCGCAAGGGGGCCGGGCTCTCCGACGCCGATCTGGAGAAGTTTGCCCGGTCGATGGCGGGGCACAACGGCGACCTGGCGCGGCGGGCCGAGCGCCTCTTCGCGGCGCGGCTGATCGACCGCGAGGCGCTGGAGCGCTGCCTCAAGGGGGGCAAGTGCGACGAGGCCGCGCTCACAGCCTACCTGGAGGCCAACTGCAAGGGGCTGTGCAAGTCGCTGGCGCTGACCAACCGGCTCGGGCGCGGCGGAAGTTCGCGAGGCCCCGGGGCGGCCAAGTTGACGTTCGGCGACGAGAGCAAGGCGGACGGCGTCAAGTTCAAGGAGGAGGCGCTGCCGCCCGGCTCGCTGCGCGAGTCGGAGTTGCGCGGCATCGGCAAGGCGCTGCCGAAGGTCGGCGGCGCCCCCCCGGCCAGTTCGGGCGCCCTTGCCGGCGCGCGCGCCGACGGCGGGTCGTCGGCCGCGCCGGTCGTGTTGCCGCGCCACCGCGACGCGGTGCAGCGCTACTTCGACCGGCCGGCGCCCAAGTGATCGAGGCGTGGTCGGTAACCTCCTGTCTTCCGTTCGAGCACCTCAATGGCCAACGAAGTCCCCTCGTCCGGTCTGCTGCGCCCCGAGGAATTGCGCCCCGCCGTCGAGCTGTGCCGGCGCCTCCTCGACCAGCTCGACGCCATGCTCCTCGGCCGGCCCGATCTGCACCGCCTCGTCCTCGCCGCCGTCCTGAGCCGGGGCCATCTGCTCCTCGAAGGCGTCCCCGGCGTCGGCAAGACGGCGCTGGTCAAGGCGCTCGGCCAGTTGCTCAACCTCGACTTCAAGCGCGTGCAGTTCACGCCCGACCTGATGCCGGGCGACATCCTGGGCACCCACATCTTGCAGGACACGCCCACCGGGCGCGACATGATCTTTAGCCCCGGCCCCATCTTCACCAACATCCTCCTGGCCGACGAGATCAACCGCGCATCGCCCAAGACGCAGTCGGCGCTGCTCGAAGCCATGCAGGAGCGCAACGTCACGCTGCTCGGCACCACGCGCCCGCTGCCCGAGCCGTTCTTCGTCCTGGCGTCGCAAAACCCCATCGAGCTGGAAGGGACCTATCCGCTCCCCGAGGCCCAGCTCGACCGCTTCCTCTTCAAGCTGGTCGTCACCACCGTCGAAGCCGACGTCCTCGAACGCATCATCTCCACGCGCCGCCACGGCGCCCCGCCGCCCCCCACCTGGGCCATGTCGGCCGCCGAGCTCGACGGCCTCTTCGCCGTGCTCGACCGCATCTTCTTGCCGCGCCCCGTGTCGCGGTACATCGCCCGCCTGGTGGCCGCGACCCACGCCAAGGCGGCCGAGGCGGTCTCGGCCGTGCGCGCCTACGTCACGCACGGCGCGTCGCCGCGCGCGGCCATCGCCCTGGCGGAGTCGGCGCGGGCGCTGGCGCTGCTCGCGGGGAGGCCGACCGTCGGCTTCGAGGACGTTCAGACGGCCGCCGCCGCGGTGCTGAATCACCGCCTCATCCTCAACTACAAGGCCCGCCTCGATCAGGTCGATGCCTTCGCGCTGGTGCGCGACCTGATCGCCGGGCTCGACGCCACCCGCTTGCACCTGCCCGCCGACGTGCGCGTTCTGGAGGTTCACGATGAGTAACAGTCGTGGGACACACGTGCTCGCCGCTTCCCGTGGAGAAGGCGTAGGGTGGGCCGATTCTTCGAGGCCCTCTTGCTCCCCTCTCCCCGAGTACAGGGAGAGGGGGGCAAGATGCCCCTCACCCCCAACCCCTCTCCCCGAGTACAGGGAGAGGGGGGCAAGATGCCCC
>JBBSEZ010000370.1:0-10034 GCA_038239195.1 Gemmatales bacterium
TGGAAATGCTCGGGCTCACGCGCTTCAAGCGGGCGTGAGGCTCTCGACACCAGGGCGCCAGTCGGGGAGAACTCGCCTACCGAGGCGAGCCCGGGGACGGTCCGTAGTGTTACCTGAAAAGGGGCAGATTTGAACCAGGCCCTTTTTGCCCCCTGCGTCGGCCTCCCATTTGCCGAGGAGTTGCCCTGCGGTCTTCTTTCGCGCGCCCCAGGCGTAAATTGCCGTCTCCAGGACGATCAGCACGTGGCCGGGTGCTTCCTTGAATTCAGTGGGTCGGGGGCCGCTGCCGCTCTCCGGAAGGAAGCAGACCTTGAGGCCATATGTTCCCTCCGGCGCGTAGATCCCCTTGAAGCTCAGGTTTCTCCCCGGAGGACCATCCGCGATGAAGTCGATGGTCTTGGGCGCTTTCGACGGGTCAACCCGATACGTCCCCTTGACGGCGCGTTGCCCGCCGACGAAATAACTCAGTTGGTCTCCCCCGAAGGTGTAGTGAAGTTTGCCCTCCCTCCCGCGCAGAGCGTCGTGGCCGGTCTCGGAGGCGTACTTCACGATCTCCCACTTGCCCTGTAGTCGCTTGCGCTCCTCGAGTTCTTCGGGCGAGGCCGGGGCGGGCGCTGGAGCGCCCTCTTTCTTCGGCTCCTCGACTTTCTGGGGGCCTTCATTCTTCTTGCCGATGTTGCAACCCGCCGAGGAACAAGACAGGGCGGCCAGCAGGAAGAAGCCCAGGGCCTTCGCGCCACCCGTTGTTTGGGTCATGGTCGTTTCTCCTTCGAGAGGGGGGCCCTCTGCAAGTTTGGGGGCCGCAAAAGCAGCCCGAGGCGCGGAGCACCTATTGCCCCGCCGAGCCGGTCGGCGAGCCCGCCGGCCCCTGGAGCGCCCGGACATATCCGCCGGGATCGCGGAAGAACGCCCGGGGCATCACGCCATAGGACCTCATTGTCTCCGCGACACGTACCCAGCCGCCGAGCCGGGCGTGCTCGTAAGCTCGGAGGCCCTTGGCGATGCGCTCGGACGTATCGGCGAAGTTGCGGAAGAGGAGGTAGTGCCAGCGCGGAAAGTAGGCGAAGCGCACCACCGGGTGCAAGCACAAGAAGCTCATCACGCGGCACTGGAACTTCTCGACGGCCGCCTTGACCCCCGGCGCCACGGTCAGCTCCTGCTCCCAGTAGAACGAGGTCTGGAACACCCGCCGTTTCTCCTCCTCGCTCAACCGCTCCCCCGCCGCACGCGCATCGTGCAGGAGGTTCAGCTCCCGCAGCAGTTCCAGGGGCACCAGTTTCCCCGCTCCCGGCTCGCGGCCGTGCGCGCGCGTGAAGCGGTAGTTCGTCAGGGTGTCGATGCAGACCTGGCGGTTGACCAGCCGGAAGTCCTCGGCAAATCGGTTGAGAACGCCCAGCCGGTAGGCCCGCTCCTGGGCGTTGTAGAAGTAGCGCCGGGCGATGAAGCGGCCCATGCTTCCGCCCACCTCGAAGAAGGAGTGCGCCCACAGCGCCCCGTGGGCGGCGATCTGGGGAAAGGCGTGGTTGCCCCCCGAATCGAGGTAAAGGCCGTGCAGCAGGGCCACCCGCCGCGGGATCTCCTCCAGCCCGCCGACCAGATCGGTGACCTCGGCCTTCATCCGGTCGTACGTGCTCTTCAACGCGGCCGCGTCGAGCATCACCCACCTCCTCGCGACTTGTGCTTGCCTGCTTCCTCGGCAAACGGCGGGCCAGCGGCGTCTTGCGACAACGACGCCAGGAGTTTGCTGGCTGGCTTTACTTGCTGGCCCAGCGGGGCTCGCATCGAATGCGCTATCCTAACCGCCCGGCTGGGGCCCCGATCGGGCTTGCGGGCCCCCCCGGTCCCCCTCCGATGCCGGACCGTCGAGCGCGAACGCCCGAGTTCCTGCTCGGGCCCCTCGTCCGTTTCTTCGCCTCGCGGTGGAACCAACATGACCTTATCTCCCAGCTCGCCGCCCCGGCGCCTTCGGGGCCTCAAATGGCTGCTGGCGGTCGGGGCCCTGCTCCTCCTGCCCCGGGCGGGGAGCAGGACAAGGTCGGCCCCGGCCGCAAGCGCTCCGAGCAGGGCCAGCAGGAGGGCGGGGGCCCTCGAAGACACGGCGGTCTTCTCCTACTTGCGGGGCTTCCCAGGCTCGACGACGGAGTGAAGCGCGTTGATGGCGGGGCCCCGAATCACCTGGGGCACGCGATTGCCCGGCCAGATGATCTCTATCTTGTCGATCTTCACTCGATCGCCCAGGCCGAAGTGGACGGTCTTCGAGGACTGCGACAGGTAGCCGCTGGCCGGATTGACCTGCCGCGTCATGATCTGCCCTCCGACGTGGGCCCGCACCACGGCGCCGATGGCGTCGCGGTTGCTCCGCGTCCCCCTCAGCTTGAACGCCACGTAGTTCTTGCGCGGGAAGTTGTTTTTGAAGTAGTAGGGCCGGTCGTTGAAGTTGTTGGTCACGATCTCCAGCCGCCCGTCGCCGTCGAAGTCGGCGACGGCCGCGGCGCGCGAACTGCGGGCAATCGGCTCCCCTCGGATGGTTTCGTCGAGGTAAATGCCCCGGGCGGGGGGCTCGACGCCCTCCTCGCGCGATCGCTCGTGGAAGGTGCGGCCGCCGTCGTTCATCAGCAGCCGGTTGGGCCAGTAGTCCCACGGGTAGCCCATCCCTGACGGGACGAAGACGTCCTCGTGGCCATCGTTGTCGAAGTCCCCCGTGGCAATCCCCCACGGCCAGAACGTCTCGAGGTTGGTTCGGTCGGACATCTCCTCGAACTTCCCCTTGCCGAGGTTGCGGTGGAAGGTGTTGCCAAAGAGGACCTCCTCGTAACGCAGCCCGATCAAGCCCACGATTTTCTTCTCGATCGCCATCACCCCCGCGTTTTTCTCTTCAAAGTCGGGAACGAACATGTAGCGGTACTTCTTCTTTTCGACGACCCGGGAAAGGTCGAGCCCGCTCGGCGCCCACATGTCGGAGTGCATGTCCACGATGTACAGGTCGAGCTTGCCGTCGTTGTCGAAGTCGAAGGCCCTCGCCCCCATCCCACCGGCGGGGGTGCGCCCCAGCGTGGGCCAGGTGGCCTCGGTGAACGTGCCGTTGCCGTTGTTCCGGTAGAGCTGCGAGGGGCCGAACATGCAGGTGATGAGCACGTCGAGATGGCCGTCGCCATCGTAATCGAACACGACTGCGTCGGCCGCCCAGCCCTTGCCTTTCAGGCCGGACTCGGCGGTCACGTCGGTGAACGTGCCGTTGCCGTTGTTGCGGTAGAGGATGTTGTGTTCCCGAAGGCTGCCGGCGAGTTGGCCCAGGTCCCCCTTGCCGGCGAAATACCTCGCCCCGTCGCCAGGCTCGTTGGTCGTCCAGCCCGCGGTCTGGAGCACGAGGAGGTCGAGGAAGCCGTCGTTGTTGTAGTCGAAGAAGATCCCGATCTGGGAGTGGCCCACGTGGGAGAGCCCGGCCTCGCGCGTCGCGTCCTTGAACGTGCCGTCGCCCTGGTTGCGGAACAGGACGTTGCCCCCGCGCGTGCTGGTGACGAACAGGTCCTGCAGCCCGTTGTTCCTCGTGTCGGCGAAGGTGGCCGCCGTGCAGATCCGGTCCCCGAGGGCGACGCCAGCCTTGTGCGTCACGTCCTCGAAAGTCCCGTCGCCCCGGTTCCGGTAGAGCGCGTTTTCCCCGAGCTGGTTCACGAAATAGATGTCGTCATGCCCGTCCCCGTCGAAGTCGGCAATTGCGAGCCCGCTCCCATGGTCGTAGAGGTTTATCTTGAACGTCTCGCCCTGCTCGCTGTTGAGGAACTGCATTCGGAAGTCGATCCCGACCTCCTCGGCGACGTCGCGGAAGTTCTTCGCCCCCTCGAGAGCCGGCTTCTCCTTGTGCCCCCACAGCACGAACGCCCCTGCGCCCGCCGCCACAAGCAGGCCCCCCACGCCGGCCGCGATCAGGGCCCTGGTTTTCGACATGATCTTTTCCCCTTGTCCTCGCGAGCGAGGCCTTCCCCGCCGGCGGAAGCACCGTCAGGCCAGCGCCAACTCGGCGGAAGTCAGGACTACCGAGCCAAAGGAACCACAGCGGCTCGTGAACAGCAGGCGCCCGACCGTTCCCTCCAGAAAAGGGGCGGTTTCCCGGCAGTTAGCCAGCCAGCGCGCCACCCAGGCCCACCCGACCGAAAAGATGCCCGCGATGGCTAGGGCGACAGCGAGCAGCGCCTCGGGGGCGGCCGCGACCAAATCATAGGGACAGTGGTGATCCGGCTGGTGAATCAGGGTGGGCGATGCGACCTCGACCCGAAAAACACTGCTGACGACCGAGGTCAGGCACGCGCCCGCCACTAGGAGGGCCAACCGGCCCCGGCGGGCGGGGAGCAAAAGGGCGGCGACCAGGGCGAGGTTGCTCGCGGAGACCGCCGCGGAGAGCCAGGGGCGCGAACAGT
Organism: Gemmatales bacterium; assembly: GCA_038239195.1. Lineage (GTDB taxonomy): Bacteria > Planctomycetota > Planctomycetia > Gemmatales > Gemmataceae > JBBSEZ01. The sequence goes on from JBBSEZ010000370.1 coordinate 4,416, forward strand.
CCTCGAAGGCCCCGCGTCGGCCACCGTGAGCAAGCCGCAGAAACCGACTGCTGCCCACGCTCCCGGCGCCGAGGAGGAGCACGCCGTAAATGCACGTCGCGCCCGGCCATTCGGGGACGTAACTCTGGAGGAGCAGATAAAGCAGCGCCCACGAGCCCAGGTTCAGCCCCAGCAACAGCAGGGCAAGGAGATGGTTTCGTTCCTCCAGCGCCTTCCGGTCCTCGGGCGAGGCGCCGCGGCGCGAATGCCGCCAGGCGGCCCCCCCCAGCCCGAGGACGAGCAGGCCGAGGGGCAACCGCAGCAGCGAGACGAACGTGTCGAGGATCGCGTAGGCGTTGAGGATCATTTCAGGAACGAGCCTTCCGCGCCCAGCCAGGAGGTCAGCGGTTCGTCGCTCCGGCCGGCCCGGCACGGACCAACCTTTACTATAGGAAAAATGCTCCGCCAAGCGCCGGAAACGAGCCGGCCGGCGAGGGACGGGAAGGAGGCCCCTTGGCGCGCAAGCGGAAGGAGAAGTAGGGCTTGCGACCCTTGGGCCGCGGGGGAGGCGGGGACGGGAGTCATCGCGGCCCTCTTGAATGGAGGCCCCGAGCTCCATCGCACCTACCGAGCCGGGAGCCCGTGGCAGGGACGTCCTGGCACGCGCGCAGCCGGCGCCGGGAGAGCGGGCAGGGGCGAGCGCGCGAGCTCCTTCTAACCTCGCAAAGGAGCTGGGAGGCGCGGACCGTCAAGACGGAGCGATGGCATGCGAGCTGCTCATTTCTCTTGTCGAAGCCGCTGACTCGGAGTACACTTCAAATCTCTCTTATCTTGAGCGAGTTGGCGATTTCGCGAGGGCCTCTTCATGCCAAGCATCCTCTCTGGTCGGCTCCTGTGCGCTCTCTACCTTCCCTTGATCGGGCTTTCGCTGATCCTCGGTTGCGGGGACAAGTCCAAGGTGGGCAAGGTCGTGCCCGTCTCGGGGAAGGTCGCACTTGGGACCGACCCCCTCCCAGGCGGCCTGGTCACCTTCCACCCCGACACGGCAAAAGGGAACACCTCGAAGTTCTTGCCGTTCGGCCCAATCAAGGACGGCGCGTACACGCTGCAAACCCTCGAGACAAAAGGCGCGCCGCCCGGCTGGTACAAAGTGACGGTTAGCTCGATGGCCCCCCCCGGCGCCGGGGCCACGACGCCCGGAGACATGCCCCAGGGGCCGAAGCTCAACACGAAGTACGTGGCCCCGACCACGACCGATCTCTCCATCGAGGTGGTCGATGCGCCAGCGGCGGGGGCCTACGACCTCATCCTGGCCAAATGACTCATGCGGCGAGCCCTCCCGCTTGATGCGGGAACGCGCTGGCCGCCGGCTGTTTCGCCCTTCCCTCAACTCTCAGGGAGCGTCCTATGTTCAGCATCCGTCATCGTCTGAAGAGGGGGTTCACGCTGATCGAGTTGTTGGTGGTGATAGCGATCATCGCCATCCTCATCGGTCTGCTCCTCCCCGCCGTCCAGAAGGTCCGCGCGGCCGCCGCTCGCATGCAGTGCAGCAACAACCTGCACAACCTCGGCGTTGCCGTCCACAACTACAATTCGACCTACGGCAAGATCCCCCCGGCCTGGGCGCCGGACGCGGGGGGTGGCACCTTGGGGTCGAACGCCAACGCGAACATGAAGCCGAGAGGCACGATTCACTGTTACCTCTTGCCGTACATTGAGCAAGACAATGTCTACAAGAACGCCGGCAACGAGGCGTCGAACCAGGCCACGGTCATCATCAAGACCTACCTGTGCCCTTCGGACCCCTCGCTCGCGAGTAACATTCAGCGCTACAATTACGCCTCGACCAACTACGCCGCGAACCTGATGGTCTTCGACCCGAAGGGCACCAACAGCGTCGAGGTCATGATGCCCGACGGCACGTCCAATACGGTGGCGTTCGCCGAGCGCTTCAAGGTCTGCGCTCCGACCTGGGGTGGGTACACCGGTTCGGCCTGGGCCCTGCACCCCGCCTACGTCGGCCACGGCTGGGACACCCCCGTCTTCGGGTGGCGCGACGTCGGCGTCGGGTACGACCCCTCGTTCGACGGCGGCACGAACCAGGCGTTCCAGGTTGCCCCGGCGGTGTCGGCCTGTGACTGGCGGGTCATGCAGGGCGCCCACACCGGGACGATCATGGTCGGCCTCGGCGACGGCAGCGCGCGGGGAGTCAGCAGCGGCGTCTCGCTCAACACTTGGAAGTCCGCCTGCAACCCCAAGGACGGCCAGGTCCCCGGTAGCGACTGGTGACCGCCGTTCATTTCGGTTTGCCGCCCGCGCCCCGCAGGCGCTTCAGGGTCGCCCGCGGGCGCGGGTCGTTTGCCGGGGCCAGTTCGGCGGCGAGGCGGAGTTGCTTCAAGGCCTCGGCGCGCTCGCCCGCCTCGACCAGGGCCTCGGCGAGACGCAGGTAAGGGTCGATCAGGTCGGGACGGCAGCGGCTGGCCTGGCGGTACGCCTCGATTGCCAGAGGCCGTTGGCCAAGCCGCTCCTGGGCGCGGCCCCGGAACAGGTAGGCCATCGCGTGGTCCGGCTTGAGCTCGAGGGCGCGGCGAGCCGACGCGATGGTCCCCTCGTACTTCGCCCGCGCCGATGCCGATTGCCCAGCGCGTTGGAGCGCCTCGCCCTGACCGAAGAGGGCCACGCACAAAGCGTAGTGTCCGCCGGCGGAGTTGGGCGCATCCCGGAGGGCCGTGCGCAGCGAGCGTTCCGCCCCCTGGAAATCGCCGACCTTGGCCAGCGCCACGCCCAGGGCGAGGTGGGACCGCGCGTCGGGAAAGTCGTCGAGCAGCGCGCTCAGCGCCCTGGCGCTCTCGTTCAGTCGGCCTTCCGCTTCGAGTCGTTCGGCGCGCAGGAGTTGGTCTTGCCGCCCGACGCCGAGGCGGTTTGCCTCCTGCGCGTAGGGGTCTTTCCAGCCCGCGTCGGGGGGCCCTTCGCGAGCCTTGCGGCTGAATTCTTCGGCGGCGGCCTCGTCGCCGAGCCGTCGCGATACCGCCGCGAGCTGGTTACAGGCGCGCTGTCGCACGAAGGGGCTGGTGGCGGCGCGGCTGAGGTGGGAGAGGCTGGCCTTGAGGTCGTCGCGGGCAAGGGCGGAGGCCCCGAGCGCGAAATGAGCGCGGGGGTTGTCCGGCTCCTGCGCGAGCACGCGCTGGCACTCCACCGCCACCTTGTCGTGTTCGTCCCGCTCCAGGTAGACCTCGGCGAGGAGCAAGCGCGGCGTCGTGTTCGTCTTGTCGAACTGCTCGCACAACTCAACCGCCCGGCGCAGTTCCGTCAGGGCGGCGTCTCGGTTGTGGGACAGCAAGAGGTACGCACGCAGGTAGGGCCAGCGCGGCTCGTTGGGCTGCAGGCGCCCGGCGTGGGCAAAGCAGCGCTCGGCCTCGTTGTTGTAGCCGTTGGCGAACAGCACGCGGCCGAGCCGCCCCCAGGCGTCGCCCGAATGCGGCGCCTCCTTGACCCGCGCGCGGGCCGCCTCCACTGCCGCCGCGACCTTTGGGTCGGCGCTCTGGAGGTCGATCGCCGGCGGCTCCGGCGCCGGGCCTGGCCGGCGCCAGGCGAACCAGCCAACCCCCACGGCACACAGCGCTGCCCCCGCCGCCAGCGCGGCCCACCAGCGCGCCCGCTTTCTGCCCGGCCAGTCGTTTGCCATGACGCCCCTCTCACTGCTCCGCGGGGATGGGCCCCCCCTTGCCCTGGCGCAACGTCAACTGCCGATCGACTGCCCCCCCGGAGAACCGCTCGCGCTTCCCGTCGGGCCAGGTTACCTCGACGTGGTCCACCCGTTCGACCGTGCCCAGGCCGAAGTGGGCCCGCGCGTCGGAACTGCACAGGTAACTGTCGTTGGGGCACACCAGGCGCCGCCACGACCGGGCGCCGGCCCGGGCGAGGACCTCGGCGCCATGGCTGTCGCGGCCGCCCTTGGCGGTCAGCGCGCGCACCGACAGCCAGTGGCCGCGCTCGGGCGCGACGTTGCGGAGTAGCCGAGCGCGGCCAGCCACCGTTGTCAGCAGCAGATCGACGCCGCCATTGCCGTTGAAGTCGCCGCGAGCGAGGCCGCGGGCCACGTTGGCGGTGCCGCACAGGGCGTCGTTGGCAGGCGACACGTCGCGGAAGTGGCCAGCGCCGTCGTTCGCGAACACCTGATTGCGCTCGCCGTAGGGAGACAAATGGGGCCCGAGATGGGGGGCGGTGGCGGGGCCGCGGGCGACGCGGCCGTTGGCGATCGCGACGTCCAGGCCGCCGTTGTTGTCGAAGTCGGCCAGGACCACGCCGAAGCCCGTTCCGCGCCAGCGCGGGGTCGCCAGGCCGGCAGCGCCGGTGCGGTCCCGGAACAACCCGGGAGGGCCCTGCCGCCAAAGGGTGTGGGTCTCTCCGGTGAGGTGGGTGACGAAGAGGTCGGGCAGGCCATCGCCGTTCACGTCCCCGAACGCCGCGCCCATGCCCGCCTCGGCCTGCCCCATGGCGTTGTAGGCGACGCCCCGGACCACGCCCTCTTCCTTGAAGGTGCCGTTCTTCTGATTGACCCACAGGTGGTTGGGCTTACCGTCGTTGGCCACGAAGACGTCGGGCCAACCGTCCCCGGTGAAGTCGGCGCACACCACGCCCAGCCCGGGGCCGGGCGCCCTGGCCAGCCCACTGGATGCCGTCACGTCCTCGAAGCGCGCTTGCTTGGGGGCCAGGCCTCGCCCGCCCAGGTTCCGGAACAAGCGGGTCACCGTCCCGGCGAACACCTTGGGGGCGCAGTAGTCCGGGGCGCCGCCCGGGGAGGTACAGCGCCATGCGGGGTCGTAATCGACGTAGTTGACCACGACGAGGTCGAGCCAACCATCTCGGTCGTAATCGAGGAAGGCCGCGGAGGTGCCCCACCCGGGGTTGTCGATGCCCGCCTGCTTGCTGACGTCGGTGAAGGTCCCGTCGCCGTTGTTGAGGAACAGGCGGGCGCGGCCGCACTCCGTGACCAGAACGTCGGGAAGGCCGTCGTTGTTGACGTCGCCGATGGCCACGCCCATGCAGGAGCCGGAAAAGTCGAGGCCCGAGCCCTTGCTCACGTCTTTGAACGTACCGTCGGGGAGTTGCTTGTAGAGCTTGTTGGGCCGTCCGGTCGGGCCCCCGTTGTTGAGCAGGTAGACGTCGAGGAGGCCATCGCCATCGAAGTCGAACAGGGCGCAACCCGAGCCCATGATTTCCGGCATGCGGTAGTTCCCTTCGAGAGGCCCCGCGTCGTGGACGAAGTCGAGGCCGACCTCGTCCGTCACGTCGGCGAACCAGGGGGGCCCATGTCTTCGGGGGGCGGGGGCATCGGCTTCCGGCAGCCGAGGAGGCCGACCAAGGCAGCCAAGAGGCACAGGCTCGCCCACGTGGGAGGCAGGTATTTCATGACAGCGGCTGGGATGGGTGTCGCGAGGTGGGCAGCGCCGCGAGGAGAGATCAAACCAACTCCATCCTACTGGCCCCCGGCCGAGCGCGGCAAGAGGCAGGCACTCCTCGCAGCCCTGAGAAATCGGACCCCGAGGCGCCGCGCGGAGGGGCGGCAGGGGCGGAGGAGGGGTGGACGGCTCGGCGCCAGACAAAAGGAGGACGACCTCGAAGGTGGACTTCGAGACA
>JBBSEZ010000371.1:0-10024 GCA_038239195.1 Gemmatales bacterium
GGCCTCGTTGCCACCCGAAAAACGCCTCGCCGGGCTGTCCCCGAAGGAACGTGTCGCCGGGCTGTCCCCGAAGGAACTGCTGACTGGCCTGTCTCCGGAAGCGAAAGAGGCCCTGCGAAAGCAGCTACAGGGAGGCCCTCCTGCCCCGGCGGAATGACTCGCATTCGGCCCGGCACCGGCGTCGCCGCGCCGCGGAGGGAGATCCAGGATAACAAGGATTGAAACACCATCTGGCCACAACGGGGACAGGGCTTGATCCGGCCGCGGAGGGAGATCCAGGAGAACAAGGATTGGCCCCTCCTCGACCCCGCTTGCGCCCACCTCCCCATCAAGCCACCTTGCCCGCCAGCGCCTGGCCGCGATTCTGCCCTCGCCATTTGGCGCGCCGAGCCCGGCCCCGTCGCCTACGTCAACCTCCCGCCCTGATCGAGTCGTGGACGCTCGGCCGGTATCCCGCCGCCATCGCGTTGACCGTCGAGCGCGGCGTCAGCACGGTCACGCCCGTCGCCGCGTTCCGCGATACGGGACCAGTGTGCCCTCCGGGCGCCCATCTCCAGAGCGCTCCCCTCGCGAGCAGGTAGCCCGTGCTCGGTGCCTCGTCCAACACCACGAAGGTGCCGTCGGGCAACTCCCCGAGGGGGGCCCGAAACGTCACCTTGAGGCCGCCCGCCGCGAGGCGCTCGCCGTGGAGCACGCGGTCGATCTCGTCGATGCGGACGCCCGCAGGCAGCCCTCGCGACAGGTTGCCGCGCAGCCAGGCGTCCTTGAATCGTTTGTGGTCCGCGAGCCGGCACTCCGCGCAGGGGCGGTGTCCGGCCGCGAGGGCGGTCGCCTCATCGAGGAAGAACAGTTCGGTGTAGTGGCGGGGGGCCATCACTTGCCGGTGGCGGCCCTTGAACTGAAGGAGGCAGACGATCCAGCGCCGGCTGGCCCACCTTCGCGCGGTCAGCGTCCTGGCGGCGGTGTGGAAGCAGCCGCCGCGGTTGCCCAGGAAGGTGCCGCGCTCGGGAACGGCGACGATCTCGCCGAAGGGGGTGACGCGGTTTTGGAGAGGCATGTTCCCGTCCTGAAGATGCGTCGTGCAGCCCACCCTGCCAACTTCGCCGGAGCTGGCAGGGCGTGGCAGGCACCCCTCGCTGCATTTTACGTCTCGCGCGAGAGGCACCTTCCAGGCTTCCGGGGGGGGCCAGGGCGAAAAAAGGGGCAGCCGAACCAACCTCCGCAACGGGGCCCCGCTCTCGACGTCCGTTCCTCCGGGCCCAGGGCCAGCCTCGGTGAGCAGGTGGCCACGTGGCTCTTGTTGCTGGCGCAAGAAGTAAACTAACAGGGACTTGCGCGGCAAGAGTCGCGTGCCCATCTCCCCCGCCGTTGGCCAGGTGGCCAGGTGACTTATTTCCTGCGTTCTCGCCAGTGCCTTCCCTTACCAGCGCAACGTCGCCTGCTTCCTCGGGCCATCGTAAGTGAAGACCACGTGCCGCAAGAAGTCGCGCCCCAGCGCCGCCACCGCGCCCGTCTGGTACACCGCCCCTCCCACGGCGACCAGGGGCACCCAGCGCGGCGGTTCGCCCGCCAGGACGAGGGCGACCTCCACCTCGTAGAGCTCGTGAAAGCAGACGTCGTCGCGCCCCAGGACGTTGAGGGCGGCGCTGTGCGCCGGCCGAAGGCCCAGCGCGCGGACCACCGCCAGGTCGAGCATGGTGTCGCTAGCCCCCGTGTCCAGGTAAGCGGACAGTGGCCCCGCGTGGGACGAGGCCCCGTGCGCCGGTTGGGGCCCCGGCAGCAGGGCCGCGCTCGGCCGCACGAGGGCCTTGACCAGCGCGCCGCGGCGGCGGATCGGCAGGGTCAGTTCCGGCACGTGTCCATTCTCCCCAGGAGTGGGCTTCTCTTCCTGAGGGGAAACGACACCGAAGGGGGGCCCAAGGTTCCGGGCGGCGACGGTTCGCGACTGGTCCTCACCAGTTGTAGGTGGGGAAGTCCTTGGCGTCGATCTCCCGGTGGCCCTCGGGGATCGGCACGCCGAGGGCCGTGAAGACCTGGTTCTTGGAGCGGATGATCCCGTTGGTGATCGGCAGCTCGCCCTTGTGCAGGGCCTCGCGGATCGACTCGCTGGTGAGAGGCAACAGGACGTCTTGCAGCTCGCGCTTCTGCTCGGCAGTCAAGCAGCCGGCCCCGCCGCGAACCATCGCGGCCAGCTGGCTCAGGGCGCTGCCCAGGTCGCGCATCACGACGATCGTGTGTTGAATCACCTCATCGTGCAGCAAACAATCGACGCGGGACTTGATCTGGGAAACCAACGCGTCAACGGATTTTGCCATGGCCTCCTCCGCGCTGGGGCGTGCGACTCGGTGTGATTATACCGGGCGCAGGCGCGGCTTGACACCCTGGGAGGCCCCCTCAATAGGCGTTCTTGTGGACGATCCCCTTGAAGAGCGTCAGCCACAGGATGCGCAGGTCGAGCCAGGGCGTCCAGTGCGTGATGTAGTAGAGGTCGTACTGCACCCGCTTGCGCAGCGACGTGTTGCCGCGCCAACCGTTCACCTGCGCCCAGCCGGTGATGCCCGCCTTGACACAGTGGCGCGCCATGTAGTTCGGGATGGTCCGCCGAAATTGCTGGATGAACACGGGGCGCTCGGGGCGCGGGCCGACCAGGCTCATGTCGCCGCGCAGGACGTTCCACAACTGGGGCAGCTCGTCGAGGCTGGTCTTGCGCAGGAAGGCGCCCAGGGGCGTACTGCGGCCATCGGCCTTGCGGGCCCAGACGGGGCCGGTCTTCTGCTCCGACCCGACCGGCATGCTGCGGAACTTGAGCATGTCGAACGCCAGCCCGTTGAGCCCGCAGCGCTCCTGCCGATAGAAGATCGGCCCGGGGCTGCTCAGCTTCACGAGCAGCGCGAGCAGCGCGAGCAGCGGGGACAGGACGAGCAGGGCGACCGCCGCCAGGGCCATGTCCATGGCGCGCTTGACGACGACGTTGAGCCCGAAGTGCGGGCTCTCGCGCAGGCCGATCAGCGGGACGCCATCGAGGTTGACCGTCGTCAGCGACAGGCCAGACAGGTTGGCCACGTCCGGCACCAGGCGCACCTCGACCAGCGACTGCGACAGGACGGCGAAGACCCGGCGGGCGTCGTCGTAGCGGTTGAGCGGCAGGGCGATGAAGACGTGTTCGACGTCGTAGCGCTGGATGAGCGCGGGCAGGTCGGCGAACCCGCCCAGCACGTCGAGGTCGCCGGAGAGCGGATGTTGGCGCTCCTCGACGAAGCCGACGTTCTTGATGCCCAGCCAGCTCAGGCGGTGGAGGATGCGGGCCAGCCGGCGGGCGCCGCGGCCCGCGCCGACAATGAGCGCGAAGCTCTGATCGTAGCCCCGGCTGCGCAAGGTGCGGACGGCGCCCCAGCCGGCCCGCCGGCCGGCGAGCACGGCGACGGCGGTCAGCGCCGAGAAGAGCAGCAGGGTGGCGCGCGACTCGTAGGGGTCGTGGAGGAAGAAGACGATGGCCATCACGAACAGCGACAGCAAGGCCGTGCCCTGCAAGACGGAGGTCATCTCCTCGCGAAAGCGGCGCAGCCGGTGGACGCTGTACTGGCCGACCAGGCGGTAGGAGACGGCGGCGAGGAGAAGCACGAGGGGGAGCTGGCGCCAGCAATGGTAGAAGGAAGGCGGCTCCTTGTCGATGGGCAACCAGCCCGAGGCGAAGCGGACGTAGTAGGCCGCCAGCCAGGCCAGGGCGGTGAGCGCCAGGTCCGAGAGGAGAAAGCCGAAACACAGCCATTGACTGCGCCGTTGAATCATCGCGCCCCCCATCCCTGGGGCCGGGAATGGCCTGCCTGCGGGCCCCAACCGCCCTGTCGGGCCCCGAACGCTTTTCCGTAGCACGTTCGGGCGGCGCATGTCAAGCAGACGTTCGTGCTACAAACGGTAAAATGAGCCTCTCCACCTTTGCCTCCGCCCGTCCACGTGGCGGTTGCCCAGCATCGAGGTGCTTCAGTCCGGTTTGTGGCACGTGTGAAGGGACGGGCACGCGGTTGCGGCCTTACGCGGAGCGGGATGCAGCCCGGCAGGGGTTACTGGTTTTCCTCTTTCACCCTCGGATCGGTTATCTATACTGCAAGCATCCCGTCCCCATGGGCCCAGGACAACGCCATGCCGGAGCTCTACGACCAGATCCAGGAGGCCGCCCGCGCCATTCGCGCGAAGTGGTCCGGCCGGCCGCGCGTTGGCATCATCCTCGGCACCGGGCTGGGTGGGCTCGTCGAGGAGATCGACGCCGAGGCGACCATCCCCTACGCCGACGTCCCCCACTTCCCCCTCTCCACCGTTCAGACGCACGCCGGGCGACTCGTGTGCGGACAGCTCGCGGGCAAGAGCGCGATCGCGATGGAGGGGCGCTTCCACTATTACGAGGGCTATTCGCTCCAGCAGATCACGCTCCCCGTGCGCGTCTTCAAGGCCCTGGGCTGCGACACCCTGATCGTCAGCAACGCCTGCGGTGGGATGAACCCGCAGTTCGCCAAGGGCGACCTCATGGTCATCGAGGACCACGTGAACTTGCTGGGCGACAACCCACTCATCGGGCCAAACGACGACCGCCTCGGCCCGCGCTTCCCCGACATGTGCCGGCCGTACGACCCCGGCCTCATCGCCCTGGCCCGGCGCATCGCCCTGGAGGAGCGCATCGTCTGCCATCAGGGCGTGTTCGTCGCGGTCTCCGGGCCCAACCTGGAGACGCGCGCCGAGTATCGCCTGCTGCGCGCCGGCGGGGCCGACGTGGTCGGCATGTCCACGGTGCCGGAGATCATCGTCGCCGTCCATGCCGGGCTGCGCAACCTCGGCCTGTCGGTCATCACCGACGTCTGCCTGCCCGACGCCCTCGAGCCAGTTAATCTGCCCGACGTCATCGCCACGGCCAACGCCGCCGAGAAGAAACTGCGCGTCATCGTGCGCCGGGTCGTCGCCGAATGCTGAGGGCCCCCATGACGGAAGAAGCCCCACCGACCTCGCCGCGGACGACGGCCCTCGTCGTCGCCCTGGCATTGACGTTCCCGACCGTCATGGCGTGGGCCTACTTCGTCGCCCTGGCGGGGGGCGGAAAGGCCAACCTCGCGCAACAGCTCGCGTACGCCGTCGGCAAGGTCTTTCAGTTCAGCATCCCCCTGCTGTTCTTCGCCTTCGTCGTGCGCCGCTGGCCGACTTATGAGGCGCCCACGCGGCGCGGTGTTGGGCTGGCCGTCGGCTTCGCTCTTCTCGTCGCCGGCGCGATGTTCGCCGCTTACTTCGGCTGGCTGCGCTCGTCGTCCCTGCTGGCGGCCGCCCCCGAGCGCATCCGTCGCAAGTTGCAGGAGGTCGGGCTGGACACGCCGCTCGGCTACCTGGCCCTGAGCGTCTTCCTGTGCGTCGGCCATTCCTTCCTCGAGGAGTATTACTGGCGCTGGTTCGTCTTCGGGCGGCTGCGCACGCTCCTGCCGTTCGCGCCGGCGGTGGCGATTGCGAGCCTGGGCTTCATGGCGCACCACGTCATCGTCCTGTGGGGCTTCTTTCCCGGCAAGGTGCTCGCGGGCGTGCTCCCCGCGTCGCTCGGCATCGCGCTGGGCGGGGCGGTCTGGGCGTGGATCTACGAGCGGGGAGGGTCGCTGTTGGCGCCGTGGCTCAGCCATCTGCTCGTCGACGCGGGGGTGTTCGCCATCGGCTGGGACTTGATTCAGCGGACGTGAAGAAGGCGAGGCGACGGCATCCGCCATCGGCTCGCCTTCCGCTATCCTGACGCTCCCTCGTCGGCGAGCAGGATCAGCCGGGTCGTTTTTGCGGGCGCTTGTCGAGTTCGGTCGGCGCCTTTTCGAGGCCGGCACGTTCGAGCAGCGACTGGCCCATGACGTCTTCTTCCTGGTCTTCCTCGGGGGCATGCTGGTCGGCCGGGAGCTCGTAGTGGATGGTGTAGCGCCGCTTGCCGATGGAGATCTCGTCTTTGGGGTGGAGGAGCTTCTCCTGGACGCGCGCGCCGTTGACCTTGATGCCGTTGGTACTGTTCCGGTCCTTGATGTACCAGTAGCCGTTGCGGAAGTTCAGCTCGGCGTGCAGCCCCGAAATGTTGGGGTAGCGCAGAGGAACGTCGCACGAATCGCGTCGCCCGAGCGTCAGCACCTCGCGGATCAGCGGGATGTTGTCCCCGCCGCCGACGGGGACGAGCTCTCCATGTACGTCGAAACTCATCGCTCCTTTTCTCCGTTAGAGAACTTGTGCGCGCCGGCCCCGACCCGGAAAACAACAAGATGAGGAGCAGATCGGGCCCCGCTCACGGACGTGGAACGAACATCATTCCCCATGATAAAGTCCTTCCGGGCGTTGGGGAAGGAAAAAATGAAAACGGCGTGAGGGGTGGGGGGGGAACAGGGCCTCCTGGCCGGACGGCGCGATATAATCTTCCGGGGCCGAGCTCGACGAGCTCGCGTTTTCGCTCGCCTTGCCCGCCAACCGAGCTCTGCTCATGCGCTTGCTGACCTACAACATCCACAAGGGCGTCGGCGGCAGCGACCGCCGCTATCGGCTGGAACGCATCCGCGACGTCATCCACGCGGAGGCCCCCGACCTGATCTGCCTGCAGGAGGTCGATCAGAACGTCCGCCGCTCCAGCTACCACGATCAGCCCGCCCTCCTCGCGACCTGGCTCGAGGCCGCCCACTCGCACTACCAACTCAACGTCCCCCAGCGCGATGGCGGGTACGGCAACCTCGTCCTGTCGCGCTGGCCCTTCCAGTCGCGCAACGCGGTCTCCCTGCGACTCCACCGCCGCAAGCCGCGCGGGGCCCAGCTCGTTGTCGTGGACACCCCCGACGGCCCGCTCCACCTGGTGAACTGGCACCTCGGCCTGGCCGAGAAGGAGCGGCGCTGGCAGGCCGGCCATCTGCTCCATCACCCCCTCTTCGTGGAATCGTCCCACCTGCCGACGGTGATCGCGGGCGACTACAACGACTGGCGCAACCAGCTCGGCCGGTACGCCTTCGACGTGCACCGCTTCCGGCAGGCGACGGCCCCGACGGCACGGTTTCGCAGCTTCCCGGCGTTCCTTGCCCTGGCCTCGCTCGACAAGGCGTATTATCGGGGCGAACTGCGCGTTCACGGGGCGCGCATCGTCCGGACGCGGCTGGCGCGGCGAGCGTCGGACCACTTGCCGCTCGTGGTGGACTTTCAGCTCCTGGCCAACGGGACGGCGCCCCCACCGCCATGATCGGCGCGGCGAGCCGGCGGCCTGCGGATGTGGTCGCTCAGCCACGCCACCCCGCACGCCGGCACGACCACCAACAGCACGCGCCCCCATTGCTGCCAGTTCAGGGGCTCCAGCACAAAGAAGTCCGCGAATGATCGGATGGGCACTTTCCCCAGGCGCATCTCCGGCAGCGGCACGTACATCGCCCCCAGGTAGACCGGCACCAGGGCGATGGCCAGCCAGCGCAGGTGCCAGTCGCCCGGAAGCATGCCCTTCTCGCCATGCACGAGCACGCGCAGGAAGGCCGTCAGGCCCAGCAGAACGAGCACACTCAAGAGGAGGGTTCGCTGCAACACCTCCGTGTCGTTCCAGACGCGCGCCGAAAGGAACATCATCGCCAGGCCGGCGAGGCCGAGCACGGCCCCGGTGCCCAGCGCGAAGCCCGCGACCTCGCGCACGAAATCGGCGCGCAGAGCAGTGGAGCGCTCCCGGCTCAGTGCGATGACGAGGGCGGGGGCGCCGATGGTGAGGAAGTTGAGGAGCGTGACGTGCTGCGGGAGGTAGGGGAACGGCAGCCCGAGAAGGCCCATCCCGAGGAGGATGAGCAGGGCCGTGTAGACGTTCTTCACCAGGAACAACTTCGCCGCCCGGCGCAGGTTGCGGACGATGGTGCGGCCCTCGTCGAGCGTTTGCGGGAGTAGCCCGAAGTCGTTCGTCTGAAGGACCAGGCCCGAGACGGTCTTGCTGGCCTGGCTGCCGTCGCCCATCGCGATGCCCAGGTGGGCGTTCTTGATCGGCAGCACGTCGTTGACGCCATCGCCGACCATCGCTACCTGCCGGCCTTGCGCCTTGAGCGCCTTGACGATCTCCACCTTTTGCCAGGGCGAAACGCGGCCAAAGACGCTGCGCTCTCGGATCAGTTCGCCCGGCGTCGCGGAGGCCTCCAGCTCTGCCCCCGTGACCACCGGGCCCTCCGCGAGCGCCCTCAACGCGGGGACGTCGGCGCCCGCCCCGAGCGGGGCAAGGGTCGCCCGCACCGTCTCGGGGTTGTCGCCCGAGATCACCTTGAACGAGATGCCCTGCTGCGCCAGCGAGAGCAGGACGGCGGGGGCCTCGGGTCGCAGTTCGTCGCTCAGGGCGATGAGCGCCAGGGGGCGCAGGGCGAAGCCTTCCAGCGAGCCGGCGAACGGCCGGGCCGGCTCGCCTTCGGCGAAGAGCAGCAACCGCAGGCCGGTGCCGAGCAGTTCCTTCCACGTCGCGTCCCAGCCCTCGGGCCCGCCGGCCTCCAGGTGCGCTTGCAACGCCTCGCACGCGCCCAGGGCAAACACGCGCTCCCGACCGGCGAGGCGCACGCGCACGGCGCTGTAGCGGTTCTGCGACTTGAAGGGTAGCTGATCGAGCAATTCGCCGGTCGCCTCGCCCAGCGCGGCCCGCAGGGCGACCAGGCTCTTGCTGCCGCGGTCCAGCGACAGCGAGGCAAACAGCCGCAAGCGGTCGCGCACGGCTAACTCTTCGAGCTCGGGCGCGACCACGTACACGTGGGCCAGGCAGAGCTGGTTGGTCGTCAGGGTGCCCGTCTTGTCCATGCAGAGGGTGTCGATGCTGGCCATCGCCTCGACGGCGTTGAGGCGCTGGACGATGGCCCCGCGGGCGCTCATGCGCACGGCGCCGAGGATGAAGGCGAAGGTCGTCATCAGCACCAGGCCGACCGGGACCATCGAGGTGATGGTCGCGGCGCTCATGCTCACGAGCTCGCCTTCCTTGAAGTCGCGAACGAACGCGAGGCCGCCGTAGCTGAGGCAGAGGAGGACGGCGAAGGCCGTGAGGGCCCGGACCAATCGGTTGATGCTGTCCTGCAACGGGCTGGAGGTGTACTGGTAGGAGCGGGCCTCGGCCGCCGTCCGCTGGGCGAACGACTCGCCGCCGACCTGGTCGGCCCGGTAGGCGCCCTCGCCGGCAACCGCGAAGCTCCCCGAGAGGAGGTTGTCGCCCACCTTGCGCGGCACCGGGTCGGACTCGCCAGTCAACAAGGCTTCGTCCACCTCGAGGAAGCGCGACTCGACGACGGCGCCGTCGGCCACTACCGGCTCGCCCGCCGCGAGGAGGACGTGGTCGCCCCACACCACGTCGCCCGCGGGGACTTCCTGCGCAAGGCCGTCGCGGAGGACGCGGGCGCGCGTTTCGGCGAGGAGGGTGAGCTTGTCGAGGTGCCACTTGCCGCGGACTTCCTGGGCGAGCCCGAGGAGCGTGTTGGTGATGGCCATGCCGCTGACGGCGAGGGCGGCGCGGTAGTCCCCCAGGGCGAAGAGGGCGACGGCGGCGGGCACGACGAGGCCATTGAAGAGCGTGAAGACGTTGCGGGCGACGACGTCGAGATACGCGGCCCAGTGAGAGCGGCGGACGCGGTTGACCTGGCCGCGCGCCACGCGCTCGGCGACCTCGGCCGCGCTCAGGCCGGTGGCGGGCAGTTGGGGGGCATCGTTCATCCGAGGTTGGTCCTCTTGCTCGCTTCCACTTCATTGCATCCTACGCGATCAGGTCAGCGGCCGTTCCGCGCTTCCCTTCGCGCGGGTCGGGCTGGTATAACGTCTGTGGATCGACTGTCCCGAGGGCCCTCCGGGCCGGGAGCACAAACCAATGGCGACGGTCCACGCGATGCCCGCTCATCGGAACGGGTATCCCAGCTCGGACGGCAAACCGATGGCAGAGACCGACTGGCACCGCGACCTGATGGCGATCCTGATCGCAACGCTCCAGACGTACTTCGCGGCCCAGCCCCGGGTGTACGTCTCCGGCAACCTTCTGCTGTTCTACGAGCGCGGCAAC
>JBBSEZ010000372.1:0-9953 GCA_038239195.1 Gemmatales bacterium
AAGCAATCCCTCGCTGGCGCGTCGGGCTGCCCGGTTGCCGCACGGGCGAAGTATTTGTGAAAGCGCCAGTTAGCCATCGTTCAGGGCCACGACCGCGTTGTCGATGAGCCGGGTGGTGCCGAACTTCACCGCCGCGGCCAGCAGGATGGTGCCCCGCAGCGCTTCGAGCGGCCCCAGGGCGTCGGCGCTTACCACGGCGGCGTAGTCGAGGACCGCGCCGGGGACGGTGGCGATGCGGTCGATCATTCCTTGCCGCAGCGCCTCGGGGCCTCGCTCCCCGGCGAGGGCCCTGTCGCGAGCCTCGCTCAGCGCCTGGTGCAGGACCGCCGCCTGCCGGCGCTGTTCGGCGTCAAGATAGCGGTTGCGCGAGCTGAGAGCTAGGCCATCCGGCTCGCGAACGGTGGGCAACACCACAACTTCAACCGGCACGTGGAGGTCGTCCACCATGCGCCGCAGGAGGAGGGCCTGCTGGGCGTCCTTCTGCCCGAAATAGGCCCGGTCGGGCCTCACGAGGTTGAACAGTTTCAGGACCACCGTGCAGACGCCGCGGAAGTGCCCCGGCCGGGACGCCCCTTCCAGGACGTCCTGCAACCCCTCCACCTCTACGTAAGTACGAAAGCCGGGGGGGTACATTATCGCCGGATCGGGCTGAAAGATTAGTTCGACGCCCGCCTCGACGCACAGGGCGAGGTCCGCCTCGAACGGGCGCGGGTAGCGGGCCAGGTCCTCGTGCGGGCCGAACTGCGTCGGGTTGACGAAGATCGACACGACCACGAATTCGTTGCCGGCGCGCGCCGCCCGAATCAGGCTGCGATGGCCGTCGTGGAGCGCCCCCATCGTCGGCACCAGCCCGATCGGCTGCCGGCGCCGCCGCGCCTCGGACAGGGCCGACCGCAACTCTTCAAACGTCCGCGCCACCGTCGGCGAGCCGGGGGCTGACGCCCCCGGAGCAGCGAGCTTCGCCAGCAGGAGCCCGAGGTAGGAGCCGCGCTCCACGTGGCGCAGGCCCAGCGCCTCGGCGGTGTCGGCGAGGGCGTTTTCAGCGGCTCCGGCATCGTCCTCGGGGGCGAGCACCTCGACCTCGCCGAAGTTGCCGAGCTGCTCCACCTCGTCGAGGCAGATCGTTTGCACCAGGCCGGCCCGCTCGATCCGGTAGCTGCGCCGGCGCTTGCGGACCACAGCCACGGGACGATAGCCAAGGTGGACGAGGAGGGCGTGAAACTCGCTGGCGGCCTCGTCGCCGGGGGGGAGGGCGACCTCCAGTTCGAGGCGCTTCTTGACGCGCGCGGGTTGCTTGGGGCCCTTGTAGGTGAGGAAGTTTCGCTCCCCGATCCGGCGCAGGCGGAAGGCCTCGTCGGTGCGCGCGAAGTCGCGGTCGGGGGCGTTGAAGTAGTGGTCGGCCTCGACCTCCTCGCCGAGGGGGGTGGCCCCCCAGGAGGCAAGGATTCGCTCGACGGCGCCGAAGTCGGGCGCGGAGTATTTTTGTTCTATCTCGAGCACGAAAGGGCCTCCCGTCGGCCTCGGTCCTCGAACGGCGCTCCGCACCTCATCTGGGCGAAGCGCGGCTCAACGATCTTCGATGGTGGATAATCTGCGCGGGCCGGGTAGAATGATGACAGCGCCGGCGGGCGGAATCCAGAGCAACCGGAGGCGGGCATGGCCGAGTTTCACAAGGTCTGCCGGGTGGGCGACCTGGCCGAGGGCGAGGGCAAGACCGTCTCGGTGGGCGGCAAATTGATCGCCGTGTTCTGCGACGGCGGCCAGCACCACGCCATCGACGACGTTTGCCCGCACATGGGCGCCTCGCTCAGCGGCGGGCACGTCGAGGGGGGGATCGTCACCTGCCCCTGGCACGCCTGGCGCTTCCGGCTGAACGACGGCACCTGGGCGGACAACCCGCGCATCAAGATCGGCAGTTACCCGGTGCGGGTGGAAGGCGACGAGGTACAGGTGGCGGTGGGACAGGGCCCGACAAGGCCAACTTCCGAGGAGACGGCCCCATGAATCGCATCGGCCTGTGGCGCGCCGCGATCGGCTTCGCCTTCGCGACCCTTCTTTCGACCACCGCGGGCAGCGCCCAGACGGTGCGCCCTCTGCCGCGCCCCGCGCCGGCGCCAGCGCCAAAGTTCGTCCCCAAGTTCGAGGCCCTGGCGGAGACGCGCCTCATCATGGAGGGCCTGGCCCTGTCGAACTACCGCAGCCTGAATCGACTGCTGAAGGCAGAGCCCAAGGACAACGAGACGTGGATGTTCGCGCGCGGCCAGGCGCTGCTGGTCGCCGAGACGGGCAACCTGCTGCTGTTGCGCCCGCCGCGCAGCGGGGGCCGCGATACCTGGATGAAGTTGGGCATGGAGATGCGCAGCGCCGCCGGGGAGGTGGCTCGGTCGGCCGGCGCCCGCGACTACCCGCGCACAAGGCGGGCCCTGACCGGCTTGACCGACGCCTGCAACCGCTGCCACACGACGTTTCGCGTCCCGGTCAAGGTGGCCCCGGAGGTCGAGCCGAAGCCCGACGCCGAGACGCGCGCCACGGCCCATCGCTGAGCTACGAGGTTGGAGCGCGCGCCGAGGCGCTTGACGTTTTCCGGGCCCTCTCGTAGCCTGCCATCGAGCTCCACGCGAAACGCGGGCCGGGCGTTTGTCGCAAGATTGGCGGCCCGGCCGCGAATGAACTTGTGAGCGCCCGGGCGCCCGCGCGGCGGCGCAAGCCTTGGCCCCTACTCGCGATGCAGGCTTCCTTCAGGGCGTGGCGGAACGTCCTGGCGGCCTCCGTGTCCCCCCGATCCGGCAAGAGAACCCACCCATGTCTGCCGCTGTTCCTCCGGCCCCTGCCGCGGTCCCCCTGGTTCCCCAGGTGCAACGCCGCGAGCTCACGATCGTCGGCCATTCCACCCTGTTCTACTGGTGGCCCGTCTGGGCGGGCGGCTTTCTGATGGCCTTGCTCACGTTGTTCGACAACGACCGCATGGTCACCGTCAACAAGGACGCCGTGCTGGCCGAGGCCACCGACGTGACCATCGTCAAGGAGTGGGACGACAAGGGCAAGCCCAAGGCGACGGAGAACCTCAAGGATCGCGACGTGGTCGTCCTGCCCGACAAGCACGGTTTCAACCGCGAAACCTATCCCGAATTGAGCAAAGGCAGCATGCACCCGCGCTTGCACATCAGCCACCGGCGCGGTTACGGGGTCGCCTTCGCCGTGATCCTGTGCCTGGTCACCATCATCACCAACATCCCCTTGCGCGGCATGTGGTCGGTGCTGGTCATCGTCGGCACCATCACGCTCGTGCTGATCCTCAACCTGGCCGGATGGTGGGGGGACATCGTCCGCAGCGCCAGTTACCTCGACATCCGCATCAACGTGGGCGGCTACCTGTTCATCGCCGTGGTCCTCTTCATCGCCTGGCTCGTCACGATGCTCCTCTTCGACCGGCAGATCTACCTGACGTTCACGCCGGGACAGCTCAAGGTCTGTACGGAGATCGGCGGCGGGGAAAAGGTCTACGACTCGGCGGGCATGTCGGTGGAGAAGCAGCGGGGCGACATCTTCCGCCACCGCATCCTGGGCCTGGGGTCGGGCGACCTGATCGTCAAGACGTCCGGCGCGCAAGCCCACCAGTTCGAGCTCGACAACGTGCTCTTCATCAACCGCAAGGTCAAGATGATCGAAGACCTGCTCAAGACGAAGCAGGTGACGGAGTAAGTCCCTTTAGCCGCTCTGCTCGGCGCGGCCGCTCCCGCGCCGAGCAGAGCTCGGCGGCTAAAGGGGGTCACTCCTCGATCGGCTCCTTGACGGGCTGCACGAAGTAGGTGGCCTTCTTCTCCGTGGCCAGCTTGGTGGCGAGGCCGTCGGCGTCCTGGCGCTGGTTGTAGGGGAAGGCCTGGATGCGCTTGTTGGAGTTGTCGAAGACGACCCAGACCACCTTCTGCCGAACGATCTTGGCGGTGCGGGTGCGCTTCTTGGGCTCCTTGGGCTCCTTGACGACCGCCGCCTTCTTCTTCTTGACCGGGGCGGCGGCCTCTGCGGCGACGGCGGGCTCGCCGTCGGCCTCGGCGACCTCTTCGGCTTCGCCGTTCTCGCCCTCGCGGGTTTCTTTTTCGCGGGCCTCGGCGGCCTCGTACTGATCGCGGAGCTCCATGCGATTGCGAGTCGGACGTCGGGCCATGATCTCTCTTCCCCACGGTGTCCTGGGCTTGACGGTTCTCAGGGTTAGACTAGCGGCGCGAGCGCCAGGGTGCAAGTTGATTTGACCCCCTTGCCGGGCCGGGCCAGGGCCTCGTTGCGGGCGGCGGTTGCCGTCGGCTGTTTTGACCGTACACCTCCCGTCGCTCCTCTGTTGCGAGGGCCGCCTGATGCCTGCCATCCGACGCTTCAACTGGGTCGATCTGCTCCTTCTGGTGCTCGTTCTGGCCAGCGCCGCCGGGGCTCGCGCCGGCTATCTCATCGCGTATGCCGAGAACGGCACCACGGCCGGCCCCCTCCGCGTGCAAGACGCTCGCACGAAGCTCGACGCCAACCTTGCCGGGCAGGTCCCGAATCGGTCCGAACCGACCGACCTGGACCTGCTCGTCCACAACCTCCACGAGCATCAGGTGTACGCGACGGTCGCCCCGTTCTCCACCGGCATGGAAGACACCGCCCACGTCGCGCCGGGTTATCCGCACCTGGTGGCGCTGCTGGCATACGTCGTGAGCGCCGATCGCCTCGAAAGCGCTCTCCGTTGGGGGAATTGCGGGCTGGGTGCCCTGACGGCGGCGCTCTACTTCCTGTTTGCCCGCCGCGCCTTCCGCAGCCTGGTGGTCGGCGCGCTGGCCGGGCTTCTGGCGGCACTGCACCCGTTCTGGATCATCGACGTCGCCAACCTCGACGATGGCACGCTGGCGACGTTCCTCCTGGCGCTGTCTCTGTTCCTGGGAGCGCGGGCGAGCCAGACGGGCGGGCCGTTTGGCAGCCTGCTTTTTGGCCTGACGCTGGCGGGGCTGGCGCTGGTGCGTGCCGCCCTGCTGCCGTTCGCGTTCGTCGCCATCGTGTGGTTCTTGCTGCGCACGCGCAACCTGCGGCGCGGCTGGCTGCCCGCGGTCCTCGCCTTCCTCGGCTTCCTCATCGGCCTGTCGCCGTGGACCGTGCGCAACCTGCAAGTCTTCGGCGAGCCGCTCCCGATCGTCGACTCGGCCTACCTGCACCTGTGGATCGGCAACAATCCGGCAGCGACGGGCGGGCCGAACTACCGCAGGGCCCTCGACAGGGCGTCGGAGGAGGAGTTGCGCAAGATCGACGCACAGCCGAAGCGCTACGACGAGCTCGGCAAAAAGGTGGCGGAGGAGGCCAAGGACGGGCCGAACACGATGCGCCGGCGCATCCGGTCGGCGCTGGCGTTCTTCCTGGGCGCGGAGTGGTTCGCGACGGGCAGGTTGGCCCGGCCGACGGGGGAGGGGGCGATGCCGGAGTGGGTGGAGAACGCCTACCCAACGGTGCTGCACGCGACGCTGCTGGGGATGCTGGTGCTGGGCCTGATCGGCTGGCGCTGGTCGTACGTCTGGCGCTGGGAGTCGATGCCGCTGGCGCTGGCGATGGTGTTCGTGCCGCTGCCGTACGTGCTGAGTCATGCCGAGATGCTGTCGGGGCCGCGACTGCCGCTCGATGGGGTGTTGCTCTGCTACGCGGCGTTCGTCCTCGGGTGTCTGCTGCCGGGGGGCGGGAGCTATTTGCGCGAGGGGATCGGGGCGGGGGAGGCGATGCAGGAGATGCCGTGAGGGAAGGGCTCTCGGAGACGGTCAGGCCATTTTGGAGTGCGCCCGATTCATCGGCGCTTTCTTTTCCTCTTTTTTCTCCCACCCCGAGAGGAGGCGTCGCGCCGAGCGCGACCTCTCATTTGAGAAGAAAAGAAAGCGCCGATGAATCGCCGCACTCCAAAATGGCCTCGGCGGTGCGCCAGCTACGCCGCACTTCGGAGGCGATCGCATGCGCTGGCTTTCCGGGCACAAGAAGGACGTGCGCGCCGTCGCCTTCGCCCCCGATGGGCGGCTCGTCTCCGGCGGTTCGGACCGAACGGTGCGGGTGTGGTCCCCGCTCTCAGGGGAGTGCCTCCAGACAATCCGGGCCCCGAACGTGGTGTACGCGGTGGCGGTGTCGCCGGACGGCAACACGCTCGCCTCTGCGGGCCGGCACAAGCACGTTTCCGCCGGGGCGAACACGATCGCGCTCTGGGCCCTCGACGAAGAGCGAGCGCGAGGCGAGCACGTCTGGCAGATGGGGGGCCTGGCCCATTCGATCTGGTCGCTGGCGTTCTCGGCCGACGGCCAATACCTCGCCGCCGCGTGCCGGAAGATCGGCAACGGCGGGTGCGTGAACGGGGCCGGCGCTCACTGGTGGCGCCTGCCGACGCTCCTCGATGACGCCGACTTCGCGGACACCACGGCGTACACCGTCGCCTTCTCGCCAGCGGGTACCGCCCTGGCGCTCACTCGGGAGTGGGCCGTAGCGCTCTTCGACCAGCCCGACGGCAACGAGCGATTCAGCTATCCTCTCCAATCGTCGTGGGCCGCAGCCATCGCGTTCGTCTCGGCGGGCAAGGAACTGGTCATCGCCGCCAACAGTTTCCTCCACTTCGCCGACGCGACCGAGCACCGCAAGCCGTGGCGGATCAAGACGGGGGCGCGGGCGGTGACCGCGCTGGCCGTCTCGCCGGACGGGCAATTGCTGCTGGCGGGTGGGCGGCCCGGGACGGTAGAGTGTTACGAGGTGGCGTCGCGGGCGCTGCGGGCGACGTTCGATTTCGGCGTCGGCGGGGTCAATGGGGTGGCGTTCGCGCCGGACGGGTGGACGTTCGCGGTGGCGGGGGACAAGGGGCTGGTGGTGTGCGACGTGGGGTGAGTGAGTCTGGCGGGGCCGGAATCGACGCCTGGTGAGTTGACCGGGCAGCTATGGGGCCTCGGCGCGGGCGAACACGATTCGAGGGCCCACCCGACCGAGTTTCGCGACGGAGGAAGGTTACGATGTCGAGGACCACCGTTGACGTGCGAGAGTTGCCGGCCCGATTCGCGGAGGTCGTTTCGTTGGCGACCGCGGGGGAAGAGGTGATCGTGACGGAGAACCACGTCCCGAAAGCCCGGCTCGTTCCCCTGGCGCCTGGCTCGGGTCGCACGGCCGGTCTGCACAGCGGTGCCATCGTCGCCGCGGAGGACTTCGACGCGCCCTTGCCAGAGGACTTTTGGGAAGGGAAGCCATGAAAGGGCTCCTGGACCCACACGCCTTTATCTGGTGGGACAGCGACCCGAGCAAGCTTTCGGCGGCGGCCTTGGCGTTTCTCCAGGCCCCTTCCAACACCGTCCTGCTCAGCGTCGTCAGTGTCTGGGAGATGCTCATCAAACTGCAACTGGGCAAGTTGGCGCTCGGCGTGGCCCTACGCACCATCCTCGCCCAGCAGCAAGCGAATGGCGTCCAGGTCCTCCCCGTGACGTTGGATCACGTGTTGGCGGTCGAGGGCTTGCCGACGCCGCACAAAGACCCGTTTGACCGACTCCTGATCGCCCAGGCGAATGTTGAAGGTGCCGTGTTGGTCAGCGCGGACGCGATCTTTGCTCAGTATCCCGTCAACGTTCTGTGGTAGCGCGGTCGAGACGACGGAGGCCGGCGCGCGGCGCGGCGAGTGTCCAGTTGATGGGGCCCGGCAAGCGCGTACAACACTTTTTGGTTGCCCCACCCTCTCAAGGGGAAGTTGGCACCGTCTTGGAGATGTTCGCCGATGGACCAGATCAAGTGCCCGACCTGTTCGTCTCGCCTCACGCTCCCCGTGAGCGTCATCGGCCGCGAGGTCAAGTGCCCGCGCTGCCAGGCCACCTTCGTCGCCCGCCTCGACCTGGCCCTGGGCCCGCGCCTCGGTAACGTCGGCTACGCCAACCTCACGAGCGGGGACGGGGCCGACCACGCCTGGAAAGAGGGCGCCCGCGTGTTCGCCCCGTGGGAGGAGGAGTGGCTCTACCCGGGCGTCATTCGCTGCCTCGACGACGACGTCGCGTTCATCAAGTTCGACGACGGCGACCGCGCCCTCCTCCCCGTCGATGCCCTCCAACCCGTCCGGGTGCAGAAAGGCGACCTGCTCTTCAGCCGCCGCGACAAGGGCCCGCAGCTCTACTACCCCGCCAAGGTCCTCCGCGCCAACGGCGAGGAGATCGAGCTCGAGTACCAGGACGGGGGGCGCGAGGAGACGACGGTCAGTTACGTCCGCTTCCCGCGCAGGGGGCGGTAGTGTCTTGTGGTTCACCGCAGCGCGAGGAACGCTCCCATGAACAAACTCTTGCTCGTCCCGGTTGGGGCCCTGCTCCTGGCGTCGGCCCTGAGCGAACCTCGTTGCGAGGGCGCCCCCGCCCCGGAAGACAAGGCTCGCGCGAAGGCCCTCGCCCTGGCCAAGGCGTTGAAGCACGCCGACGTCCTCGTTCGTCGGCAGGCCGCCTTCGACCTGGGCAACATTCCCCGCGGCGCCAAAGTTGTCATCCCGGCCATCCTCGGCGCCGCGCTGAACGACAAGGACGAGCACGTCCGCACGAACGCCCTGCGGGCGCTCGGCCTGATGGGCCCGGACGCGAAAAGCGTCGTCGGGCCGCTGATCGACGTGCTGAAGAAAGGGGAGCACGTCAACGACCGCCTAATGGCGGCCGTCGCTCTGGGGTGGATCGCTTCGGACGCGAACAAGACGGTCCCGGCGTTGACCGCGGCGCTCAAAGACGAGCACAGCGGCGTCCGCGCCTACGCCGCCAAGGCGCTGGGAGCATTCGGCCCGGCGGCGAAAGGGGCCGTCCCCGCCCTGGTCGCCGCGCTGAAGGATGAGGGGCAGTGGGCCACGGCGAGGTTCGCGGCCGAGTCCCTGGGCCAGATCGGCCCCGCGGCCAAGACCGCCGTGCCCGGGCTCCTCGACGCGTTGGAGGGAGACGGCTCCGAGCTCGCCGCGTCGGCCGGAGCGGCGATCGTGAAGATCGGCCCCGAGCCGAAAACGGTGGTCCCTTCGCTGGTCAAGGCCTGCAAGTC
Source organism: Gemmatales bacterium (assembly GCA_038239195.1). Classification (GTDB taxonomy): domain Bacteria; phylum Planctomycetota; class Planctomycetia; order Gemmatales; family Gemmataceae; genus JBBSEZ01. The sequence goes on from JBBSEZ010000372.1 coordinate 9,025, forward strand.
CAAGAGCGCCGAGACGAGGCGGCTGGCCCTCGACACGCTGCTCCAGGTCCGTCCGGCAGCCAAGGAGGCGCTCTCCTCCTGCCTCTGGCTGGCGAAGGACGCCAACGCGGCGGTGCGTGCCCGAGCCATCCGCGGCCTGGGGATGATGGTGCCGGTCTCCGCCGCAGCCATCCCCGTCTTCGTCAAGGCTACCGAAGACCCCGACACCGCGGTGCGCGAGGAGATCGTGCTGGCCTTGAAGCTCCTCGGCCCGCGCGCCAGGGAGGCGGTGCCTTCCCTCATCACCCTCTTGAACGACAGGGCCCCTGGGATTCGCGTGACCGCGGCGAGCGCCCTCGGGCGGTTGGGCCCCGACGCGAAGGCCGCGGTCCCCGACCTGATCGCGGGGCTGCAAGGCAGGGAGCACATGTTCTCCGCTGTTTCCCTTGCTCTTGCCCTTCGACCGGCGGGAGCCCAAACCGCCCGACCCGGCGCTGGTGCAGGCCTGGGCGCTCGGCTCGACGCGGGTGCGGGCCGCCTGTGCGCGGGCCCTGGGCGACATCGGCCCGGAGGCCAAGGCGGCGGTGCCGGCCTTGATCGCGGCGCTGCAAGCGCGCGACGAGCTCGTGCGCGAAAAGGCCGCCCTCGCCCTAGGCAAGATCGGCCCGGCGGCGAGGGCGGCGGCGCCGGCGCTCCGCGAAAGGCTCAAGGATGAGGACGAGGACGTGCGCGAGGCCGCAGGGCAGGCGCTCAAGAAGATCGATCCGGCGGCGAAGAAGGGGGCGCGCTGAGTCGGGGGCCCGAACGCTAAGCCGCACGCGGCGAACCTCCAAGGGCCGCCGCTTGCGGCTTAGCGTTCCCCCGATCCCGCCCGTTCCCCTCCCCCCTCCCATCTGCTATCCTCAACCCATCGCAGCGCCCGGCCGGGCCCTCGGCGCCCGGCGGCGCTG
>JBBSEZ010000373.1:0-9944 GCA_038239195.1 Gemmatales bacterium
AACGAAGTATTGGCCAAGCCCTTCCGCTGGACGTTCACCGGCCAGGTGCTGAAGGTCTAGAATCCGGGACGGTCGCAGATTTGGAAGGCTGGGCAACATCGCTCACCTGTGGTTGATGGATTCGGCCGGTCATGTACTAGCTGTCCGGCTCTTGCGTGGGGACGTAGCCGGCGTCGGTGAGCTGGAAGATCTCGAAGCGGAGTGCCTGGCGTGCGTCGATGCGCCAGAATTCGCGGATGCCCGCTTGCTGGTAGAGCGCCGGAAGCCGGACGGTGTCCTTCTCGACCGACGACTCGCTCACCGCTTCCAGCACCATGTCCGGCGAGCCCTCAAACTCGACCACCCCCGCGATGCGCCCCGGCACCTGAAGGACGCGCCCGGCCTGGAGGGCCGCGAAGGAGACGTACAAACCGTCCGGGATCGTGGAGAGGTCGGCCGCAGGGTTACTGAGCAGCATGCCATCGACGCAGTAGCGACCTTGCCGGGAGGAGCGGGCCAGCCCGTGCAGGACGCGGGCCACTTCCGTTTTGACGTCGTTGTGGGTGTAGGCCTGTTCCCTGGTGCGGTCCACCCAGAGGAGGCCGGCGAGCCAGGCGAGCCGCACGTGATCCGGCGCCTCCTCGGACCGCGCCCACTGGCGGAACGACTCCAGATCGCCGACGCCGGCCGGGACGCGCAGCGCGCCGTCGAGGACCAGCGGCGGGGCGTTCCCGGACATGGCTCTTCCTCCGGGCGGTGGGCCGATCAGGCAGTCACGACCGGCAAGCGCATCCGCCCGTTCCGCTCGGCCGGCGCCTCGGGGCCCTTGGCGGCCTCCTCGATCTCCCACTTGTCGATTTCCTCGACCAGGGCATCGACCATCTCGCTCTCCAGCACGTGGCGGATGATCTCGCCGCGCTTGAAGATGACGCCCTTGCCCTTGCCGGCGGCGATGCCCAGGTCGGCCTCGCGCGCCTCGCCGGGGCCGTTGACGATGCAGCCGAGGATGCTCACCTTGATCGGCGTCTTGCGGCCCTCCAGGCGCTTCTCCATCTGGGCGATGATGCCTTCGAGGTCGATCTCCAGCCGGCCACAAGTCGGGCAGGAGATGAGTTCCGGCTTGTGGACGCGGCGCTGCGTGGCCTGCAAGATGTCGAACGCCGCGGCGATCTCAGGGACTGGGTCGCCTAATAGGCTGATGCGGATGGTGTCGCCGATGCCGTCGAGCAGGATGGGGGCCAGCCCGCAGGCCGACTTGGTGACGGCGTAGGGCGCCTTGCCGGCCTCGGTGATGCCAATGTGGGTGGGGTAGTTGGCCTGCTTGGCGTAGAGCCGATAAGCCTCGACGGCGGTGATGACGTCGGACGACTTGAGCGAGACGATGAGGTCGTGGTAGCCCTCCGCCTCGGCGATCTCGATGTAGCGGAGGGCGCTATCGACCATCGCCGGCGGGCACGGGAAGCCGTACTTCATGGCCATCTCGCGCTCGAGGCTACCGGCGTTGACCCCGATGCGCATCGGGATGCCCTTGTCCTTGGCCTTGCGGATGACCTGCCGATAGCGGTCGTAGCCGCCGATGTTGCCGGGGTTGATGCGGATCTTGTCGATGGGATGATCGAGGGCGGCGAGGGCCATCTTGTAGTCGAAGTGGATGTCGCAGATGAGGGGGAGCTTGATGCGGCGCTTGATCTCGCCGAGCACGGCGGCGTCCTCGATCTTGGGGACGGTGACGCGCACGAGCTCGCAGCCGGCCTTTTCGAGGCGGTGGATCTCGGCGACGGTCTCCTCGAGAAGGTGGGTGTCGGGGGTGGTCATCGACTGAACCCAGATGGGGTTGTCGCCGCCGACGATGAGGTTGCCGACGCGCACTTCGCGGGTCTTGTGGCGCTGGAAGGTGTGCTTGTACATCAAAGCCCGTCCTCGGGGTTATGGCAGGGACCGTCCGTTCGCCCTCATCCTAGTTTGTCGGCGCGGAAGGCGTCAAGACGGGGCGGCGCCCCTCAGGAGAGCAACCGCGAGGGGGGCGAGGGCGCAACGGGCTCGGCGAAGGTGAGTGGGGGCGTCAGTCCCCGCTCGCCAGGGCACAACGGAACAGGAGGGCGGCGCGCTCCATCATCGCCCAACCATCTTTTCACAGCCTCTCGAACAGAGAGAACACCTTCATCTCAGACGAGGTGACCGCCATCGCGAAGTTCATCCACTCGTAGAATACAAGGCCCGCCCGTCACCTGACCCCATTCTCGCCAACTTCGCCGAACGGCGTCGATCAACGCAGCACGACCAGATAGGGCCTCCTCCGGGCCGTCTCGATACCGGAGCGAGACCGTTGTCGTGTAATAATTGTGTGAGAACGTGATCGATGAGTGATAGTCGGAAAGCGTAGCGTCCTCGCGCAGAGCGGCAATTTCGCCTTCGAGATCGGCCCAGAAGCGGTGTCCCGTAAAGTGAACGGCGGCGGTCAAGACAGGGGCGTATTGGGCCACCAGGCGCAGCCACGAACGGTGGTCACGGCTTGACGTTTCCGGCTGTCCCGGAACCCGATTCTGGGTGCGGTAGCGGTTGGGGTCAAGAAAGGCGATTCGTCCGGCGGCAGGCGCCCTCTCGTGCCAGTTGGCCAGAGTTTGCGTCAGGTGGCCTAGGCTGACGTCGTACGGCTGGGCGCAGACGACAACTTCCTCGGGGTCAGGGCCGACCGGCTCGAACGTTTGCAAGATGTGGGCAAATTCCTGTAGACCGGCGATTGTGCCGGGATAGTGGGCGCCATTGGCCAAATCATTCAGCCAAAAACGCACAGGGACGCCCATCCTTCGCGCCAGCAACCCGACCAGTAGCGCACCGCTCGGTCCCTCCCCCGGAGAGGGAGGAGGCGCGGTCAAGGTGCGAAACAGGCCCGCATAGCCTTGGGGGGGCAAGGGTGGCAAACCATGCAGCGTTTGGCGCCGCGCCGGGTTGAAGCACCCGCTCGAAACTGGAGTTCGCCACTCCGAGATCGGTGGCATGGCGAAACTGTTGACGAACTCGATTGGGCCCCTCGTTGCTGTGCGGTTCATCACGAAGCGGGCCGTTTCCACGAGGACGATGTTCTCGAGAAGCGTTCCCAAGTTTTCGATCGGCACGAGCGCACCTCCTCCCGAGCTCTCTTCACTTCCCGATGCAGAATCGGCTGAATATCCGATCCAGCAAGTCCTCGGTGTACACCGCCCCCACCATCTCGCCGAGTTCCTCCAGCGCCTCGCGCAGCTCCAGCGCCAGCAACTCGGGCGGGTCTTCGTAAAGCACGACGGCATGGGCCCGCCGCAGGTGGCCCAGGCAGCTCTCGACGTGGTGCCGGCACCGGCTCGCGCTCGGCGCCAGCGCCGGCTGGCGGTGCGCGCCGGCGCGCTCGGCGATCAGCGCCCGCAACTCCCCCAGCCCCGCCCCCGTCACGGCGCTCGTCGCCAGCCAGCCAGCAGGGGCCGGCGCCAGGTCGCACTTCGTCGCCACCTGCAAGTAGGACGCGCCCCCTCCCTCATTCCGCGGCTCGTCCGCCGCGCGGCACAGAACCACAAGGTCGGCGTCGTCGGCCTGCTCTCGCCCAAGCGCCTGCGCTTGCTCCGCGATGGCGTCGGCGCCCGCCTGCCAGCCGGGCGTATCGACGAGCTCTGCCGTCACTTCGCCGAGCGAGAGGGCGCGCGTGAGGTAGTCTCTGGTCGTTCCCGGCTCCGCACTCACGAGCGCCTCCCCCCCCGTCAAGGCGTTGAACAGTCGGCTCTTGCCGGCGTTGGGCTCGCCGGCCAGCACCACGCGGAACGGGCGCTGCGAGACGGCGCGGGCGTCGAGCTGCTTGCCGACCAGCATGACCTGCGCCAGAGCACGACCCAGCCGGAGCAGCGTTTCCTCTTGGCCGACGAAGTGAATGTCCTCGTCGGCAAAGTCCAGCCCCGCCTCGACGTCGGCCAGCAGGTTGAGCAGGTCGTCGCGCAGTTCCTGGAGCGGGCGGGCCATGCCGCCGGCGAGCTGACCGAGGGCCAACTTGAGCTCGGCGCGCGAGCCGGCCTCGATGACGCCTTGCACCGCCTCGGCGCGCGTCAGGTCGAACTTGCCGGCCAGGAAGGCGCGCAGCGTGAACTCGCCCGGCAGCGCGGCGCGGGCGCCGGCCTGCAACAGCGCCCCCAGCAGGCGCTCGACCAGCGGCGGGCACGAGATCACGTGCAGCTCGGCCATGTCCTGGCCCGTGTAACTGCGCGGGGCCGGCCAGAAGTAGAGGTCGGCCGGCAGGGGCGCCGCCACGCCGGGCAGGCGCACCGCGCCAGCGGTCAGGGAGCGTTGACCCGGAGTTAGTGGCGTGGGTGAGGTGAAGACCGCGCCGCCGACGCTCGCGGAGCCAGGGCCACTCAGGCGCACGATGGCCCGCCCGCCGGGGCCGGGGGCAGAGGAGAGGGCAGCGATGACGTCGTGCGTTTGCGCGACCATGAGGAACTCGAGAGTTGAGCTCCAGAGACACCGAGAAGAGAAGAGGAATTAGCCACAGATGGACACAGATGGAAGAAAGGATGAAAGCGAGCAGAGCAGCTCCCCGATCCTTCGTCCTCTGTTGTCTTATCCGCGTTCATCTGTGTCCATCTGTGGCTAATTCCTTTTCCTCTTTGTCGGCTGGGGATCAAGCCTCCTTGGCCCCGCGCAGCCGCTTCAGCCCCGCCGGCGCGAACACCAGCAACCCCAGCAAGCCCAGGAACATCAGGTAGACCACGGCGTCCATGTGCGGCACCACCACGCCCCGCCGCACGTCCTCGGTTTGGCCACCCGTGCTCAGCACCACCCCGCCGCGGACGATCTTCACCTGGATGTCGCGCGCCGTCCCGTCGGACACCTGCCGCACGCTCGCGTAGGTCACCCGGTACGTCGATTGCAGCGTCTCCGCCAGCTTCTCCAGCACGAACTCCAGCTTGTCCGCTTCGCTGATGTGCGTGTAGGTGCCGCCCGTGTCCTCGGCCAGCTTCTTGAGCGAGGGCTCGTCGATGCCGTCGTCGTGGATCGCGATCGACAGGTTCTCGAACAGCTCGACCAGCCGCCGCCCGCTCCCGGCGTAGTAGTATTCGCCGCCCGTCTCCGTCGCCATCTGCTGCATGATCTTGAGCGACGCTTCCTCGATCTTGCCGAAGCCCAGCATGTACAGCGGGATGCCCGTTTCCTTGGCCCGCTTGATCACCGCGCGCTCCGAGTGCCGACTGCTCTCGTCCTCGCCGTCAGTCAGCACCACCACCACCTTGCGGCCAGGCGGCGAGGCCAGCTCCAGTTCCTCGATCCCCGCCAGTGTGGCGTCGAACAGGCGCGTCCCGCCGAACGCCTTCAGCTTGCCGATGCGAGCCCGCAGGTCCGCCCGGTCGGTCGTGAACTCCTCCGGCTTGTCGATCACGTGGCTGAACGGCAGCAGCGTCACCTGCGCCGACGGCCTCTTCGGGTCGAGGCTCGGCCTCATCAACTGCACGAATCGATCCGCCGCTTCCTTGAGCGCATCCAGCTTCGAGCGCGGGTCGGGGTCGGTCGGCGACGCCTTGTCCTTCATGCTCCCGCTGCGGTCGAGCACCATCACCGTCGTCACCGGCTCGTTCTTGCCCTTGTCGCCAATGCCCAGCGTGTAGACCGGCACCTCGCCGATGTGCGCCGCCTCGATCGCGTCCGCGAGCGTCGCCTTGCTATTCTGGTCGGCGCCGTCGGTCATCAGCACCACTGCCTTGCGGCCCTTGATGCCCTTGAGCATGCGTACCGCCTCGATCGTCGCGTCGAAGTACGCCGTCCCGCCCTCCGGCTTCGACGCCTGAATCAGCTTGCGCACGTCCTCGCGCTGAGCGCGCAACTGCCCCACGTCCTGCGTGCGTGCCGGGTCGCGCCGACGCGTCTTCGCCAGCGCCGTGCCCTTCTCGGGCACCTGATGGTCGAACAGGATCAGGCCCACGTCGGAGCGCGGGTCGAGGCGGTCGAGGAACTTGTAGGCGGCGTCCTGCGCCGCCTTGATCTTGATGACCCCGCCGGCCTTGCGCGCCATGCTCCCGCTGACGTCGATGCACAGCACCACCGTCAGCGGCTGGCTGCGCGGCAGTTCGATCTCCAGGTTGGCGACGGGCTGGTTCTCCTCGTAGACGACGATCTCGTCGCTCGGCACGTCGAGCGCCGCCGTGCTCTCGCGCACGCGCTGGACGGTGAACTCCAGGCGGACCGCGTGCTCGCTCTTGCCGTTGCGCTCGCGCGCGAACGCGGCCCGGCTGAGCACCTTGACCTCATACTCCGCGCCGCCCCCGCTCTGCGCCGCCCCGGGCGTGGCGACGATCAGCGTCATCCCCACCGCGATCACCAGCAGCACGCGCATGATTTCCGCCCTCCACCCTGGTGCATCAGTTCCGCAGCTCGCCGCTCACTTCTTCCGCGCCTGTTCGAGCACGTTGGCCCACCACTCGCTCAGCCGTTCGCGCCGCACGCGCAACCACTGGCGAAACTTCCCCACCCTCGTCTCGGGCGCCGGCGGCGCGACGGGCACTTCGCGGCCCCCGCCCCCCCGGCGCTTGTTGCGGGCCGACTTCTTGCCGCGGCCCACGCCCGTCGGCTCCTTCACCACCCCGCTCGGGGGCGCAGACGCGGTGATGGCCGTCGAGGAACTGGGGGCCGGCAGCGCCATCCGCGGCGCCGGCTCCGCGCGTGCCGTCCCGTTGCTCGACGTCCCCGGAGTGGGCCCGGTGTCGGGCGTGGCGCCTTCGGTCTTCTTCTTGGGCAGGAGCTGCCGCTCGGCGAAGCCCCACAGGCTGCTGGCGATGAAATACAGACACAGCCCCGCGGCCACCTTGTAGAACATCAGGCCCATGACGACCATCATGTACTTCATCATCTTCTGCTGCATCGCCTGCTGCTCGTCGGCAGGCGGCGGCGTCATCATTTTCTGCTGGCCGAGCATCAGCACCACCGCCACCACGGGCAGGATGTTGACGTAGGGCCCCAGGTAGAGGAAGCTCCCGAAGTCGGAGTCGCGGCTGATCATCGGGATCGACTTGCTCCACGAGAACAGCATGTCGGGGGCGCCGAGGTTATCGACCCAGGTAGGCCAGAATGGCGCCAGGCGGAACAGGATGCTCTCCTGTAGCGCGTAGTACAGGCCCATGAAGATCGGCATCTGCAAGAACAGCATCCAGCAGGTCCCGAGCGGGTTGACCCCGTTCTTGCGGTACAGCTCCATCTGCGCCGCCCCAAGCGCCTGGCGGTCGTCCTTGTACTTCTCGCCCAGCTTCTTGATCTCGGGGGCCAGCGCTTGCATCTTGATGCCCGTGATGGCCTGCTTGCGGCTCAGGGGGAACATCATGCCGCGCACCAGCACCGTCAACAGCACGATGCAAAGCCCGAAGTTGGGCACCCACTGGTGCAGCACGCCGAGCACCCAGTGCATGAGGTTGGTACACTTGATGAGCAGGGCGGTGAAGTAGATCGAGCTGGCGATCTTGCCCGGCCAGCCTGGCGACTGGTAGTCCGTCAGCGTGTCGAGGCGCAGGTCGTCGTGGTAGCGCGCGATCAGCGCCTCGTCGAGCTTCAACTGCCGCAACTGGCTCACCTTGACGGGCCCGTTGTAGAGCAGGTAGCGGTGGACCACCGGCTCGGTCGTCAACACCACCTCGTCCGTCGAGACGCGCACCGTGACGTCGTCTTCCCAGAGCGCGTGCGTCGCGTCGCGCTCCGCCCCCCCACGCACGTCGAGGGCCACCCTCGGGGTCGTCTTCGAGATGGGGTCGTAGCTGTCGAAACGGTACACGATGGCGACGTCCACCTCCGGGGGCACGCCCATGAACTTGCCCAGGAACCGATCGGGGACGAGCAGCGTTTCGGTGGTCTTGTCCTCGAGCACGAGGGTGATGGTTCGCGTTTTCGGGTCGAGGCCCTTGAAACGGCCCTTGAGGATGCCTCGCTCCAGCGTTGGCCGGGCCTGGCGAAGGAACTTCTGATCGGGCTGATCGCTGTCCACCACGATGACCGAGGCGAAGTACTGCACGGCCACGCCCGCATAGCGGAGGAAGTAATCGCCCTGCCGGAGGATCTCCTCGCCGCCCTCGCCGTGGCCAACCTGCCGGAGGTCCTGCAAATCGCGGTTGACGCTGTTGCGACCATCGACCCGGCCGATCAGGGCGTTGCGGAACGTGCCCGTGTACCACTTCCCCTCGACGGGCAGGCCCTGCGCCCCCGTCAACTGATAGCGGAAGCGCACCTCGTTGGTCCCGACCGTCCGCCGCTCCAGCTTGATCTCCAGCCCGAGGTGGTATTCCCCCTCCGCCAGGGTGTAGGTCTTGGTGATGAGGACTTCGGGCGTCTCGGCCTGGAAGGAGACGCGCTGGCGCTTGCGGCCACTGTTGTTCGGGTCTTCCTCGGTGACGACCTTCTGGACCAGCTTCCACGGCTCGGGCGTGCGGGGCTGGTGCTGGCCCAGCGTGTCGAGCGGGTGGTTGGAGTCGGCGCTGCCGTAGTGGTAGAGCAAGTGCGACGGCTGGCTCAGGTTGGCCTCGGGCGGGACAAGCATCAACGGCCGGGCCGACTTCTTGCCTTCCTCGTCCTTGTCCCAGACGGGCAGGCCGCGCTCGTCGGCCTGCTGGAAGCGATTGAGCAGGACGCTGCGCACCCCCGCCAGGGGCGGATCGAGGACCACTTGGAGATGAAAGGGCGAGTTGCGGTCGCGGCTCCCGAGCTTGATGAGCTTCTTCTCGGCGAGAGGCCGGCGGACCAACTCGCGTGCCTTCGTGGCCTCCTTGCCGCCCTTCTTCTTTTCGAGCTTGGTCGTTTCCTTGTCGGGGGGCTTGGGCTTGTCCTTCGGCTTGTCCACCCCCTTCTTCGGCTCGACCGATTTCGGCTTGGGATCGGGCTTGACCTCCGCCTCTTCCTGCTGCTCGGGCGCAGGCTTCGGAGGGAACAGGTAAGGGCGCGCGACGTACGCGCCGATCAGGAGGCCGGCGAAGAGGAAGAACAACAGAAGGTTGCGTAGCTGCATGAGTGGTTCTCAGGAGCGAACCTGTAGGGAACGCCCTCCGTGGCGTTCCGCGGGAGCGCGTGGCGTTCCGCGGCGGCCCGGAACGGCACGGAGGGCGTTCCCTACAGTTGTGTTAGCGGCCGTCGCGCAAGCGATCGCCGAGGAAGTTCTCCAGTTCCGGGACGGCGTAGATCTTTTTGATCGTCGTTTCCAGGTCGTACTCGACGCGGCGAAACCGAATCGAGCCCTCGTCGAGGAGGACGTAGCAGGCGCGAGGGTCGCCGTCGCGCGGCTGGCCGACCGAGCCGACGTTGCAGAGGGTCTTGCGGCCATCGAGCTTGTGATTGAAGTCGATCTCGTCGGGCGCCTGGAACTGATAGAGGTCGTCGGGCGCCTGTTCGATGAAGACGCCGGGGACGTGGGTGTGGCCCTGGAAGCAGTAGCGCTCGACGAGGGCGAAGATGCGCTCCATCTTGCGCTGGTTGTAGATGTCTTCGGGGAAGACGTACTCGTTGAGCGGGTTGCGCGCCGACCCGTGCACGTAGAGGTAGCCGTTCTCCTTGAAGCTGCGCGGGCGCTCGGCGAGGAACTCCCAGCGCTTCTCGCGCGACTGGCGGCCCTCGCTGGCGGCCTCGAGCTGGGAGCGCGTCCAGAAGATGGCGCGTTCGGCGGGGCCGTTGAAGCCCTCGGGGTCGAACATGGCGCCCTGGTCGTGGTTGCCCAGCAGCACCATCTTGCACTTCATCACGAGATCGACGCACTCGCGCGGGTTCGGCCCGTAGCCGATCACGTCCCCGAGGCAGTAGATCTCGGTGACGTGGTGCTTGTCGACGTCTCGGAGGACCGCCTGGAGGGCCTCGAAGTTACTGTGGATGTCGCTGATGATCGCCTTCACGCGTGGCACTCCCCGGCCCGTGGCGCCGCGCCGTGGCTCGGCTCGCCGCTCCCCGAAGTGGGTAAAGTGGCCGCGGATCGCGAGCAATCGGCATCA
>JBBSEZ010000374.1:0-9941 GCA_038239195.1 Gemmatales bacterium
CCGAGGCGGCTTGCTTGCCGTTTCGCGCGCTGCAACGCGCCCTCACGCATCCCCGACCGGCGTCGTCGGCTCTTTGGTGTCGTCGGTCCACACCCACCCATAGGCGGTATTGCTCGGCGAGGCCCCTTGCTCCAGGTACTCCTTGCGGAGTTGCGTGAGGCGGTCGGCCCGGATGGCCGTGCGGCGCGCCTTGGGGTTGACGTTGAACAGCCGCGCCGCGTTGAGCCCCAGGATCTGGTTCTTGACCGCGTCGGTCAACTCGGCATACTTGAACTTCTTGATGAACGCCTCTTTCATCTTGAGGCGGCGGAAGCGCACGATCTGCCCCTGGGGGCTGCCGTTCCAGATCGAGTCGGTGCCCCACAGAACGTGGTCGGAGCCGGCGACCTGAATCATCTGGCAGAGCATGTGCAGGCAGACGTCCGGCGCGAACGCCGACGTCATGTTGAAGGTGCTGCCCAACTCGAAATAAATGTTCTTGATCCTGGGGTTCTTCTTGAGGATGCGCAAAATGTCGCTGACCCAGGGGATCTCTTGCGGGTCTTCGGTCTTGCGATCGACGACGCGCGGCCCGGTGCCGCGCCCGGTGCCGAAGTAACCGCGGAAGGCGGAGTGATAGACGATGAAGTTGAGGTCGGGGAAGGCGAGGGCCGCCTTCTCCAAATCGAAAGGAGTGCAGGCCTTCTCGTTGAAGAGGCCGAGGGGAAGGCCCTTGTGGACGCAGAGGTTCTTGATGCCGAGCTTGCGGCTCTTCTCCCAGAAGGGATACGCCACCTTTTCGTCGTCCATGAACCAGGGCTTCTCGCCCAGTTCGGCGCCGGTGTACATCTTCCAGGCGTCGATCTTGAGCACCTTGACCTGGCGCTCCATTTCTGCCAGTTCGGGCTTGCCGAGGTTGGGGCGCAGCAGGCCGTGGGAGAGGACGCGCTGCGAGCCGGCGAGGTCGTTGACGTACTTGCGCGTCGCCACCATCTGGTCGGGCGGCAGCGGGTTCTTGTTCCAGGTGCGCGTCGGCACCCCGCTGATGATCGCCATCACCGTGTCGCTGTCGCCGAACAGCTCCTTGACGTAGTGAACGCGGTTGAGCTTCTCGAGGACCTCCTTGTCGTCCTTGCCGCGCCGCAGCAGGTGGAAGAAGCGCAAGACCGCCTTGCCCTCGGCGGTGTTGTCGTACCACTTGCGGCTAATGTCCACGTGGTGGGTCTGGACGTCGAACACGAACTGGTCCTTGGGCCATTTCTCGGCGAAGGCGCGCGGATCGCGCACCTCGTCGGCGGAGACCTCGTAGCAGTCGCCGAAGACCTGATTGAGCGCCATCAGCCCCGCCGCGAAGCCGCTGCCGGTGCGGAAGAACTCGCGCCGCGTCAGGCCGAGCGCCTTGGCCGCGGGATCGGCGAGGGCATTGATGCGCGCCTCCAGCTCTTTCTGCTGCGCCGACTGCGGCGGAGGAATGAACTCCTCGTTGGAGGCGATGCGCGTCGGGATGGGCGAGGGGGCCTCGGTCTGGGCGTCGAGATCGCACTGGCGAACCCACATGGGTGTTGTCCTCGCGGGTAGGGGAGCGTTCCGTGCCTGCAACTACCCGCCCGCCCGGAGGGTGGTTTCAGTGGTGCCCGTGCGCGGAATCGGAGCGGGGAGGCGGATCGAAGTGGACGTCGGCGGGCCCCCAACCGAGCTTGCCTTGCAGCCAGCCGCAGAAGAGGGCGATGGCCGCGAGCGCACACGTGCTGCCGAGCTGCCACCAGAAGTTGGGGACCACGACCAGGCGCAGGCAGTCGCACTCGGACGGGGCAATGCGCGACCAGACGTAGGCCGAGACGAGCACGAGGAGCACGACGGGGGCCCAGGCGCCCTGAGCAAGCACGAGCCACGCCTTCTTCCAGTTGACCGCCCACAGCCACCACGAGCACCAAAGCCCGCCCGGCAGCAGTCGCAGCAGCACGCCCAGCACCTCGGCCAGCCAGTCCGGCATGTCGCACCTCCTGGAGCGCTCGCGGCAACGGATCGGTGGACACCCTAGAGAACGAGGCGGAGGTCGTCAACGGGTCGGCGGTCGCCAGGCCGCAAGCGGCGACGCGGTGGGCAAACGGTTTCCCCTTCCCGCCGAGGTTGCCTTTGACACGAGCACGGCGATCGCGACTCGCCACCTCCTCCATCAGGTGGATCGCCTCCGTCAAAAGCCCGTGTGGTGACGGTGCGCCGCTTCCCTTTGTGTGCCGTTGGCGGACTGCGGGCGACAGGGCTCGGGCCCCCCATCCCACGCCGAGGATGGGGCCCTGTCGCCCATTCGCCTTTCCTCCGCCGAGCAGGCGCCTCACGACAGCACCCTCGGGACGAGACAGTTCCCTCGCCCAGGTTACCGAGGTGCCCTACCTTTTTCAGAGAGCAAAGGGGGGCCATTTTGGACTGCGGCATTGAAAGCGCCGCAGTCCAGGAGGTCGCCCCCGCCTCTTCGCGCGCGATGGGGCAGACGTGGCCGCTCGGCCAGGCGCTCCCCGGCCCGAGCCACCGTCCCACCACCTGCCCCCTTCTGTCAACGGTTCACCTTCAGCCCCGACCGGGCGTTGGTCAGTCGATTCGCCCCCGCGTCGGTGACACCCGTCTTCCACACGGTCAGGTACTTGAGGTTTCGCAGGCCGGACAGGTGCTTCAGCCCCTCGTCCGTGACAAGGGTTTGGTCGAGGCTCAACCACTCCAACTGCGACAGGCCCTTGAGATGCGCTACCCCGGCGTCCGTGATCGGGCACTTCCACAGCGACAGCTTGGTCAGCGACGTCAGGCGGGAGAGCTTCGGCAGGCCGTCGTCGGTGATGCGTGCCTCGTCGGCGCGCAAAAACTCCAGGCCCGGCGCGTTCTTGAGGTGGTCCAGCCCCGCGTCGGTGACGCGCGTCTTGGAGAGGGAGAGCATCTTCAACGTCGGCAGCCAGGGCAGTTGCTTCAGCCCCTCGTCGCCGATGCCGGTGTCGTCGAGGATGAGGTTGCGCAGGTATTCGGGGTGTTCCATCGCGGCGAACTGCGCCATGTCCGCGTCGGTCAGTTTGGGAAAGTCCCGGCAATCGATGGTGTCCACCTCGGCCGAGAGGCCCTTGAGGGCGGCCTTCAACCGGGTGCCGTCCGGCTTCGTCTTGCCGCAGCCCGCCAGCAGGCCGCACAGCCCGGCGAACAGCAACGCCCAGCAGGAGAACAGCTTCCCACGGTGCTTCATGGTCGGACCTCGTTGGGCGAGCGGCAGGACTACTTTTCCTGTAGGACGGCTCGGGAGAGCCGTCCTACAGGGAGGATTTTTCATGCCGATCGCCTTGCTCCATCGTCCCGGGCTCATCTCGTGGCTATTCCAGCGCCGGCAGGCCCAGGTCGGCCCGCACGCGGTTGCATTCGTCTCGCTCGAGGTGGTAGACGTAGATCGAGTAGCCGGCCCGGGCCGCCGGCTCGAAGTGCAGGAAGTAGGTGTAGCACGGCCCGTCCAGGTAGTGCATGCCGCCTTTGCCGTCGGGCACGCCGAAGCGGTAGCCGCGCAGCAGGGTCACGCTGACCGCGTACCAGCCGGGGCGCGGGCCCAGGGAGGCCGCCTCGGGACGCACCAGGTCCACCGGGGCGGTAACCCCCCGGGGCGGCAGCGCGAACTCGATGCCGCCCGCGCGGGGATCGATGCCGCCGAAGTAAGCGAGGCCCAGCGGTTTGCTTTCCGGATGTTGGTCGAGCCAGCGCTTCAGTTCGAGCAGGTCCTGCCCCCAGTCGATGTTGCTGTCCACCAGGTGGGCGTGCCCGTTCATCGGGCCCCCGGCCAGTTCGTTGAAGTAGGACGTCGAGTGCGGGTAGGCCCTCAAACTGCTGCCAATGGAAGCGAGCAAGGCGACCGCCACGAACAAGGCACCGAGCCGCGTCTTCTCCCACGCCAGCCCTTCGGCCAATCGCCCCATCCACGTGAAGAGGAACGGCAGGGTCGGCAGGACGTAGCGGAGGTGATGGTTGAACCCCGTCTGCGAGCTGACCAGGGCGAACAGGGCCAGCCCCGGCAACAGCACCAGCGCCTCGTCGCGCCAGGTCGCCGAGGGAAACCGAAGGAAGGCCGCGCTGCCGGTGGCGAGGAGCAGCAAGGCCCACGTCCCCAGCGGCCATTTCACCCCCAGGCCGTAGAGGTAGTAATGCCACCAGCCCTCCTGGCGCCACTCGCCGCCCAGGTAGGACCAGAAGCGCGACTCGAAGTCGCGCTTTTGCACGTCGATGCCCGAGACGAAGTTTCGCGGCAGGGGCACCGGGACGCCCCTCGCCCAGGTGCCGGCGAAGCGGTTTTGGAACTGACCGCCCCGGCTGACCGTGAGGGCCTTGCTGGTGAAGGGGTAGTCGCCGAGCGGCAGGAACGATCCTTCGAGGAGGTAGCCGAGGTTCACGACGCCGACGGACAGCAGCAAGGCGGCGAGCAGTTGCCCGCCCTGCCGCCCCCACTCGCGGCGCCCCGGCCAGGGGCGCTGGCAGGCGCGCAGCCCCAGCCAACTCAGCGGCCAGAGCAGGAAGAGGAAGACCCAGGTGGTCTTGCACAGCAGGGCGACCCCCAGCCCCATTCCCAGCCAGTAGGCCCCGACCCAACTCGGATCGCGAAACCAGCGCCAGAACAGGTAACACGCCAGCAGCCCGAAGGCGGCGCCTCCGGTGTCGGGCGTGATGAGCTGGGCGTTGGCCAGGACGAGCGGGCAGAAGCACCACAGGGCGAGGGCCAACAGCCCGGCCCGGGGGCCGTAGAGCTCGCGCCCCCAGTGGAAGCAGAGCCAGCCCGCGAGCAAGGAGAAGGGCAGGCACGCCCAGCGGGCCACGGTGAAATACCAGAAGGCCCGTTCGCCGCGTTCGCTGACGAAGGCGCGGCCCAGCACGAACTCCGGGCGATGCGGCGGGTCGTAGGAGAGCTGAAGCTCGGGCTCGCGCAGGCCCACGAGGGCGAGCGGGGCCGTGGCGACCAGCCGAACCAACGGCGGGTTGACGCGGTAGAGGTCGAACTGCCCGGTGTGCCAGTGGCTCAGGCCGGCGGCGAGGTGGCCGACCTCGTCGATCGCCGGGCTGTGTCGCGTGGCGCTCCAGGCGAGCAGCCCGGCGTGGACGGCCAGCAGGCAACAGGCCAGGTGGCCGGCCCGCCGGCGGCGGGCGCCTGGTGGGGACGCGAGGGCGCCGGGGCTCAGTGGCTCTCCGCCGGACATGGGGCCTCCTCCCGTACCGGCGCAACCGGAGGCGCCCGTTCCTCCACCCGGCGCAAGTGGGGCCGGGCGATGGGCGACCGCTCGCGCCGATCCAGGCGGCCGGGAGGGGCCGCCTCCCCGATGGTGGGCGCATGCGGTTGCCGGCGCGGGAAGCGGGCGAAGCGCCAGCGCAGCAGGGCCCAGAACGTCTGCCAGGCGTCGCGCCAGCCGATCTTCTTGCCCTCGGCGGCCGTGCGCGGCCGGTAGGAGATGGGCACCTCGACGATCGGAATGCCCAGCCGGCAAAACTTGGCCGTCAGCTCGGCGCACAGCTCGAAGCGCTCGGCCTGCAAGTCGAGGGCCGGCAGCAGTTCGGCCAGGAACGCCTTGTAGCAGGTGGCCTCGTCGGTCAGCCTCTGGCCGTACAGCACGCGCACCAGCCCGTTCAGCAGCGCCACGGCCACCCGAAAGCGGTCCCACCGCAGCGCGGCGTCGGGTACGAGATAGCGCGAGCCGTAGACGACGCGGGCCTCGCCGCGGCGCAGCTTTTCCACCAGCAGCGGGTAGTCGCCGGGGCAATACTCCAGGTCGGCGTCCTGCACGATGACGATGCGGCCGCGCGCCCGCGCCAGCCCAGTGCGCACGGCGGCGCCCTTGCCGCGGTTGACCGGGTGGCGCAGCGCAAGCACTCCCTCCCGATCAGCCCAGCCGGCCAGGATCGTGGGGGTGCCGTCGGTGCTGCCGTCATCGACGACGATCACCTCCTTCTGGGGGTGGGGGTAGGGCCCGTCGTGTACGCGGCGGAGCAGGGCCACGACCGTCCGCTCCTCGTTGAAGACGGGGACGATGACGGAGAGCAGAGGGGCTTGCTCGGACACGCGGCACGCTCCAATCGGGGGAGGGCCAGGGCGAGGGCCGTTCGCGCTACTCCAGGGCGGGGACCACCTCGCCGCCGTTGGGCGTCATCAGCGCCGCGACGACGGCCGCGGGCGCGTCGAAGCGCAGTCGCCGCACCGAGCCGTCGGCGAACAGCGCGTTGATGCCGGCGGAGTGGGCGGCCCCCCAGTTCTCGCGATACTTCTCGCCGTCGTCGAGCGCCTTGGAGTCCTTGAAGAGGAGGTTGCCCTTGCGCGCGGTGCTGTCGGAGCCGCCGGTGAAGAACGGCTCGTCCCAGAACCAACTGCCGGTGGCGTAGTTGGTCGGGCTCATGGCCTTCTCGCCGGCCAGGAGAGTGTTGCTGGTGCCGTCGCCGATCTCGGCGATGCGCAGGCAGGTCGGGCGGGGCGGGACGACGAAGTAGTTGGCGGCGTAGTCGGTCTTGGCCCACTTCCAGCCGCCGCCGTTGTAGAGGGCGTGGACGTCGTTGGTGGCGGGCAGGGCGAGCGGGGCGCGGCGGCTGGGGCAGTGGTACAGCGCGACGGGCTGGGCGTAGTCGGCGGAGCGAAAGAGGGCATGCTGTTCGTGGAAGGGCAGGATAGCGTAGGCCCAGCAGCCGGTCTGGTCGGCGGGGCCGCGGTCGGGCGAGCCGATGCCCCAGTAATAGGGGTAGGGGATGACGTCGTCCCAGGTGTAGACCTTGATGGCGGTGCCGTTGACCGCGGCGATGGTCTGCTTGCCGTCCCAGCCGCCGTTGCTGGGGAAGCAGCCGTTCGCGTCGTGGTGCTGGTGGAAGGCCAGGCCGATTTGTTTGAGGTGGTTGGCGCAGGAGATGCGGCTGGCCGCCTCGCGGGCCTTCTGCACGGCGGGGAGCAGCAGGCCGATCAGGACGGCGATGATGGTGATTACCACCAGCAACTCGATCAGTGTCAGGGCGGGCCTACCGCATTTCGGCGAGCGGGACATGCGTGGCCCTCGGTTGATGGGGCGCGGTGGAGGAAGGTTGCCCAAGACGTTAGCGGGGCCGCATTCGCAGGCGGCGCCAGGCGAGCCAGGCGCCGGTCCCGGCCAGGACCGCCAGGCCCACGCCCGCTAACCAATAGCGGAGGGCGCGTCGTGGCGGGGACGGCGGAGGCGCCGGCACCTCGGGCGACGGGGGGGCCCCGCCCACCAGGCGGTAATCGTCGCCCACGCGATACCACCGCCCTTGAACCGCCTTGGACCGGGCCAGCAAGTCCATCAGGTCCCAGGCCCGCATGTGGCGCATGCTGAGGCTGCCGGTGACCGGCTTGTTCAGGTCCACGTTGTCGTCGCGAGGGAGCCGCAGCCCCGTGGCTTGCCGGAGGAAGTCGAGCAACTCATCGATCTTCGGCTCTTGGAGGTCGGCCGTCACGCCCGCCCTGAGGCGCGGGTCGGCCTTGAGGAACACAATGTCCACCTCCAGGGGCGATCTTTGTAGCCGGGGCAGCGTATCGCGCAGGGTAAGGTCAGCGTGCGCGAGTTGCTCTGGCCCTTCCACGCGCAAGACAATCCCTTGAACATTCTGAAGGAGGAGAGGCCGGAGTTGGGCCTCCAAGCGATCGGGCCCGGTAGGGAATAGGATCGCACTGAGGCGGGCCCGCTTGGGGGTATTGCCCATCAATTCATTGCAATAGAGTAAACCGTCCTTGTGAGCGGCTTCCCCCCAATTGCCTTCAAGAAACATTTCGTTGGCAGCCTCATGGCTTGTCCAGTGGAGCCAGTCCATTGGCACGGCCAAGCGGGTCGGGAGAGGCGTGCGGTAGTAGTCGGCCGCGGCAACGGCTGCGACTTTCCCGGTCGGACAGCGAGCACGGTAGGCGTCGCTGAGTTCGCGGAAACAGGAAGTACACTCTTGGTTGCGCCAGATCATCCATTTTCCTGCCTCTTGCAGATCTTCGGGGGCCTTACCCAAGGGGACGTCGACAGGGTCGATGCCCTTGGCGTCGCGGTAGGCTTCGCGGGCGCCATCGCTGTAGCCCAGCAGCGGCTCGGAAGGCAAGCGAAAATCCAGGACCAAACCGTCGAGCATGGGGTAGCGGATGGCAACTTCCTCAATAAGCGTGCGCAGCGATTCCCGAACCTTGTGCTGAAAAGGAGAGGCGTACTTCGCGCCCCCGGGTCGCCCAAAACTACGCTTTGCGTCGCGCTCGCCCAACTCCGGGTGGCGGGAAAACAGGTCGGGGCCGGTCCCGCCCGTCGGAACCCAGCGGAGGCAGTCGAGCGCAAGGTAGAAGGATTTCCCTTCCCGCTTCGCCCGCGCAAGCATCGCCGCGATGACATCGGGTTTGCCCTTGTAGCGTGGCATTGTCGCGAACAAGGGAGAGCCGGTCGCGAAGATGGTCTCCCCGCCGACGAAACCGGTGACGACGAGGCGCTGCACGGGCAACGCAAAGAGTTGGGCCATGATCGACTCGTCTGCGAGGTTGACGCGCGTAGGATCAACCCACACAGTGCGGTGGACGGGCCCTCCTTGAGCCTCATCGCCGGACTTGAGCAGAATGGCAACTACCAAAAGCATGACTAGTCGCAGGCGCATTCAGGGTGTTCCGTCTGGGATGCGGGTCATTCTTTTCTTATGTGCTTGTCGATAGCGCGGAGGATTGGGGCGATGCGGGACGGGCTAGGTGCCTTGGTTTCCCGATCCTCCTTGGCCTTGGCTTCTTTGAGTACTTTAAGCCACCAATGTCGTAACGAGCTTTGCGTGGTAGTCAGCGGGCCCACGTCGTCCGCCGTAAGCAACCCCGGGAAGGGCGGCCCCTTCACGCCCACCAGTTTCGCGGCGTGTTCACTGATGCCCCGGACGAAGGCTTCTCGCGCTAGTAGCTCCATGAAAGTTTCATGCTCCAAATCGTCCGCAGTTTTCGGCAATTTTGGGTGCGAGATCGCGAGTCGGTACAAGCGCGGCAAGTCATCGACGGTGAAGAGGTCCATGCCTTCGCGAAGAACGGTTTGCCGCGCAACCCCATCCTCCAACGCGAGTGCGGCCATCAACACTTCCTTCGCGCGCAAGTCGTAGAAGAAGAGCGTGGCATGCCGTTGGGCGAGTGGAGACGTACCACTTGTCAACAGCTTACCTTGGTTCGCAGCGAGCTTCTGGAGCTCCGTAGATCGGAGGCGCTTGACGAAGGCTGACACTTCGCGATCAACCTTCACGGCCTCAGGGGGCAAGGCTGCCTCTGAGGCGGGCACAAGCAACGCTGCCAGCAGGCTAGCCCATCCGTGTCGGATTATTGCACCTCGGGTAAACATTCACTTCCTCCTTACCAATCCGCATTGGTTTTATCAGAAACAGACCCGTTATTTTTCCACTTCCCTTTTTCTTTCTTGAACTTGGCATGGTGTCGCCACAGAGAATAATCGGAGATGCGATACCAATTTTTGTAGCCCTTGACGGAGTTATCCCCTATCTGGAGGCGTGCGAACTCCCGGAATTGGGCCCGCTGTTCCACCGTGTCGCCGTCCTTGCCTGTTGCATTGATAAACGCTGGCGCTCTCGGCTTGTCATAGGAAGAGAGTTGCCCCTTTTGGTTCTTGACCTCTTTTCCGTTGAGAATGTAACGGAGTTCTTGATCGCTGTAAGGGTAATTGTCCTCAGACAGGATCCCCGCATCGTCGTTCCCCTCCACGTCGTCCGCTGGGTAGTTTTCGGCGATCAAACTGGCGCTTGGCAGCCCGTCGAAGACCTTGCCCTTCGTTTTTGCGCAGTCGCTCTTCCCAACAGTCGGAAACAAGTTTTGGCTGTGTCCTTCGATTTGGCCAGAGCCACCCGGGGCCGGCCCAGGCCTACGCGGCTGGCCGGGATCGTTTCGCGGCGGGGCGGGGTAGGTCGGGCATGCGCTCCAGGAGCCAGGAAAACACGTCCTTGTGCTTCTGGCC